>JAITQK010000039.1 GCA_031288975.1 Treponema sp. | reverse complement strand
ATTGCACAAAGTCTTCCCGCATGGGAGTAAAGAAATCAACCAGTATACCCTTTTCCAGACACACACAACCGTGCTTAACTCCATCTTGCTTTAACAGGGTATCCCCTTTTGCCACTTCTTTAGTTTCATCACCAATGGTAAAACAGAACCGTCCCTCAGCCACATAGGTAATCTGGGTATGGGGATGACTGTGCAATGCCCCCACTGCCCCGGTTTCAAAGTAATTTTCCACGCACATCATGGCATCGCAATAGGCAAGCACCTTACGGATAACTCCGGAGGCTGCCTGTTCGCCATTCCTGTCATGGTTATAAACCCATTGTTTGTCTTTGTGATCTTTCATGGCACACCTTTAATAAAGGGTTAAAGGGTGGAGTAGAAGAACCTTCCACTCCTCCCCCTTTAACCCTTTTTAGTTTGTTTCCCTTACGCGCTTGATAAGGTCGGCATAAGACGAATATGCAGGCTGTTGATACAGAGGCGCCAGTGCGTCTTCAAAGAGCTTATGCTGCTCAGGGGTCAGCTCGGTGATGGTAGAACCAGCGTCCCGTGCCTGCTGCTCGTACTTCTGTTCCGCTTCTAGCCACGCGGCCCGTTCTACCCGCGCACCTTCGGCAGCGCCGTCCTTAATGATCTTCTTTTCCGCATCGGAGAGGCTGTTCCAAACGCCGACGTTGATGAGGATCATTTCTGGGGAAGACATGTGGCCATCCACGGTAAAGAATTTTGCCACTTCATAATGACCTGCGGTGATGTAGGACGGCCAGTTGTTTTCCGCGCCATCGATGATGCCGTTTTGTATGCCAGGGTAGACTTCGCCGTAAGCCATGGGAGTGGGAGCGGCACCGAGGAATTTGATCATATCCATCATCAGAGCGCTTTCCTGCACACGAATTTTAAGACCGGTCATATCCGCAGGGGTGTGTATCTCTTTGCGGGCGTTGTAGAAATTGCGGAAACCGGCGTCGAACCAGCAGAGGCCGAGCAGGTTCTGCTTCTGAAGGGAACCCAGCAATTCTTCACCGATAGGACCGTCGAGGACCTTGAACATGTGCGCCCGGTCGCGGAACAGGAAAGGCATGGCCAGGGTGTTCATCAGGGGATTAATCGACGAGAGGGGATTTAATCCCACGCGGATAAAGTGGATGTCCCCAGTCTGGGTCTGCTCAATGGTGGTCTTTTCATCCCCCAGCATCGAGTTGTTATACACCTCGATCTTGATGGCCCCGCCGGTCTTCTCTTCCACGTACTTGGCCATGGCCAAATCGCCCAACACCGTGGGATATCCATCAGGCTGATTGTCCGCTAAACGGAACACCCGCGTTTTTGGTGCTGCGCTTGCGCCACCTGCGGGCTGCTGTCCGCCGCCGGCGAAAACCGGCAGAGCCGCCATTACCAGAGCAATTGCCAAAACAATGCTTTTCTTCATTTTTCCTCCTCAAGGAATTTTTAAAAGATATCATTCACCGGTAAAAACCGGTTATGAACAATTTTTTCTCCATCACTTCCCAAACATCAGGTTGGGGATGGTCATGGAAAAGGCCGGCACAAAGGTGAGCAGCATCAACACGATAACCATCGTTATATAAAAGGGAACCATGGCTTTGGCAGCCTGCTCAATCTTGATACCACCGATGGAGCTTCCCACAAAGAGGGCCGTTCCCACTGGCGGGGTCAAAAGGCCGATGGAAAGATTCAGCAGCATCACAACGCCAAACTGAACTGGATCCATACCAACAACCGGCGATGTTACCACCGGTACCAGTATGGGCGCGGCAATCAGGATGAGGGGCGCCATATCCATGATACACCCCAGCACCAGCAGGGCAAAGTTAATGAGCAGAAGTAACACCACTCGGTTATGGCTGAGGTTGAGCAGTCCCTGGGTTATCAGCGCGGGGATGCGAAGCACTGTCATCATATAGCCAAAGGCTGAAGACGCGGCGATCAGGGTCATAACCATAGCCAGCGTACCGAGAGTACGCTTCAAAATCGGCCAGCAGTCTTTCAACGTGATTTTCCGGTAAAAGCAGAGGGCCACGATAAAAGCCCAGAGGCAGGCCAGCACTGACGATTCATTGGCAGTAACAATGCCAGTGAACACGCCGCCTATGATTAAGACCACGGTAAAAAGTCCTAAAAGGCTATCGGCAATAATTTTAAGGGATTCCTTAAAGGTATATCTGCCACCTGCGGGGTAGCCCCGCTTTACGCTGATGATAAAGCAGAGAACCATCAGGGCAAAGCCCAGCAAAACGCCCGGCACTAATCCCGCCATAAAAAGTTTGCCTACGGAAAGGCCGCCTATGGCTGAGGCATAGATGATCATATTGTGGCTGGGCGGGATAAGCACACCTTGAGCGGCGCTGGAGATGGTAACGCAGACGGAAAAATCGGTGTCGTAGCCCTGTTTTTTCATCATATCGATTTCGATGGGGCCGAGGGAGGAAACATCCGCCACGCAGGAGCCGGAAATGCCTCCGAAAAACATACTTGCCAGGACGTTTACCATAGCCAGTCCGCCCCGCATCCGTCCGATAAACACATCGGCCAGCTTTACCAGCCGGTCGCTTATGCCGCCTGCGCCCATGATTTCCCCTGCGAGTATAAAAAAGGGAATCGCCAATAGGGAAAAAGAATCAACCCCGCTCACCATTTTTTGCGTAATGGCACCCAGAGAAATTCCCTTATACGCGGCGGCGGCAAAGGCAGAGAAGGCAAGGGCAAAGGCAATGGGAAATTTGATGATGATGAGGATCACAAAAAGTCCCAGCAAGAGCGTAATCGCTAGTGGGTCTACCATCATCATGAAGAAGTCTCCTTTAAACGCTCCTCTTTCTTTCGCTGTTCTTCATCGGTACCGTACTTGAAGTGATCGTAAATCTGATACACCGCGATAAGGGACATGAGGACTCCTACCATAGTGGGGAAAACATACTGGTAGCCCACGGGGATCCCCGTTCCTGGAAGGCGGTTAAACTTCAGCTTGGTAAAATAGGGTCCCATAAAACTACTCATCATAATGCCCAACACGAAGATGAGTACCTTGCCGAGGATCTCCAAGGGTAGACGGAAATTTTTGAGCACGCGGTCCGCCACAATGGTGAGGGCTATGTGGAGCTTGTCCCGCACCCCCAGGGCCATGGCGATAAAACAGAACAGAATCATAAACTGCCGCGCCATTTCTTCGCCCCATCCGGGGGCGTTGTGGAAAAAGTAGCGCATGATAATGTGGATCGACACCACCACTACCATAGCACCCAAACTGACAGCAGCAACGATTTCAAAAACCGTACAGATCATACGGATAATTTTTTTGTATGTTTTCATTACGTTACTCCATCATAATGGCCTGCGCTCCCGACATAAGTCATTCAGCGAGATTCGCCTCCCAAACCTTGTTGAAATCAGCAGGCGCGGTGCAGATAGACTGACCCATCAGAACAAGATCGATAATGGTCTGCATATAGGGGTCGGACAAGGATAGTTTCCAACATGACAACCTCTGCTTGTGTTGTTTTTTATTATTATCGGATTCACGCAACAAAGAAATGGATATTTCTCTTAATGAGATGGAGAAAAGAGGGAAATAATTGAACCTGCTGGATGACGCAGATAATTTTAATGCGCTTGTCCTGGTAGGACCACTTTTATCTCTTCATGGTTTTAGGTATACTTCTCCACGAGGTATACCTTGGCACATTATGAAAAGCCGGATTACTGGTCATTAAAAGCACGAAAAGAGGGCTATCCCGCCCGTTCGGTTTACAAACTAAAGGAAATGGATGAACGCTTCGGCTTGTTCAAGCCGATTTCTGGGACCAGAGCTGCCTGCACGAAGGTTCTGGATTTAGGCGCTGCTCCGGGAAGCTGGAGCCTCTATACCCTGCGGCGGACAGGCGGCTTTCTGGTGGCTGCGGACCTTGCCCCCCTTTCCCGGCAGTATGACCAGGGGCTTTTTGGAGGCCCAAACGTCAGTTTTATCCAAGGGGATATCACCAGCGAGGAAACAAAGGCGGCTATCCTCTCCCAGGGTCCCTTTACCCTGGTGTTCAGCGACGCTGCCCCGGCAACCACAGGCAACAGTTCTGTGGATACCCTCCGTTCCTTCGCACTGGCAGAGGCGGCCCTGGAATACGCGGAGGCGGCCCTGGTACCTGGGGGGAACTTCGTGGTTAAGGTGTTCCAGGGCGGGGATACGGCAGGGCTTCTCAAGCGGATCCGGGAAGGGTTCAAAACCGGGAAGAGTTTTAAGCCCACAGCCTGCCGTAGCGAATCCTTTGAAACCTACTATCTGGGCCTGGGGTACGGTACGGGGAGTGCAGGATAACGCACAATGCGCTCCTCAAACTCCTGTATACCTGGCATGGTTTTTGCTATTATGCATACATGACGATGAACACCCTGAACATCAGCGGCGCCCTGATTCCCCTTACCCTCTGTGTCCTCCTTTTCACCGTTGGCTGCGGCCTGAGAACCGGCGCTGCTGGAGCTGGAAAAGGCGTGGCAACGTATGAATATACCACTATCACCAGGGGAACTATCGAAAAAACCGTGTCCTCAAGCGGTTCCCTCAAACCCGTTTCAACGGTGCATGTGCTGCCCCGGATGAGCGGCAAGGTTGAAAGGATCCATGTGGATTATAACGATACCATCCATAAGGGGGATATCCTCGCGGAACTCAACACCGATATGCTCAGACTCCAGCGGGAACAGCAGCTTGCCGCAGTGGTTAAGACCAGGGCCAACTATGAGCTGCAGCTCATCAATTACCGCAATCAGGAGCGGCTGGCTGAGAAGAACCTCATCTCCGAGTATGAACTCAAGACCGGCAAGACCACTCTGGACATTCAGGCAGCAGAGCTTTCCGCTGCAGAGGCCAGCCTGCGGGTCATAGAAACGGAGATCAACCAATACGCCTTCATCACCTCCCCCATCAACGGCATTGTGCTGGAACGGAACATCAACGAAGGGGACACTGTGGTGGATAGCTCAAGCAGCAATTCCGCCAGCATCTTCACCTTGGCGGAAAATCTCGATGAGATGCAGATTGAAACCGGGGTGGGGGAACTGGACATAGCCTCTATCCGGGAAGGGCAAATGGTACGCTTCACCCTGGAGGCGCTGCCGGGAAAAATTTTCTCAGGGGTGGTAGCAAGTAAACGGCTCATGCCCGTTATCGCGGATAATGTGGTCTCCTATACGGTGATCATTACCGTGGATAACCGGGATGGTTCCCTCCTGCCGGGGATGACCTGTGCCGTGGAATTCATCGAAGAGCAGCGGGAGAACATCCTCCTGGTACCTAACGCGGCCCTCCGGTACCAGCCGGTGCAGTTGAGCACCGAAGCGGTTGCGGATATGGTGTTCAACGCGGGCCTCCGGGGTATGAGCGAAGAACAGCGGCAAAGCGCCCTTGCGGCCCGTGCCAAGCAGCAGACCAGTCAAACTACCCGTACCCAGACCACCTCTACAAATGGGATCGCGGGCCTGGTGATGCCCGGAGGCCGCGGTGGATTTCCCGGCGCCGGTGCGCCTCAGCGGGGAACCCAGAACTCAGGCGTATCGAATGCCCGTTCTTCCCCACAGGGCGCCGCCCTGCCTCCCCGTCCCCTGTGGTTCATCAACGATGAGGGGAAACTGGACATCATCCTGGTACAAACCGGCATCAGCAACGGATCCTCCACTGAGCTTCGTGCGGCCCGGGGCAGCACCGATGCGGAGCTTGAGGGGAGGCGCATCATCCTCCGGGAGCGGCTGTAACATGGCGGTGATTGAACTCCAGGGGATCAAACGGCATTACAAGCTTGAAGGCATCATGGTCAGGGCCTTGCGGGGCCTGGACTTTTCCGCTGAAGCCGGGGAATTCGTCTCGGTTATGGGGCCTTCTGGATCGGGGAAGTCCACCCTGATGAACATCCTCGGCTGTCTTGATAAGCCTGATGAGGGGATCTACCGCCTGGATGGGATTGAAACCTCCTCCTCCGATTCGGACACCTTTGCCTTCATCAGGAACCAGAAGATTGGCTTTGTGTTCCAGGCCTTCAACCTCCTTGCCCGGACCACAGCCCTAGAAAACGTGGAACTCCCCCTGTTTTACAGCCGCCGGGGCAAAGGGAGCCGCTATCCGAGGGAACGGGCGGCAGCGGCGTTACAGGAAGTGGGCCTCGGTGACCGGCTCAATCACCTCCCCTCCCAGTTATCCGGGGGCCAGCAACAACGGGTCGCCATTGCCCGTGCCATGGTGACCGATCCTGCCTTCATCCTCGCTGACGAGCCTACAGGGAACCTGGACACCGAGATGAGCCTGGAGATCATGGGGCTTTTCCAGAACCTCAACAACCAAGGGAAGACCATTGTCATGGTTACCCACGAGCCGGAACTGGCAGCCTATACCAAACGGGTCATCACCCTGCGGGACGGGGAACTGGTTTCAGATATGCCGGTAACGGAACGGCAGAACGCGGCGGAGGATCTGGCGAAACGGAGAGGGGGAATGAAGCCTGAAGGAGTTCTGAGCAGGGAATTCGGAGCCTAGAGAGAAAAGAGAGAAAAGAGAGAAAAAAAGGAAAAATATGAATCTTCTGGAACTTATCCATGTGTGCTTCAGAAGCATCTTCCGCAACCGGATGCGGAGCCTCCTCACTTCCCTGGGGATCATCATCGGGGTGGGGTCGGTGATCGTCATGGTTGCCATTGGTGAGGGGGCACAGCGGACCATTGAAGAGCGGATCACCGCTATGGGGACGAACCTCATCCAGATCATGCCCCGCCGGATGTTCACGCGGTCTGGGCAGCAGAGCGCCGCTTTTCCCCGGCCTAATCGGCTTACCAAGGAAGATGCCCTTAAGCTCAAGGCTGAGGCGAGTTTCGCCCAGGCCATTTCAGGGATAACCCAACGGAGTTTCACCGTTTCCGGGGAAGCGGGAAGCGGGTCTGTTACGGTCATGGGGGTGGAGCCGGATTATCCTATCATACGGAACTGGGAAACTGCTGAGGGTATCTTCTTTGATGAAGCGGACCTCAGGCAGCGAAACCGGGTGGCAGTCCTAGGAGCCACCACTGCGGCCCAGCTCTTCGGCAGCGCCAACCCCCTAAACCGGCGGATACGCATTGGGACCGATCATTTTACCGTCATCGGGCTGCTGGAAAAGAAAGGCGCCGGGGGAAACGGGAACGATCAGGATGATATCATCATGGTGCCCCTGGATACTGCCCTGACCAGGCTCCTCAATACCCGGAACCTCAACACCATTGCCATGAGTGTGGTGAGTAAAAATTACATGGATGCGGCCCAAAAGGAAGCAGTCCTCATCCTCCGGGAGGCCCATAAGCTCCCGGATTCGGCAGACCCGGACTTTGAGATTATGAACATGGCGGACATCATCGACATGGCATCAGAAACCTCCCGGAGTCTCACCATCCTTCTGGCCGCCATTGCCGGAGTTTCCCTCCTCGTGGGCGGCATCGGGATCATGAACATCATGCTGGTATCGGTTACGGAACGCACCCGGGAGATCGGCATCCGCATGGCTGTGGGCGCCCGGAAACGGGACATCCTGTTTCAGTTTTTGACCGAGTCCATCATGCTCAGTCTGCTGGGGGGCATCATCGGTATCGGACTTGCAGTGCTGGTGTGTAAAATACTGGGGATAATGCATATTCCCACTGCAATTAACCCTCTGATTGTCGCAGTGGCGGCCCTGTTCGCAGCGCTGGTCGGGGTGGTTTTCGGGTACTATCCTGCCCGGAAAGCGGCGCGGCTCTATCCGATTGATGCGCTGCGCTACGAGTGAAGGGCGGGTAGTATTACGGTTCTTGCTCAATATATTTTTTAAAGGAGCTTGAGTATGTATGCTGATTTTCATCATAAGTATAAAAGGACTGAACTAGTGTTACAAGGAAACAAGCTGTGAAAAGAACCGGTATCGTGGTGATACTAAATGCCGTTGTGCTGATTGGCGCCTTTGGGCAAGGGATAAGCCTTGAGCAGGTCCGCACCCTCGTCCTGGCCAATTCCCGGAGCCTTGCCAAATACAACCTGATGATAAAAAGCAGTCTCCTGGATGAAAAATCCCAAACCTACACGAACCTCCCATCCCTATCCCTGGGGGTTTCCGCTTCGATGAATCTCTGGGGAGCACAGATACTCCTGGATAGTCTGAGCACCGGGGCGAGTTTCAGCGTATCTCAGAAACTGTGGGATGGGGGGAAGAACACGGTTTTGAAGGCTATCAACGCCATTTCCACAGAGATCACGCGGCAAGACGCCTTGGCAGAGTACTACACCATCCTTGACGCGGCGGATGCCGCCTATTACGGGGTCCTGGAAGCAGCGGCAGCCTTGGACGCGGCGAAGACTTCGCTGGAAACGGCTGCTCTGAGTCTTTCCATCGCAGAGGCCCGGCTTGAAAGCGGGATGATACGCTACGGCGATTACCTCCAGGCCCTGGCGGAGAAGGAGGCTAAGGAAACTACCCGGAACCAGGCCCAGCG
>JAITQK010000181.1 GCA_031288975.1 Treponema sp. | reverse complement strand
CCCGGCTCTATGCGCCGCATCAGGTTTTCGGAACAGCCGCAGTAGACCTGGTTGGGTTCTAAGTAATCATACATAATCAAAATGCTACTTTAAGTCATCTTTTTTTGTCAAGTAGGTGGTTCGTACCGGCTTAATTTCAACGCTCATCATTCAAGCCCCAAAGCAGCCTCAAGCTGTTGCCGGGGAGTACCGCCCCTCCTGGATTTCAATGTCTTAGCCGCAGCGATAAACACCGGCAAATTCCTGCCTGAACGGTCATAGAGATCCTCCAGATAAGCACCGCCAGCGTAATAGAGCCGGAAGAGTTCGAGATAGGCGTTGTTCACTGCTAAACGGGAAAAGCCGCGATAGTTGTCGCTGTGGAACATACGCTCATAATCAGCGTCAAAGCGGGTTTGGGCCACACGGATTATCGCTGTTTTTTGCTGTAGTTTTTCTTCTTTGTGCAATTCCTTTGCATAGAGGGTTTCAAGTTCGGCAATTAGCTCTTGAATAAAAACACGATAGGCGACGCTGTCCGCTTCCGAATCCAGCATGTGCCGGTATTCCTCGGAATCAAGGCCAAAGGTTTTTTCCATATAGATCCGCGACCCTTCACGGCCAACAAATTCCGCCAGCTCCTCATCAAACTGGGACTGCCCCTTGAGGTACACCGTGGCATGGAGTTGTTCGTGGATGATGAGGTCCGCAAGCTGGTGTACAGGGTAGCGGCGCATGTAGGAATAGAGGGGATCGGAAAACCAGCCCAGGGTACTAAAGGCGTCAACCCCACGAATCCACACATCCAGGTCTTTCTTTTTAAGCTTTTCCGCTTCCTTACGGGCATCCTTGGGATCAAAAAATCCTTTGTAGGGAACCTTGCCAACCACGGGGAACCACCACTCATACCGGGAAAAGGAATCCTGTGCAGCAGCGGAAACCACTGCAGCAAGATAGTCCCGGTCAAGCGCAACATAACGGGTATAGTTGGTGCTCTCCCTGAGACCCAACTCTGTTATTGCAAACCGGCGTATATCCAGTACCTGTTCCACAAAGCGGCGCTTATCCAGCGCGGTGTGCTCATCCGATGAACCGGCAGCCTCCTCCTTGGCAGGGTCCACCGGTTCATCTGGTGAAGCGGTAAGCAGGGACTCAAGGGGGACTGCCCGGTTCAGGTACCCCAGCATGGTAACACCCTGTTTCAGGGTATAACAACCGGAAAAAAACGTCAGGCAGCCCAGGAGGATGGCGACCATCGCCAGTACTGGAACAACCGTCAACAGCCTAAGCATTGGCTAATGCTCGGTGCTCAAGACTACCTCTACAGGCCGGCTTTCACCGGTGTCTTCGGCGTCCTCGTGCTCGGTAACACTGCTCTTTGCCGGCGGGGTAAAGCGCCGCGTCGGGTGTTCTGTATCCCCGTTGGGCTTTGCATCGATGAGGCCGGAGAGGTCGTTGTTGCCCTTGAACCGGAGCACGTTCACCATGAAGATGTTGAGCTTGTTCACGATGTTCGGGGGGAGCAGGTTGCCGTCCACCTCCACCGAGAGCGTGGGGTAGTTCCGTTCCCGTGCCCAGGGGGTGAAAAGCCCCTCGATGACCCGCCCGATGAGACAGGCGAAGGGGCTGATGTTCACGATCCCCGAATAGCCGTGTTCCATGGCCGTGGCCGCCACCCCGGTGGACACCGCAATCTCGGAGTTGAGTTCCAGGTTGACGAAATGCTTCTGGGTGTATTCCATGATGAGGTGCATGTCGTGGGGCGTTTCCGGGATAAGCCCGGTGGGCCCCAAGATGGCCAGGACCTGCTTTTCAATAGAATGTTTCCACCATTCCTCGATTTCAAGTTTCTTGAGGTCCCGATAGGCCTTGGAAAAGAGCCGCTTCGCAGGCTTCTCCAGGCTGATGAGTTTCTTGTACGCGTATTCCCGGACAAAGTCCAGGTAGTGTATCCACTCGGCAATCCCCGAAACCTTGACCACAATGCCCCGTTCGCTCATCAGGTCCGTAAGTTCCCCCACGGCAAAGTCGTCCCGGCGCACGTAGATTTCCCCCACGATGAGCACCCGGGGGCAGTCCACCACCCGGCGTTTCAGGGGTATTTTTTTCACGTCCTTTGCGACCTGCTCTAATTCCTTCCAGATCCGTTTAGGCTCATGCTCCACCGCATCCATGACCCGGCGCCAGGATTTCTCGTATTCCACCAGGGCCTTGGCCGGGTCCACTGCCGTGGCTTTTAATGCGGTCTGGATGTCCTTGAGGTAGTCGGAAAGCACAAATCCCCGCCACATTTCCTTGGCGAAGTTGGGGCCGAGTTCGGTATAGGAATTATCCGCCGAAAGGATGAAGATCACCACGTTTTCCAGCCGCAGGTCCTTGAAGAGATTTTCGTAGTACACGAAGTACTGGCCTGTCCGGCAGGGGCCGGTGGTGATGGGCACGAAGAGGAGGTAGAGTTCGTCCTTGCGGTACTTTTCACTGAAGATGAACTCGAGGGCGCCTCCCAGGACCAGGTGACTGGGGACACATTCCTTTCCCGAAGCGTGGGCACGGGCGATTTGGATGGTCTTGCTCGTGGCCACAGGCAGGGCCTCGGCGTTGATCCCCAACTGCCGTACTGCAGCGCCGATGTATTCGGTGGAGATCGCCCCCATGCTGGAGAGGAGCACCTTGACCCGCTTGTTGCCCCGGACCAGCACCTTCTCCCCGGTCTTGTCGTTCTCGATGCGGAGGTCCTCCCCGTCGCCGTAGGCAAAGCGCCAGCCGTTGCTGTACCGTTCCGCCTCGATGGAGTCTTTCTTGGCCCGGTACCCGTCGATGATGTCCAGGAATGCCTCCACACGGGTATCCACCCCGGCATCTGCCGAGTGGGAATCCAGTTCCAGCACCAGGAAGGGCTTCTGGCCCATGGCCCATTTAAGGTAATGGAGGATGAAAGAATCCGGGGCACAGGAGAAGTTGGTGATATAAGTAACGTAGATGTTATCCTCTTTCTTGAGGAGGTTCGAGACCTTCACGTCCTGCTGGCCGTAATACCAGTACATGTTGGGGAAGATCTTTTCATCATCAAAGGGAAGAATATCGAAGGGTACGATGGAATAGCCCCGGGTGGTAAACTTCCGGGGTATCCCCATATTGGCCTCCGGGGTAAAGGCGTTGTAGGGCCGGCCCAGGACCGCGATCACCGGACGGTCCGCCGTGCGGGCATCCGCCAGGGCTTCTTCACCGAGCTTTTTAATCGCGGCAAAGTATGCCTGCTGCTTTGCCAGGGCCTTCTCAAAAGCCGCCTTGGTCTCTTCCACCCCAATACCGAGCCGTTCGGTCATCACCGTAAAGAGTTCCAGGGCCTTAGCTTCCCCAAACTTGAAGCTCACCACCGTGGACAGGAACCGCTTCTTATCCACATCAGGAAAGGCCTTTTCTATATAATAGGGCAGACTCTGGGTAATCGGGCAGAAGTTGGCGTGAACAGTTTCCTCATAGCTCGGCATGTCCCGGAAATGGGGGAGGAACACATAGTCCGCGCCTTTGTCCAGGCAGTCCTGCACCGCGCCGTGGGCGATCTCCGCAGGGAAACAGTAGGTTGATTCCGCCCGCGCCACCCCAGCATGGGCCACCTCGGTGGACAGGAAAGTCTTGATCCCCAGTTCGTGGAAGAACCACGAATAGAGCGGGTAGAGGGTGTGCACGGAAAAGGCGCGGGGGATGCCGATCACATAATCGCGCCTGGAAGGAAGTGGGGAATCGAGGGCAGCGGGGGCAGCATATTCTTCGAAGAGGAGCTGCTGCCGTTTTGCTACATAGTCGAAGATCGGGACGTCCTTCACTTGTTTGCGCATGTTGGTGTACTTGTTGCACCGGCCGCCGAACATGTACTTGTGGTCATTGACATTGAGGACCTGGATGGGGCAGCGGTTGTCGCAGGCTTGACAGGTAAAGACCCGCTCATAGCCGATTTCCCGGTTCAACAAGGCGTCGATATCCACGGCCTGTTCTTCCAAAAGACCGTCTGCCTGTTTGCGCTTGGCCAGCAGCGCGACCCCGAAACAACCCATGAGTTCTGGTGAGGGGGGCACGAGGATCTCCTTGTCCAGCATCATGGCAAAGGCCAGGGGGACCGCCACGTTCTAGGCAACCCCGCCTTGGAGAAAGACCTTTCCCCCGATGGTACGGTTTCCCACCACCCGGTTGAGGTAGTTGGCCACGATGGAGCAGGCGATCCCTGCGGTGATGTTTTCCCTGGTGGCCCCCTGCTGAACCGCCTTGCGGATGTCCGAGTTGATGAATGCCGAGCAGTGCTCCCCGAACTTGAGGGGGGCGTCGGCGTTGAGGGCAATAGGCCCGATGTCCTTGGCGCTGTGAATGGAAAGGTCCCCGGAGGCGGATTCCTCCAGGAATGATCCGGTGCCAGCAGAACAGGCTTCGTTCATGGCGTAGTCAATGGGAACCCCGTTCTTGAGGAACACGTACTTGGCGTCTTGGCCCCCGATCTCGAAGATGGTTTCCACAGTCTGGTCAAAATAAGTGGTCCCCACCGAGTGGGCGATGATTTCGTTATAGACCCCAGGGGTTTCAAGGAACACCCCAAGGATTTCCCGGGAAGAGCCGGTGGTGGACACGAGGCGGATATCCACTTCCTTGTCCCCGGTATCGGCGATGATCTTGTCCTGGATGATCGTAAGACATTCCCGCAGGGCCTTCACCGGGTCCCCGTGGGTGCGTCCGTAGTGACTCGCCACGATTTCGTCGGTCTCAGCATCCACGAGACACGCCTTGGTAGTGGTAGACCCTCCATCCACCCCAAGGATGTACTTCCGGTTTGCCTGCACCCTGCCATCGGGCTTATCAAAAATTTTCACCTTGCGCTGCCAGTCTTTCAAGGCCCCAAGGTTTCCAAAACGGATTTCGTTGGTTTTGAGGAGCTGGTCCACCGGCGGTAAGGGGCTTCCAGATGCAGGGGCCAGCACCGCCGCGCCCAGAGCCTCGAAGACCGGGGCGGTTTCAGGGATGATGAACTCAATCTCCGGGGCCTTTTCCCGGATAAACCGGATGATATGGCGGTTCAGGGTGATCCCCCCAGTCAGCACCACCCGGCCTTTGGTAACTTTGGCGCGCTTCAGGAAGTCAATGACCTTGACAGCCATCACATCTGACAAAGAAAGGACGATATCGTTCTTCGTGGCCTCCCGTTTGTTGAGCCGGTGGGTACAGTCGCTTTTCATGAACACCGAACACCGGGTGGAAAGGGGGTAGACCTTGGCGTCATCGGGGATCTTGTCAATATCCTCAAGTTTCATGTCCATCCGGGCAAGCTGCTGCTTGAGAAACTCGCCCGTTCCGCTGGCGCACTTATTCCCGGAAAAATTATTGATAATCCGGCCTTCACCGTTCAGAGAATAGACCACCAGGTCCTCCCCGCCCATACTGACCACCGCATCAGCCTTGAGGTCAAGAGCTTTGAGTGCAGCCTCCACACAGAGTGGCTCCAGGGTCCCTGCGGCATCGAACATGAACCGGCCCTCATTGCCGGTCACCAGGGTAGGAGTACCTTGGGAAATACGTCCTGCAGCAAGGAGCTTCCGTACCGCAGCACCGAAATCCCCTTCATGGGGCACAGCGGCGCTCCAAAGCGGACGGTTATCTTCGGCCAAAACCATCTTCAAACTGGTGGACCCGATATTTATTCCTAATGATTGCATGGTACTTCATCATATCAAGACTCGCCGGATGATTCAATGGGATTATGGTAGTCTTTTTTTTTTAATTACTCATGTTACACAGAATAAGAAAAGGACATAGGCTTTACGTTCCAGCTTCTTTTTGTTAGAATACCATACAGGAGGAAAGTAATGGCTACATCAGCGTTACCAGTACAGGACATTGAGCCGGTAGGTGCCGGTTCTCTTGGCGTTCATCCAGTAGTCGGCACATCGCCGCTGGATGAGCGGTTGTTCGACGAGTACCTGCCGAACTCGAGAGGGGTGAAGCCCTGTTACGAGATCATTGACGGGGTGATTTATATGATGGCGTCACCCAAGTTCTGGCATCAGCGGGTTTTTTCCGAGATGTTCTTTCAACTCAAGCAACAATTAGCTTCCCATGGCTGTGAAGTTATGCAAGCGCCTTTTGATGTGTATCTGTTCTGGGAAGAGGGCGATAAGAAGAACTATGTGGAACCCGACCTTTTCATCACCTGCGATCAGGAGCAGATCAAGCGGTTAAGGGCGTCGGAGCAGGATTATTACCACGGCGCTCCCAAGTTCATCGTCGAGATTCTTTCACCAGGCCATGAGTCCCATGATTTAGTGTTAAAAGCCCAGTTGTATTACCGCGCTGGTGTCACTGAATACTGGGCTGTTGATCCGCTTGGACGCACGATCCATATCTTTACCCTGCCGGAAGACGGCGTGGAGTACCGGATTAAGATACTTGAGGCGCAAGACACGATCCCGCTTGCCTCGTTTCCAGGTTGCGCGGTCGATTTTAACGCGATTTTTCAGGACGAGCAGAAGGAGTAGCTTATTTTTCGTCTTCGGATTTGACAATGCTATGCCTCACCCTTTTCGCACTTCAGGTTTGATTTGGTTAATGCTCTGTTTGGTACAAACTACTCGACTAACAGTATCGTACAATCCCCAAACACCGAAACCCTCAACCGTAAAAAGCAGAAACGCATCGCGGACATCCTTATTCGGATCATCGCGCCAGATGGGGAACACGATTATCTCATTGAAGCACAAACCAAAGACGATCCGTGGTTGGTAGTAAGTATCTTTGAGTATAGTCTTGGTGCGGCACTGCAACGGTGTATTGAGCACGGTGCAAGCGGACGGGAGGGGAATGTGCTGGTGTTTCCCGAACCTAAGATAATCTATTGCCGTTTTATGTATTAAAATTGCGGCATGAGGTAGAAAAGGCGAAAACCAGTGAGGTGCGGCAAGCACTGGCGAAGCAGATGGAAGGCATCATGATAAAATGCCTTGCATTTTCTTCTTCTGTGTTTACTTAGTGGCAAACGCCTAGAACGGGTCTATTACCGTACTACAGGACTGGTTGATGTCCACGTTGTTACCTGGTAGGGCGCTGATTGAGCGCTTTCCCCATTGCTGTTTAC
Organism: Treponema sp.; assembly: GCA_031288975.1. Taxonomy (GTDB): domain Bacteria; phylum Spirochaetota; class Spirochaetia; order Treponematales; family Breznakiellaceae; genus JAITNP01. Next base: position 4,661 of record JAITQK010000181.1, on the reverse strand, counting down.
CGCAGACACTTTGATGTATTGGCTTGTGGAACTTGAGGAGACTATTATCGTCTTGGAAGTACCCGTAATCCCGGAGGCTTTTAACGTATATGTTCCCGAAACACTGGTCGCGTAATACACGTTGTAAGTGCTTGCCCCGGAAACCGCCGACCATGAAACCGCGATCGAGTAGGTCGTCGTGGGTGCGATGACCACAGGACCAGGACCATTAATCTTACCATTAGTAAATCGGTGACCCGCTACGCTTATTCCAGACGGTGTCGCGGGAGGAGGTATTACAGCCGGAGCGGTCAAGGCGGAAACATAGCCAGACTGCGCACCCTCCCCTGCGCTATTGGTTGCTGAAACCTTGTAATAATAGATGGTTCCTCCAGATAATTCTGTATCGGTGTAGAAAGTGGTAGTAATAGTGCTTGTGGTGATTTTGGTATAAATGCCATTATTACTTGTCGCACGGTAGACAAAATACTCCACTGCCCCGGTAACCGCATTCCAGGAAAGAGTTATACTAGAAGAATTACTCGATGAAACCGTCAACCCGGATGGCGGAGCCATGAGAGTACCAGTAACTTTTATATGAAAAACCACTTGGTTTCTTGCAGGGTCGTTAGTAGTTGTTATAGTAGCAGAACTTTCCCCGAGTTTTGCGGGAATACATCGTATGGAAAGCTTTTAGTCCGTTCCTGCCGAAATATTAGGGCTTGGCGACGTTGCCAGAGAGAACGCGGTAGCATCCGCCCCGGTGATGGTAATTGTGCCCAGGGTGAGTAATGCCGTGCCAGTATTCTTTATTATTATTTCCTGTCCTATTGGCACCTCGGTGAAAGTCTCTCCACTGTCAATTGTGCTGTTCTGGAGAATTTCCGTGTTGCTGTAAAATATACCGATAATGGGTTTTGGTATCATACCTCTTCCAGAAACCGTGAACACGAATTCATCATCGGTTTTGCTGTTTGTTTTGATATTCACCGTTGCGTTAAAATTACCATCGCTCACAGGGCTAAAACGAATGGTAAAGCTTGCGGTATTACCCGGTATAACATTCGTAGTTGGGGCAGGCTGTTGAGTAACGGTAAAAAGCCCGGCGGCATTATCCGTTAAATTAATACGGTTATCATTAACCGTAACGAATGTCAGTGCCGCATCCCCGGAATTACCTATTGTGAAGACCACCTCCTTTGGTACATCTGAGGAAACAAGACCAAAATCATATTCTCCATGATTCAGGATATTTGCATTCCCCTGCTTCAGGGTTATCTGGGGCGTTCTGGCATACCCATTCCCTTTCACCTTAAACGAAAACTGTAAACTTGCGCTGTTATTAAGAATGGTGATATCGGCAGTATCTTCTGTTTCAGCCGTTGGCGCATATCGGATGATAAAAGACGTCGATTCCCCAGGGGCAACAGAACCTGGTACAGACTGTGTAGCAATAGTAAAGACTGCGTGAGAAGACTCTACTTTCGGCGTACCGGTTAATTGGAGTGGAAGATTGCCGGTATTTTTAATCGTAAACATCAGCGTTTTATTGCTCCCCACTTCAATCTGGCCAAAATCAACAGGAGTAAGACCGTTGTTGGGAATAACCGTTTCACCCTGGCTTAATTCCAGAACAGCCGATCCCAGACGGCCGGTAGCTTTAAGATAAACTACAGCGGGATTCCGGGAGCTATCGTTGTTTGGAATAGTGAGAATGGCGTTGTTTTCCCCCTGCTTTGTGGGAGTGCTTTGTATGGTGAAACGGGATTCGCCTCCGGGGGAAATGTTCTCGCCAGGGTTTGTCAGCTTTGTAAAGGCCGCCGCGTCCACGCCGCCAATGGCAATTTTAGCAGTATCAATCGTTAAAACTTCATCCCCGGTATTTTTTAAGATGATTTCTATCGTAATAGATTGGGTAACCAGCGCTTCCTCCATAGTTACCGTACCACTTTGGAGAATCTCATTCTCACCATGGAATATTTTAAGAACAGGTTTAGATGCGACACCGCTTCCGGAAACCGTAAAGGTAAAATTCCCTGCTTTGTCATTTGATGTAATAGTAACGGTAGTGGTGTAAGTCTTTTCTGCTGTTGGGGTAAAATTAAGGGTAAAATCGAGGGAAGCGCTCGGAGCAATCTGCGAACTTGCCGGCTGTACCACCGTGAAGGCGGGATCAGAACTCTTGACCGGTGTATTGCCGGTTAAGGTCAATGTTCCCTTTCCCGTATTTTTGATGGAAAACGGGATCTGTTGTGGTGGCGTATTGATGGTGGATTCACCGATATTGACCACATCGTTCTTCATCACCTGCAAGGCGTTTTGTTCCACCTCAAGTCTCGGCAGCAAGGTGATTTCCTTCAAAATGCCCCTGTTACTGTCATTTCCCACCTCAACAACCACCGTATTATTGGTAATCGTTACAGGTGAGTCACCCTGGGCATAAGCCTGATCTGTCCGCAGCTCAATGCCGATATCCTTCCGGGTAAAGTAGATATATCCGGTATCATCTTCTCCGACCTCCTTTGTTGAGGAAGCTGCCTTTAAGTGATCGCCGGCATTATTGGAGGCGAATGAGACGTCCGCCCACGTTACCACCGAAAGGTCGTAGGACGATTGATTCCTGATGGTGAAACTTATCTTGCTGGTGTCCTCATTGCCCTCATTCGGATCCGGGCAGCTCGCCAGGAAAAAGGAAAAAACAACCGCGAAAACCAAAAAAGCCTTTTTCATAATTCACCTTCCTTTCTTCATTCGCCATCGTGCCGAAGTCTCTCCCTGCGCCTTTGCCGTTACGCGCCTCCGGCGCACCCTCGGCAGTGCTGCCCGCGTTCCCGCTGCGGGCATCCTCAATAATAAGCCGTTCCCGCAAGAAGGAACGGCTTATTATTGGGTTGGTTTACTGGTATGATATTGCGTAGCTGCCATAGTAGCTACTATTATTACTATATGCGCTAACTTTCAGCATGACGAAACCGCTTCTTGTCGCAGTGAAAATCTTACCGTTAGTATAGCCATAGTTGGCTGCGGCAAAAATACTTGTATTAGTATCATACCAGTATGCGGATACATTAACAAGGCCAGTCTTTGTACCATCACCCTGCCATCCGTCATTCCACCGAACCGTATACGAACTTCCTGATTCTGCCCAAAAGTAATGGTATTTCGTCCCACTTGAACTGCTTACACTGTTGGTTGCCCATTGCGCGGCGGCAAGCTCTGCGCCTATTATAGGAACCGGATTATCCATATCAGCGCAGGCAATTGCGTAGCTGCCGTAGTAGCTACTATTATTACTATATGCGCTAACTTTCAGCATGACGAAACCGTTTTTTGTCGCAGTAAAAATCTTACCGTTAGTATAGCCATAGTTGGCTGCGGCAAAAATACTTGTATTAGTATCATACCAATATGCGGATACATTAACAAGGCCAGCCCTTGTACCATCACCCTGCCATCCGTCATTCCACCGAACCGTATACGAACTTCCTGATTCTGCCCAAAAGTAATGGTATTTCGTCGTACTTGAACTACTTACACTGTCTACTGCCCATTTCCGGTCTTCAAGTTCCGTACCCATTAGGGGCTGGTTTTTTCGAACCCACACGGCGTATACATACATATCAGCCGTTACAGATGTAGATACCGTGAATTCACTTGTTGTTTCATTCGTTTCTTTATAAACCCATTTGCCAAAAATAAGATCTTCGGTCGGCGCGGGAGGCGGCGCGGGAAGCGGATCTATCACATCGTTGTATGGGACAGCGATTTCATATTCCTCTCCGCCACCCTCATAATCCGCCAGGGAAGCATAAAAATATACGAGGACACTGGGCATACCGCTTGCCGCCGGGCTAAAGCCGCTGCTTCCTCCGCTATTTTTCGCCTTAATCCACACATAGTAAACTATGCCGTTGTCCAGGCCGCTTATCGTTACGGATAATTCGCGTGTGTCAGCGCCGTACTTGGCGGCTGAGGCGATATCGTTTGCGGTTCCTGTCCAGACCTCATAGACAGCAGCGCCATCCACCGCTGTCCAGCTTACCGTAAGTTGGCTGTTACCTGGCCTTACCAGTGGGTTGGGTAAGCCCAGGGCGCTTGCCGCCGGACTAAAGCCGCTGGTTCCTCCGCCGTTGTTTTTCGCCTTAATCCACACATAGTAAGTTGTGCTGTTGTTAAGGCCAGTTATCGTCACGGATAATCCGCGTGTGTCAGCGCCGTACTTGGCGGCTGAGGCGCTGTCGTTTGTGGTTCCTGTCCAGACCTCGTAGGCAGTAGCGCCATCCACCGCTGTCCAGCTTACCGCAAGCGCCCCATCACCCATCGTTACTGTTGGCGCCTCCGGCGGGGTAATGGGCGCGACACTCGCAACGGGGCTAAAGCCACTGGTTCCCCCGCTGTTTTTCGCCTTAATCCACACATAGTAGGTCGTATCGCTGCTGAGTTCGCTTATCGTTACGGATAAACCGGTAACATTACTTTCCCTTTGTACCGCCTGCGCCGAATCATTCGTTGTCCCCATCCATACTTCATAGGCACTCGCGCCTGCCGTCGCCGCCCAGCTTACCGTAAGTTTACCTATAGCCGTGCCTATGGTTGGCGTTCCCGGTGTTTCAAGGGGTGTGCCGCTCGCAATGGGGCTAAAGCCGCCGATTCCCACCGCGTTCTCTCCCTTAATCCACACG
>JAITQK010000138.1 GCA_031288975.1 Treponema sp. | reverse complement strand
GCGTTATCCCCATTCGACCCAACCGCTCGCTACCGAGGAAGATACCGCGTAAGGCTCGCTTCCATCATAACCATAAGTCTAATTGTTGAATCTGGGCTTAACTTGTTGACATTGTTTATTTAATATATGACTACACCGGGGTTACGGTCAACCTTCTATGAAGATAGCTAAATTAGCTCTGGAATCATATACCTCCCTGGTGATATAATGCCCCCATGAGCCAGTATGGCTCTATTGGAGTACCATGAAAAAGAAAATCATCCTCGCCTATTCGGGGGGACTGGATACCACGGTGATCATCCCGTGGTTAAAAGAGAACTATGACTGCGATATTGTGGCGGTTTGTGTGGATGTGGGCCAGGAAGCGGACTGGAACACCATTAAGCAGCGGGCCTTGGATACTGGGGCCTTGTCTTGTTATGTGGCGGATGTGAAGCAGCAGTACGTTGAAGAGTACGTCTGGACCGCGCTCAAGGCTGATGCCTGCTATGAGGATAAGTACCTCCTGGGAACTGCTACTGCCCGGCCCCTCATCGCCAAGGTGCTCGTGGAGTATGCCCGGAAGGAAGGGGCCTCGGCTATTGCCCACGGAGCCACGGGTAAGGGCAATGACCAGGTCCGCTTTGATCTGGGGATCATGGCCTTTGCCCCGGACCTGGAAATCATTGCCCCCTGGCGGACCTGGGACCTCAAAAGCCGGGAAGAGGAAATCGAGTACCTCGAGAAGCGGCATATCCCGGTACCCATGAAAAAGAGTGATTCTTACAGCCGAGATGATAACCTCTGGCATATTTCCCATGAGGGCCTGGAACTAGAGGACCCTGCCAATGAACCTTCCCTGGAGACCATGCTCAAGATGACGGTTCCCCCGGAAAAGGCACCGGATAAGCCTGAATATGTGGAGGTGGCCTTTGAGCAGGGTATCCCTGTGGCAATAAACGGCACAAAACTCAATGGGGTGGAACTCATCAGGACCCTCAACAAGATAGGAGGCGCTCATGGAGTGGGCATTGTGGACCTGGTGGAGAACCGCGTGGTGGGTATGAAGAGCCGGGGAGTCTACGAAACGCCTGGAGGTAGCATCCTGTACTACGCCCATCAGGAACTGGAACACATCTGCCTTGATCGCCAGACCTACGCATTTAAGCAGCAGGCTGGCCAAAAGATGGGAGAGCTGATCTACGGTGGGCTTTGGTTTACCCCGCTCAGAGAAGCCCTGGCCGCTTTTGTGGATGTTACCCAGCAGCCGGTTACTGGTACGGTGCGGCTTAAACTGTACAAGGGTTCCATTGCCGCTGCAGGCGTAAGCTCCCCCTATTCCCTTTACAATGCCAATATAGCCAGCTTTGCCACTGGCGAACTCTACAACCACGCTGATGCCAAGGGCTTCATCAGACTCTACGGGCTTCCCATCCTGGTCCGATCCTTCATGGAACAGGGGCCTGGGACGGGGGAGGGGAAACGCCTTAAAACTGATGCCAAATCCGCGGGGATCGCAGGCTAATGGCCGGAAGCACACCGGCCACGGTCCTCTGGTCAGGCAGGCTTGAGGAAAAGCCCGAAGCCGAAGCTTTCGCGTTCCAGGCATCCATCACCGTGGATCAGCGCCTTGCCCAGGATGATATCCGTTTAAGCCGGGTCCATGTAGCCATGCTGGGGACCCAGGGGATCATCCCGGCGGAAACTGCGGCTCAACTGGATACGGAACTGGGGCGTATTGCTGAGGACCTGGCCTCGGGGGCGCTTGCCCCTGATCCGGCAGCTGAGGATATTCATTCCTTTATAGAAGGAATCCTCACGGAACGCCTGGGTGATGCAGGCCGTATGGTGCACGCAGGACGCAGCCGGAATGATCAGGTGGTAACCGGGTTCCGGCTCTACCTCAAGCGCACGGTGCCGGCCCTCGCCGGGGAACTCACCGAAACCATCGGGGCCTTGCTGGATCAGGCTGAAAAACACCGGGCTTCGATCATGCCTGGGTATACCCACCTCCAGCGGGCACAGCCGGTAAGCTTGGGGCATCACCTGGTGGCCTGGTGCGTGGGCCTTGAGCGGGACCGTTCCCGCTTTGCCAATGCCCTGGAGCGCTTGGACGAATGTCCCCTGGGCGCAGGCGCCTTGGCGGGTACCGGGCTGCCCCTGGACCGGGCGGCCACTGCGAGGGGCCTGGGCTTCCGGGAGCCGACCCTCAATTCCATGGATTCTGTGGCGGACCGGGACTTTGCCCTGGAACTGGCCGCTGCCTGTGCCATTACCATGACCCATCTTTCCCGGTTCTGTGAGGATGTGGTCTTGTGGGCAAGTGAAGAATTCAAGTTCATCACCTTGGCTGAATCCTGGAGCACTGGTTCTTCTATCATGCCCCAGAAGAAGAACCCTGATTTCGCTGAACTCATCCGGGGCAAGTCAGGGCGGACCACGGGGAACCTGGTTACCCTCCTCACCCTGCTCAAGGGCCTGCCCTACGCCTACGACAAGGACCTCCAGGAAGACAAAGAGGCGCTTTTCGATAGCCTGGACACGGTCCGTTCCTGCCTGCATATATTTCGGGGGATGATGGCAAGTGCGGCTTTCAACACGGAGCGCATGGCGCAGGCATGTACTGGCGGTTTTCTGGAAGCCACGGACGCGGCGGAGTACCTGGTTCGCAAGGGTCTTCCTTTTCGCAAGGCCCATGAAGTGGCGGCGCTGGTGGTTCGGGACTGCCTGGCTGTGGGGCAGGGGAGCATCAGGGAGCGGGCTTTGGGGGAACTCAAGAGGCGGTCGCCGCTTTTTGAGGCTGACGTGTACGAGGCGCTCAGTCCGGCGGCCTGTGTAGAAGCCCGGAATCTTCCTGGAGGACCGGCTTCGGAGGAAGTGGCCCGGCAGATACGAGTATTGCAGGCCCGGCTTTTGGCTACGCCCCCTAGGTCTTAGCGCAGAGAATGGTGGGTCTGGGAGGCCTGCGGCCTCCCAGCGGGGGTGCCGGGGGCAGCGCCCCTGGCAACTTAACAGGCGTAGCCGAAAGGGGTACGGCTCGTTCCCGCTGGAACCGTAGGTTCGGCGGGAACGGCCCACTGATTCTGTCGAAAGCCCCGAATCCCGCAAGTCTTCTTTGAGATGAACTGGTCTCGATAGTAAAGCCTGTGATACTATGGGCTATGCAAAATACCATGATTGCCATAGCCCTGTGCACGGTGGGGGCGGAAAAGGTTGTCTCCAATGAACTCAAGAAACTCGCCCTCCCGGTGCTTGATACGGGATTCGGGCGGGTCCGTTTTAAGGCTGACCTGAGGGGGCTTTATACGGCTCTTATGGGTCTGCGTGCTGCGGATAGGGTACTTTTGGAAACTACGGTTTTTCCTGCTGAAGATTTTGACGCCATCTTCGAGGGGGTACGGGCGGTCCCGTGGGAAGCCTTTATCCCTCCAGGTATGGGGCTGCGGGTTGCTAAGGTGAGGATCCGCAGTTCCCGGGTGCAAGGGGTCACCAGTGTCCAGGGGCTGGTGCATAAGGCTGCGGCGGCTCGGCTTTGTACGGCCTATCACGTGAACCGCCTTCCCGAACATGGACCGGAGGCGGAACTGCGGGTATATAGTGACAAGGATCGGGTTTCAGTGCTCCTGGACCTTTCCGGGGAACCGTTGTTCAAACGGGGGTACCGTAGTGAAGGGGGTATTGCCCCGCTGAGGGAGACTACTGCGGCGGTTATCCTGCTCCTGGCCCAGTGGCGGCGGAAATTCCCTTTGTGGGATCCCTTTTGCGGGTCCGGTACCATCGTCATTGAGGCTGCTATGTACGCCTGGGACATGGCTCCAGGGCTGGGCCGGCGTTTTGCCCTTTCGCACTTGCTTCTGGGCGATGAGCGCACCGAGCAGGCCCTCCGGGAAGCATTCTTGGAAAAGGTTGATTTTTCCAGGACCATCCGTATCTACGGCAGTGACGCGGACCTGCGGGCGGTGTCCTTGGCTGCGTCTAATATGGAACGGGCCTATGATCTGGCCCGGGGTAAGGAACCTGAACGGGGGGTACGGCAGCCTGCGCGGTTGCCCTGGATCCCCGAATTTCGGGTACTCCCCATGAAAGCGGCTCATGCCCCTGGTACTGAGGCGGGCTTCATCGTAACGAATCCGCCTTATGGGAAGCGACTGGGCGGCCTTGAGGGTGCAGAGGCGAATTACCGAACTATGGAGGAGCTGCCCCGGTGCTTCCCTGGGTGGAAGCTGACCCTTATCACGGATCATCCTGGATTTGAATCCTTGTTCGGCAGGAAAGCGGATTCTTGCCGGGAAATTACCAACGGCGCGATCCGTTCATATTGCTATCAATATGAGTGTCTTGCATGAGTGTCAGTAACGCTTGAACCAGGGGGCGTGGGTATGTCCATTGTTGTAGAACATGAAAAGCGGCGCCGGGAAATTTTGGAGCACGCATTGGATGTTTTTATGGATACGGGGTTTGGAGACACGACTTTTCAGAAAATCGCCGACCGCTGTGGTATCACGCGAACAACGTTGTATCTTTACTTTAAGAACAAACGGGAAATTTTCAACTACAGTATCAAGCAGCTCCTTGGTTCCATTGAAGCGGATATTGTCCTGGTGAGGCACGATGAGCAGCTCAACACGGTGGATAAGCTCATTAAGGTGCTGTTGGTGATCATAGAAGGGCTGGAAGCAAACCGCCGTCTGCTTTCGGTGATCCTGAACTACTTGCTCTACTTTTCCAAGAATGACACTGATCTGGAAGCGCGGGTTCGCCGTAGGACCATGCGGCTGCGGCATATTCTGGCAACTATGATTATTGAAGGGATCCGGGCGGCAGAACTGAGGCCGGTTAATGTCAGAAACGCCGATGATCTTTTGTACGGGATCATTGAATCGGCTATATTCCGCCTGACAGTACTCAAACGCCCTTCGGTGCAGGAACTGAAACAGGCGGCGGCCCTGCTTATCCGGCAGTTTCAGGTTCCGGTGGGATAATGTTCAAGAGAAAAAGGAAAGTGTATGCGTTTAGCGATAGGTGATATTCACGGTAGAAATTTCTGGAAACACTACCTCGATGAGGATTTCAGCGCGTATTATATGCTGGGTGACTATTTCGATAGTTATAACCTGCCCTTTGATGTCCAGTATCATAATTTTATAGAAATATGCGATGCGGCAAAGATGGATAGCCGGATAAAACTCTGTCTGGGAAATCACGACTATCACTACTTGGGAAACATCGGATTCCAGCGGTATTCAGGGTATCAGAAATTAAACGCCCGGCGCATCCGGCACATTCTGGAAACCAACATCACCCTTCTGCAGATCGTCCATGTTACTGAGGACCGCTTTATCCTTTCCCACGCCGGTGTTTCCCGGCGGTTTATGGACAAACTGGGGCTTGGCAGGATTGAGGAAATCAACGATGGCTTTACAGTGAACCGCGAGATATTGAGCTTTGATGGCAACGATATCTACGGGGACAACATAACTCAAAGTCCGCTATGGATTCGCCCCCGTTCGCTGATGAAGGACTGTGTCTGTGGGTATAGTCAGATTGTAGGGCACACTCAGTGCGCGTCGATTACCGAAGTCCTGCTTCAGACCCGCGATGCTGCTGATAACCCAAGAAAACTGGTGTTCATTGATACCGGTGAGGAGGAAAGTATCTACAGGTTTTGAATCAAGGAGTAAGATGCCAGGGGCGCTGCCCCCGGCCCCCCACTGGGAGGACTAGTCCTCCCAGACCCACCATTATGCACCGCAGCATTTTTTATACTTTTTTCCGCTCCCGCAGGGACAGGGATCGTTACGTCCAATTTTGGGTTCTGTACGGTGTACTGTTTGAAGTTCAAACGCAGACTGCCAATCTTCATCGTTCTGAAAACCAGTGGGTTTAAGTTTTGAAAGCACTTTTAAACGCATATCTCGCATCTTTTCCAGGTTACGGTTACGCAATACCTCGTTAAAAAAGCTTTCATGCAGGGCATACAGTTGGGGATATTCTTTTTTCAGACGTAAAAGCTGCGGACGGTACTTGTCTTTTTCTGAAAGAATAACTATTTCCATAGCCGTTAGTTCACACTGGTCATCCTCGGAATCATCTCCATCATACAGTGTTATAAACAGATCAGAAAACAGATCGGAAAACCCTTTTTCCTCCAGGGTTTCGATCTCAAAGTAACGCTTTAGTTCTTCAAGTTGCTTACAGAACACCTTGTTTGTATAGGGCAGCAAATCCACCATTTCCTGAATATAGGGAAACAAGTATATCAAGTCGCAATGGAGGAGGCTTTCCATCAGTTGGAAGATAGCCATTTCCGTGTTCTCTGTCTTATCCGGCGGGCCTTCACGCATCATCGCAAGGATCGTTTTCAAATACCCTTCAGCAGCAGTTTTATCATCAGGCGCGCAAAACACGAACGCATAGGTATACAGAGGGATACTGTTTTCGTTCTTTTCCTTAACCGTTGCTATTGCTTGCCAGCAAATCTTTTTTGCTTCTTCCCATTCCATTGCTTCAGCATGGCACGTGATGAGGGACACCCAACATTCAACAGAGCTGTTATCAATTTCAAGGGTCCGCCAATATTGGGTAATCGCCTTCCTGCGCCAGCCGCGATTGTCATAGGCATGGGCAAGATCAAGGGCATACCGGGGATTAGCCGGTTCCTTCTTGTACAGGGCTTCGAAGACTTCCGTGGCCTTGCCGTTTTTGCCTTCTGCTTCTAGCGACCAGGCATACTCGACCTGAACTTTGGTTAATTCAGGATTGCGTTTCAGAATAGTACGGTACATATCCGAAGCCTGAGCATGTTTGCCCATGCGATTGGACCTTTGGGCCTGCTGGAACAGATTCGCCACTGGTTCCGGCAGCCCGCCGATTTCGTCGTATTCAGCCCGCTTTTTCCCATCAGAAAGGGTCTCGTAAGCAGCGCGCAGTTCCTTGAACTCCTCAGGGAATTGCTCCGGCGGGTACTGCCGTACCAGACCAAAATACGCACGCTTGATCTGCTGGAGATCCGCTGTTTTTTCGATTCCTAGCACTTCATAATGATTTTTCATGTGATCTTTCCCAGGATTTCCCAAAACCGTTTCCGCCTCAGAGTAAGTTCTACCAGGCTGGTTGCCGCAAGCCGGTTATCCCGATCCTTTGTTAATGCCTTGGCAAAATAATCCGCGGCTTTTGAATACCGCTTTGCCACGGCAAAAAGGCAGCCCTGGATGTTCAAAATACGCACGCTTTGGTGCGGGATACTCTGCGCCACCCGTGCTGCTGCCCGCCATTTTTTTTGTTCCGCAAGAGCGCGCACCGCTTCAAACCGGTCATCCGGGGGTTCCTCGCCCCCTGGTTCTCCCAGCTCATACAGACAAAGCCTCAGCAGTTTAGCCGCGTCCTGGTGTTCCGCATCGAACAAACCGGCATAACGGGCATATACCACTGCGCCGCTCAAATCCCGCTGCGACGCTGCTGCAAGGGCCAGTCGATAGTACCTCACCCCAAGTTCCTGATTCATGCCATATCTTCCAGCAGTTCCAGCAATTCCGCTCGTAGATCCTCGGCCTGTTGGCCTTCCTTCAGCAACAGCGCCTCCTTGATTTGCTGGACCAGGATTTTAAGTTCTCCCGCTTCATCATTGCCAAAGGCAATCTGCTTTTCCGCTTTGCGGATAGCTGGACGGTAGTGTCGCGCCTCTTCTGCTTTTTCCCATTGGGACAAATCCAAAACCGGCTTCGGCTTTACACCAGTGGTACTAATGTCTGTAGAAACTTTACCGCCTGTGGACACCACACTGGCTTTTACCTGCAAAATTCCGTTGATATCGTAGGCAAAGGTTACTTCCACCGGCTCCTTACCCCGCTTGGCCGGAGGAATCCCGGTGAGCAAGATATCCCCGAGCTGCTCGTTGTTATCAGGGTTGGAAGAATCCCCCTGATACACCCGAATCTGTACCGTGGTTTGGTAATCGGTAGCGGGATAATACAGTCTTGACTTTTCAGTGGGAATGGTGGTGTTCCGGGGAATGAGCGGGTCGAACAGAAGCCGGTCCTCATACACACCTTCGTGCAGCACAGCGGTTCCCAGAGTGTAGGGACAAACGTCGGTTAAGACCAAATCCGTATTGCTGATGCTGCCCTCAAGGAGGCCCGCCTGAATGGCAGCGCCCCGGGCAACTGTCAAATCCGGATCGACTAACGAGCGAGGGATAGCAGATAGGGTTTCCTCTACCAGTTTTTTTACGCAGGGAATCCGGGTAGACCCCCCCACCAGCAGGATGACATTCAAATCCCCTGGGGAAAGTCCCGCGTCAGAAAGGGCTGTCATCATAGGTTCCCGGGTGGATACTACCTTTTCCTGGACCCACTGCTCAAATTCTGTCCTGGTTACGGTCTTTTCCAGGGAAACCGGCTTTCCATTTTTGGCGGTCAGCAGAAAGGGCAGGGAGATCTGATACTCCTCTTGCGTACTCAAGGCGATTTTGCAGTCCTCCGCGGCTTTTTTCAACCGCATCAAAGCCCGTTCATCCTTCATCGGATCCGCCAGGTTGCACATGATAAGCTCATCAAAATCCTTACCCCCCAGATGATTGTTACCCCGGCTGGCCTTCACGTCGATCACCCCTTCGAACAATTCGAGGACCGTAACATCCAGGGTACCGCCACCTAAATCGTAGACCAGTACGTTCTTGCATTCCTTAAGATTTGCAAGGCCGTAATCCAGGGCTGCCGCAGTGGGTTCATTGATGATCCGTTCCACCTGCAAGCCTGCAAGCTCCCCGGCCTTTGTGGTGGCCCGGCGCTGCACATCGGTAAAATAGGCTGGTACAGTGATAACCGCCCGGTCAATTTTTTCACCCAAATAGGTTTCCGCGCAGCCAACGAGATAGCGCAGAAGCATGGCCTGTAGTTCTTCTGGGGAATAATCTTTCTGATGGGCCCGCAGGACTTCGCCGCTTCCGGTCAGCCGCTTGACTTCCATAAAGGTACAATCCGGGCGGGTGAACAAGTATTCAGCAGCGTCTTCACCTACCAACACCGTACCATCTTCACCGATATGCACCACCGAGGGTGTAATCAACTTTCCTAAGGTATTAGGGATCAATTTCGGAGCGCCCTCATCAATACAGGCTATTTCCGATGTGGATGTCCCCAGATCAATACCGACAATTCTACTCAATTTCCGTATCCTCCATTCCTGAACTTATGATAACAACCGCCTTACGCAGAACCGTACCCAGATACCGATACCCGCTTTGAAGTACCTGTACCACATGCTCTCGTGGAATGGACGCGGCAGCGGCAGCCTGAACCTTATGAATTTTCGGATCCAGGGGCTGTCCTGCTGCTCCTAAACGAGTAATCCCGCAAGACTCTAACAGGCTACTTGAGTTTTTCCACAAGAGGCGCCCCTGATGTTCCAGGGCTTCACTGCCACTTTGCTCCGCGTAGGCGCAAAAATCTTCCAGCATATCACAAAGCCCAAGGGTCGCCTCCACCAATTGATGTACCCGGCTTTTTTCAGCTTCCAAAGCTTCCTGCAGCACCTGGGTATCTACCTCTTTTACCAGATCGTAGATTTCCTCGACTTGCAGGGAAAGGTCGGTTTGTTTTTTGTTTAGTGCCGCCACCTGTCTCTGTCCTGCCCCTATAAGCTCTGCCAGCTCTCCTTGGGGCAGGGGATCCGGTTCCCGAGCCAGCAACTTTTCCAGTTCTATTTCAAAATTCACCATAGGTCTCTTTCTGACAACTCCCATTATACCACAAATCTATACGTAATGAAAATACGCTGAAATCTGATACCGGTCCCCGGAGCCCTCATTGATGGCCCCCATACTTCCCATGCACCGGTACTCCTTGATCAAAAGGGAAAATATTACAAAAATTCCATACAAGATGATAGCATAATCGTGAAGAATATGTCCAGTAGGGCTTCATAGTGGCAGATTGATACTATCGGATAATCCGTGAGAAGATATAGCAAGAACCGTGCCAAGTTTTCGTTTTTCTGGAAAAATTGTAATGTCCGAGCCGTACCCTGTAACCATACTATAATCCTAGGGTTTAATTTGAAAGATAGTTTTTGATAATTTGCGATTTTTGTTGAACAAGAGCGTATTTTCCTATATTATAAGGCTAGAGAAAGGCATTGACGCACTTTCGATTATTGGCTTTCTTCAGTTTTTTTTGTGAGGGTTGTAATACATGATGGACATCGGTCCCATCCACCGTAAGGAATACGAGTTAGACGCCGACCGATCCGAACCTATTGTCATTGCCGAAGCGCCCGGCAGGGTTCATTACCTGGGTGAGCATGGTGAGCCAAAGGCCGGATTATTTCTTTCTTCAGCAATTGACCGGTATATCCGCGTGGCGGTCAGTGTCCGTAAGGATAATTCTCTTCGTTTTTATGCTGCTGATTTAGGGGAACGGAAACGGACCACGCTGATTAATCTTAAATATAAGCGGGAAGACCGGTGGGCTAATTATATTAAGGTGGCTATTCAGGTCTTTGCGGACCTGGGCTGTCCGGTCAAGGGGCTGAATTTTACCCTCTCTGGGGATATACCCCAGCAGATTGGACTTGCCGCGTCTCAGGCCATTGAGGTGGCGGCGGTGGTGGCCCTCCGGGGCTTGTTTGCGGTGGATATCGGCAATAAGGACCTGCTGGGTCGGCTTGTTGCCGTAGAAGAAGCATTTTTTGGTAAAAATACGAACACCATTGATTATCTTATTGCCCTGTCAGCAGCAGCAGACCATTTTCTGGTGGTGGATGAAATGACCTTGGATGTCAGGCCCGTTGCATCCAGCCTTTCGGACTACCATATCCTCATCATGGATTCCCGGGTACCCCGGATGGGAGTGGAGCGTGAGCTTAAACGCCGGCGGCAGGATATAAAAAAGGGGCTTGAACTCCTCTCCCGCAAGAAACCAGGGGATAGCTTCAGGAATTTCGTCACTGCCGATTTGGTTGAATCTATGGGTAATGTTCCCGAAGAGTTACGGCGGCGCAGTATGCACATCGTTCAGGAGCTGCAGCGGGTGTATGATGCGGAAGAAGCCCTGAAAAAGGCGGATTTTCAGGCCCTTTCCAAGATCATCTTCCATGCTCACGAGAGTCTGCGGGATCTCTATGAGGTATCCTGCCCTGAGATTGATTGGCTTGTGAAACGGGCCCAGGAATTTGAGGGGGTCCTCGGTTCCCGGATGACCGGACAGGGCTTTGGGGGCTGTACCTATACCATTATCAAAGAAGCGGCTGTTGAGGACTACCGGCGGCGCCTTGAAGATTATGAGCGGATCTTCGGTTTTCATCCCTACATTTATGAGGTCAGGCCAGCAGGGGGTGCACGGGTGGTACCCCCCGCTTGAAAGGATATCAAATTTATATAATGTAAATGATCTAAATACACGATATACAAATAACCGATATTAAAATGAGGGCCTCATGAATGTACTGGTGACTAATGATGATGGGATAGATGGTGAAGGACTGCTCCGGTTTGCCGACTGTTTACGGACCCGGCAGGATTATACCGTGTATGTCCTTGCCCCAGAGGTCAATCGCTCCGGGGTTTCTCATGCTATATCTTTTTTACAGGGGCCTGTCCGGTTAAGGCGGTGTTCGGAATATGCCTGGGCTTGTTCGGGAACTCCTGCGGATTGTGTCATGATGGCACTCCTCGGGGTGCTTCCGGTTAAGCCGGATCTGGTGGTATCGGGGATTAATGAGGGGGCTAATATCGGAACCGATATTGTCTACTCAGGCACTGCGGCGGCGGCCCGGCAGGCGGGCTTGTACCAGGTGCCGGCGGTGGCTCTCTCCCTGGCCGGCTCGAAGCCCTTTTACTGGGAACGGGCTGTTACGTATGCTGTGGAACACCTTGAGGAATTTGCCGGCTTCTGGAAGCCGGATACCTTCGTCAATGTGAATATCCCCAATACGGAAGAGGGGCCTTGTGGGATGGCTACCACCGTTCCAGCCATCCGGTTGTACCATGACGGCGTATCGGTCTTTGATGCCCCTGATGGTATGACCTACTGTTTTGTTAAACCGGGGGATATCACCGCGAAACCAGAGTCCGATTCAGATCAAGACGCGGTTTCCCGGAATTTGGTATCCATAAGTCCGGTATTTGTTTACCCTGTGGTTAGGAGGTAGGATAATGACGCGAACTCTTCAGGAAGGAATACGTCTTTTTCAATTGAAGCGTTGGGATATGGCATTGCAGGAATTCCTGCAGATGGATAATACGGTGAATAGGGTGGAAACGACTGAGCGTGCCTATTATTTGGGGTTGTGCTATACCAAACTGGGGCATTTTGAGGATGCCCTGCTCTATCTGGAACAGGTGGTCAATGCGGCCCAGAATCCCCTCCAGATATATCAGTGTCGCATGGCTCTGGCCTATATTTACGCCTTTACCAGCCGGGGCAACATGGCGGAATTTGAGTTGGGCCGTCTGGTGGAGAACGGCTTTGAATCGGTACAGTTGTACCTCATCCTGGCATATTCGGCCCATTCTCAGCGGCAGTATGAAAAGGCGGTGCACCTATACGAGAAGGCCCTGAATCTGGATAAAAATAACGTCACTGCCATAAACGGGCTTGGGTATATCCTGGTGGATACGGACCTCGATGTGGAGCGGGGACTGCGGTTCTGCAAGATAGCGGCGGATCGTAAACCCCAGAACGCGGCCTATCTTGATTCCCTGGGATGGGCTTATTTTAAACATGGCGATACCCTGGAAGCCAAGACCTGGCTGCGCCGGGCTTTGAATCTGGCGCCCCAGCAGCAGGAAATACAGAAACACCTGAAGATTGTGGCCAAGGATGCGTGATGAGGGGATCTTTGATAGCCTTGCTTGGTTTACTGGTTACTCCCTTTTTGTTGCTCGAAGCCCAGCAAGCCATCGGGGCCCCTGGTTCTGCAGGAACGTACAGCGGTACGGATCTGAATGCCCTCTATGCCCGGGATGAATTTCGAGTGGGGGTCCAGGCCTATAACCGGTTTGCCTTTAACGAGGCTATCCTCTCCTTTGAACGCGCCCTTTCATTTCGCCCCGGTGAACCCCTCATCCTGGATTGGCTTGGCCGGGCCTATTACCGTTCCGGTCTTGAGGAGTCAGCCCTCCGGCAATGGCAGTCCGCTGTTTCCGAATATAAGCCCGCATCAGGTGAGGCCCTGCTTATCAACAGTCGCATTGAAACGGTGCGGAACCGGCGCAGTCTTTTACCGGTGGCCGAAGATAGGGTCCGCTATGTAGCAGCAGGCCGGTATCCTGGTCATTATAACAATATAACCCTTTTCAGGCAGCCTACATCTGTATTGCCCCTGGAAGACGGCTCCTCATGGATAGTTGCCTACGGAAGCAACGAGCTGGTTCGGATCGATGTCAACGGCGTCGTGAGACAGCGTCAGCGGGGACCGATCAATGGCTTTGACCGGCCCTATGACCTGGCCCGGGGAAAGGACGGCAGGCTGTACGTGTCGGAATCCCGGGGAGGACGGGTAAGTGTCCTTAACCAGGAGGGGCAATGGCAGGCTTATATCGGTTCCAAAGGACGGGAACCGGGTATGTTTGTTGGTCCTCAGAATCTCGCCATTGATGATGAAGGGTATCTCTACGTGGTGGATTACGGCATCCAGCGGATCTCCAAATTGGATCCTGATGGGGTCTTTATCCTCTCCTTCGGGACCAAAGGTCCGGGATTTCCAGGACTTCTTTCCCCCACGGGTATCGCGGCCCGGAACGGCCGGGTGTATGTCGCTGACAACGTGGCAAACCAGATCTATATATTTGATCGGAACGGGACGTACCTCGGTATCTTCGTTCAGGAGGGACTCACCGGCCCTGAAAGCCTCCGGTTTCTTCCCAATGGACAGCTCCTCGTGGCAGATACCAATCGTATCCTCATGATCGATCCTGATTCGGCGCTCATCCGGGAATTGGGGGTCGCGGGGAATGGAGGGGTCCGCATTGCCGGGGTTGACATGGACCGGAACGGCAATCTTGTGGCTGCCAATTTCCAAGGAGACGAGGTTGCGGTAATGACCCGGTTTACCGATATGGCGTCAGGACTTTTTGTGCAGATAGACCGGGTCGTTGCGGATAATTTCCCCCTGATTATGGTGGAGGTTTCGGTGCAGGACCGGCTTCGCCGTCCCATTGTCGGTCTGAATGGCCAGAATTTCATCCTCACCGAGGATGGCAGGACCGTGTCGGAGCAGAGTTTTCTCGGCGCAGGATACCGGGTTGACAGTGCGGATATAGCCATCCTCATGGAACGGTCTAATCAAACCCGTGGCCTGGGGGATGATTTAGCCGCAGCGGTCCGGGATATCAACGCGACCCTTGCTGAAAGTGCTTCAGGCAAGGTGGTTTCCCTGGTGTCCGCCGGGGGACAGCCCATTAAGGAACGGATTGAGACTGGTAATTGGGCTATTGCGGCCCGTGGGGATGCTGCTTCTTATACTCCCCGGTGGCGTTTTGATCTGGGATTGCGTCTTGCTGCCACAGACCTGCTCCCTGGTGAAAAGAAGCGGGCCGTGGTGTTTGTGGGGGCCGGAAACCTGGGAGACCTCGCCTTTGAACAATACGGTCTTTCGGAAATGGCGGCCTATCTTGCGAATAACGGCATCATCTTCCATGCGGTTATCCTGGGGGGTAATCAGGCGGACCCGGGAATTCGGTATCTCTGCGATCAAACCGGGGGCCAGGTTGTTTCCCTCTACCAGTCTGAAGGCATAGGACCGGTCATACGGAGCATCGCTTCCAACCCCAGCGGGTCCTACTTGTTAAGTTACCGGTCCATATTGCCGACGGATTTCGGCAGGGCATACCTCCCGATAGAAGCAGAGGTTTATCTGATGGATCGTTCAGGCCGGGATGGTATCGGGTATTTCTCACCGCTGGAATAAAGAGGGTGAAAGCGGTTTAAGGGTCTTGTCCTCCTTATTAGAATATGGTATAGTGTATCTATTCTAATGATGAATGGAGGTGCGTGTGAAGCAGCATGTGGTGTCAGCCCTGGTGGAAAACCGGGCGGGGACCCTCAGCCGAGTTTCTGGACTCTTCAGCCGCCGTGGTTTTAACATTGATAGTTTAACGGTTGGGGAGACTGAAGACATGTCCATCTCCCGGATGACCATCGCGGTAACGGGAGACGATTCGGTGCTTGAACAGATCATAAAACAACTGGGTAAGCTCGTTGATGTCATTGCGGTGCGGGAGTTGGATTCCTCCTCCTGTATACGCCGGGAAATCATGTTGGTGAAGATCGCGGCAGATGAAAAGACCCGGCCTGCGGTTCTCGCAATTGCCGGCATTTTTCGTTCCCGTGTTATTGATGTATCCCCTTCTACCATTACTATTGAGGCTACCGGTGATATTGAAAAGCTGAATGGCCTCCTCCTGCTCCTGCGCCCCTATGGTGTTTTGGAACTTGCCCGCACCGGCCTTGTGGCCCTGGAGCGGGGTTCCCTTGTACTCAGCATTAGCACCTAACCGGCAATTGCGCGGCTTTTCCTTTTCAGGAAAACGCCGTAAGTCAATTACCGGATTCTCACCCAGCCCTCAAGAGTGGTAGCCTGCTCTGAGGGCTGATACCATGCCAAGGAGGCATTTATGGCTATCATGTTTTATGAAAAAGATTGTGACCTCGGGGTGCTCAAGGGCAAAACCATTGCCGTCATCGGGTACGGTTCTCAGGGTCATGCCCATGCCCTCAACGCCAAGGAATCGGGTCTCAAGGTGATCGTCGGACTCTACGAAGGCTCCAAGTCCTGGAAGCGGGCTGAGGAGGCAGGTCTTACGGTGAAGACCGCTGCTGACGCGGCTGCGGCTGCGGACTTCATCATGATCCTCATCAACGATGAGAAGCAGGCTAAACTCTATCAGGAGTCCATCAAGCCCGCCCTCAAACCTGGCAAAACCCTGGCTTTTGCCCACGGATTCAACATCCACTTCGGCCAGATCATTCCCCCGCCGGATATCAACGTGGTGATGATTGCCCCCAAGGGTCCGGGCCACACCGTGCGGGAGCAGTACCAGGCCGGTGCCGGTGTACCCTGTCTCATCGCGGTCCATCAGGACGCCACCGGGGACGCCAAGCGGCTCGGCCTTGCATACGCCGCAGCCATTGGCGGCGCACGGGCAGGGGTCCTGGAAACCACTTTTAAGGAAGAAACCGAAACCGATCTCTTTGGGGAGCAGGCAGTGCTCTGCGGCGGTGTTTCAGCCCTGATGAAGGCAGGCTATGAGGTCCTCACCGAGGCCGGCTATCAGCCTGAGAGCGCCTACTTCGAGGTGATGCACGAGATGAAGCTCATCATCGACCTGGTGAACCGGGGTGGTCTCTCCTTCATGCGCTTCTCCATTTCCGACACCGCCGAATACGGGGACTATGTATCCGGTCCCAAGGTCATCACCGAGGACACCAAGAATGCCATGCGTCAGATTCTGAAGGAGATACAGAACGGCACGTTTGCCCGTGAATGGATACTCGAAAACCAGGTGAACCGTCCCAACTTCAACCGTATGCGAGCCATTGAAGCCCAGCATCCCATTGAGAAGGTGGGCAAGGAGCTGCGTTCCATGATGAGCTGGCTTCAGAAAAGTGAGAAATGAGTAGATGGTGGGTCTGGGAGGCCCCCGGCCTCCCAGCGGGGGTCCGGGGGCAGCGCCCCTGGTTTTTTTACCGTACCAAGATCCGCAGCGCAGCATTCCTGCCGCAGAGGTTCCGTAGGCTCAGGGGAACGCCCCCTTTGCCATCTTCCCCGCAGCCAATGTAGAGGATATGATCCGAAACCGTGCCCACCACGTAGTTCAGCTCCGTAAAGGTATGGGTGAAACCGCTGATCACCAGGTCAGGCCCATCGTAGTTCAGGGTTTGACCCGGACCCAAATCGGTCTGCATCCCCGCCCCAAAGGACCGGAACCGGGTGGCCAGAACCTGGATCAGTGCTTCACCATTACGAGACCCTACCCTGAAAACATCCCGCACCGGGGTCTGGTTCACCGAATGGATAAACTCAATGGCAAAACAAGCCCCTTCCTTCCAGGGCCACAGGGCGTATTCCCGCCCTGAGTTCTGGGAGGCTGCCACCAGTATTCAGGGGATCGCCCCTTTTTCCTTGAAATATTTCACTGCCCCAGGATGAAAGGGAACCGGGATGCCTTCCACCGCGTTTTTCAGGGTCAGGTCCCTGCCCTTCCCGTGAGCGCGGGCCAGTTCCGGCTGGTTTTCAAAGAGGGTCTTGATAAGCTGATACACCGCAGATTCTCCCACTTTATTCCCCACGATGAGAGTGGCCACCACCGCCACCATCGGCACATCCTCATTGATGCCCGGATAGGTTCCGGCGGGGATGGTGTATTGGGTATAGAAGGGGTACGCGGAGATGAGGAGCCGGGCGTGGGCATCCCCGACCGGGAGGAGCTTCACCTGGGTGGAAGAGGCCAGGTCCAGAATCGCAGGCGTGGGGGCCCCGGCAGTGCAGAAGAAGGCATCGATCTGGCCGGCTTTGAGGGCATCCACAGAAGCGCTGAAACCCAGGTACTGGGGCTTTATGTCGGCGATGGATAAGCCAAAGGATTCCAGGATCTGCTGGGCGTTGAATTCGGTACCACTTCCCTGGTCGCCCAGGGAAACCCGCTTGCCTCTGAGGTCCCCGATGTCCCCAAGGTCTGGGGTAGCTACCACCTGACAGGCTTCAGGATAGAGGGCCGCTACTGCGGAAAAATTCTTGAAGGCCCCGTCGGTGGAAAACAGATTGGTCCCGTTGTAGGCGTAGGTCATCACGTCGTTTTGCACCAGGGCAAATTCCGCCTGCTCTCCTTGGACCAGCTCTATATTCGCCCGGGAAGCGCCGGTGGACAGGACCGTTACCGGCAGGTTGAGCGTGCTCTGGATGATGTGGCCCATGGCCTCGCCATAGGTATAGTAGGTACCACTGGTTCCTCCAGTACCCAGCCTGATCCGGGTTAAGGATGCGTCGCTTTTCTTGCTACAACCTCCAAGGACAAGACTGAAGGCAAGAACCATCAAAATTTTGTTTTTCATAACCTGTAACTCCTTTTTTTCACCTTTTTTCACTTTTTTCTCAGTTGCAAGATGTCTACGATTAAAAACGCATTGTAAAAAATTTAAAAGGTGGTACAATTTGTATAAGTATTGTAGACTATTATTTTGATAAAGAGAAGTCGATTTATCAAGAAATTCAGGAGGTTGTATCTATGGAAATGGTTTTTGTGAATGGGATAATGCAGCTCAAGTTCGATATGATCCAGGCTGTAGCTCTGGGAGCCATGATGTATTATTTCGGCGTATGGATCCGGTCAAAGGTCCCGATGCTGGTCAAGCTGTCCATCCCCGCGCCAGCGGTGGGGGGTCTGCCGGTGGCTATCATCGCGGCGATCCTTCAGGCAAACGGGATCGTCCAGTTCGCCTTTGACAACACCTTGCAGCAGGTTTTTATGATCTGGTTCTTCTGCACCGTAGGGATGAACGCCAGTTACACGCTGGTTTTGAAGGGGGGAATCATGGTAGCGGCGTTCTGGGGAGTATCCACCCTGGTGTCCATCCTCCAGAACCTGATCGGGGTCCCCATAGCCAGCGCCTTTGGCTTGAATCCCCTGATGGGGCTTATCGGCGGCTCCATACCCATGATAGGCGGTCTGGGTACTGCCGGGGCCTTCGGCGCCCTCTTCGAGGATCAATACCGTCTGGAAGGGGCCTTGACCGCTGCGGTAGCCTGCGCCACCTTCGGTATGGTCGCAGGCTCCCTGGTGGGCGGGCCTCTGGGGGAGTGGATCCTCAAGACCCACAAGATCAAAACCCCTAACGCCCTGAAAAAGACGGCCTTTACTAACGCGGACTTGCAGGCTGAACAGGATGCCACCCTGGAAGAAGTGGGGGAATTGGCAAAAAACACCGCCCCTGAGTCGGTACACGAGGAGGAGGAAACCAGGGTGACCGGCCCCCACCTGATGAAGAACCTGGCCTGGGTGCTGGTGGCCACAGGTTTTGGTGCGGCAGTGAGCTACTATTTGAAAAAAGCGGGGATCACCCTGCCACCCTACCTGGGAGCCATGATAGTGGCGATCCTGATCCGCAATGTGGGGGACAAGACCGGGTGGTATGCCATTGATGCCAAGTCCGTGGGCATGATTGGGGACATCACCCTGGCCTTGTTTATCACCATGGCCATCAATTCCCTGCAATTGTGGCAACTGGTCAATCTGGCGATCCCCCTCATGGTCATGATGGCGCTCCAGGTTATCCTGATTGCGCTTATCGCCTACTTCCTGGTGTTCAAGCTCTTCGGGGGCAGCTACGATTCTGCGGTTATGGCCAGCGGTATCTGTGGGTTCGGTCTTGGGGCAACGCCCAACGCCCTGGTGTGTATGCAGGCGATTACCAACAAGCATGGGTACTCGGAACGGGCCTTCTTTGTGGTGCCTATTGTGGGTTCTTTCCTGGCGGACATTTCCAATGCCAGTGTGATCACGATCATAAGCGGCTTTTTAAAATAGAGCGGAACAAAACAAGTGGTAAAGAGTTCCCCCTGGGCTTTGACGCTTCGGAGGCTGATCAGACGAGTCGGCCCGGGGATAAGACACTTTTTGGGTGCAATACGGGGGTAGGTGGGTATCGTGTTCTTCGTCGATGAGCAGAGGACTTAACCTGTGGTCCCCCATATTGCTGGATGCCAAAGGCTTAGAGCGTATCAACACCATTCTGGATACGGATTACAAACGCACGCCCCGAACCGGCTTTTTTACGGGGTACACCGGGCCTTGGCCGCCTTATCTGCCAACGCTGGGAAGTATCCTGCAAACCTTGACGGCGTGTACCTCCGACCTTTTCACAATAATGGAACCAGTTTTACATGGCAGATTCTTTCTGTCTAAAAGGATGTTCCTTTGAGTATTGTGCGGCTTTTTGATTTAATTCATGCAGAGACATATTGGCATAAAGGTTGTCTCTCCGCCATTTTGTATAATCGAAAGGTTCACGCAGAATATGGGAAATAAATATTTCCGTTTCCAACGTTCCAAGTTTTTCGAGAAGGTAACGCATACCTTCATTCATTATTACCGCAGTATTACGCATTGGCTTCCTCAAAAATTTTGATAAAGTTTACAGGGTCGATTACCGTTATATCAATGTTTTTGTATTTTGATAACACCTTGTCATCGGTAGTTATAAAATACTCACAGCCTGATTCTACAGCACAAGAAATATGGATAGCATCTTTATGTTTTATGTTACTTTTCATGATATTTTCAGCACGTTTTTCCACCGCATCGGCTTTATCATAATCAACAAAATCAACCGCGTTTTGCAAAAAGTCTGCTATACATTCCCTCTGCTCTTCATGCGGATTATCGTTGTTTTCATATACTGACATATACGAACAAACAAGTTGAATTTTACTGTCAATGATAAGACCTTGAATATACATTTCAGCCTGCGCTTCCAGAAAAATACGCATTTGACTTTGATCGTCAAAAGGTCGATTATAACTACAATTATCCAGATATATCCGCAATTGTTTCATTCATGATACCCTATGAGTAAGTATAGAGTGTTTGTACATTTTTTTCAAGCCATTTACAATTAATGTTACATTAGATTGTTCAGATACTGAGCAACAGCCTGGTTGTTTTGCCCCAGCTTGCTGATCTCCTTTGATGCCAAGTCGGTGAGCATGATTATTGTGGCAACTGGTCAATCTGGCGATCCCCCTCATGGTCATGATGGCGCTCCAGGTTATCCTGATTGCGCTTATCGCCTACTTCCTGGTGTTCAAGCTCTTCGGCAACAGCTACGATTCTGCGGTTATGGCCAATGGTCTCTGTGGGTTCGGTCTTGGGGGCAACGCCTTCGGGGGCTGGTCGGACGAGTCGGCCCAGGGGATAAGCACATTCTTTTTTATGTATCTATAAGAAATCGGTCATAAATCTCATGTTACGTGCCTTCGCGTAAAAACCGATCACTTTACCTTTACGGATTCTGATAATCTGATAAACGCGGGTCAGATTTAGTTAATTAGAGTCTGTCTATAAAGTGAAAAAAGCACTTGAAAACATAGAGCACAAGCAATAAAATAAAACATGAAATTGAAATTATTTGAGCCGTTGGTGCTCAAATTTGAGAGAGCAGA
>JAITQK010000115.1 GCA_031288975.1 Treponema sp. | reverse complement strand
CTGACAACACTAGAAAAACCGCAGAGATTGCTCGATTGCAACAGGAAAAACAACAAGTCATGGAAACCGCTTCAAATGAAATCCTGGAGAGAGAAGGAACCATTAATGCGTTGAAAGTCATTATACAAGACCTTGAACGTAAAATCCAAGACAAATAAAGAACGGCACAATACCGGGATAGTACCCAGTCAAGGATATAACTTTGGATACAATCGTTTGAGCTTAATCCGGGCGTGTGTGAAGGCATTTGGATTAGGTGTGAAGGCGCACCTATTACAGCTTTTTTTTAAATACGCTGCAGTTGAGGTATAACTCATCCGTTTCAATAACTTCTTCGCCAGAGTACAGGGCGACCACTTCAGGGTTGTGTTCAAAAAATTCATATTTTTGCCTTTATTCCACCTTAAAGTGGGAAACCGCACCCATCAGAGTGGCGATGTTTTCCTTGTTCTTCCCGCTCATCCCATCCACCTGGTTGACCGAGCTGTTGATCTGGCTTGCACCGCTGGCCATCTCGTTCATCCGATTGGTAATTTCCGATGTTACCGTTACCAGATTTTTGCCTTCATGGATTATTTCGCGGCTTCCTTCGAGCATCTCCTGGGATCCGCTTTTTACCTGCCGGGTAATGGCATTAAGCCTGCCCAGAGCTTCTAATATCTGCTGGCTTCCGGTGTTCTGTTCCTCCATAGCGTTGCGAATGTGCCCTTCCTGCTCAGATACGGTCTTAACTCCAGAATCAATGGCTTCGAACTTGTTCAATACCCCATCAGTAGACACCGTGATCTTGTCGATGGATTCCTTGATCTTTTTGAGTACCGTGCTTATGGTCTTGGACTGTTCACGGGAAGATTCGGAGAGCTTCCTGATTTCATCCGCCACTACCGCAAAGCCTTTTCCCGCTTCTCCTGCATGGGCAGCTTCTATGGCGGCGTTCATCGAAAGCAGGTTGGTCTGGCTGGCGATGTTTGCCATCACTGCGTTGATCTCCAGCAGCCCTGCTGATTCCTTTGCGATTTCCTGAATATCCGCCGCCACTCCCTGCACGCCCGAACGTCCCACTTCAGAAGCCTCTGCCAGGGTTTTCACATTATCGGCGTTCTTAACCAGGGTCTGGGTAACCGATTGGATACTGGCGAACATCTGTTCAATCGCCGATGAAGACTGGTTCACACTGAGGGCTTGCTCTTCCACATGGTTATTAAGTTCGGTGATATTACTGGTGATCTGCTCCATAGTGGCGTTGGTTTCGGTTACACTGGCAGACTGGTTGATAACCTGGTTTTTAATGCTTTGAATATTGGCGGTGATCTGGTGTATCGCCGCAGCGGTCTCAGTCATGGTGGTGGATAGGGCATCGCCCGCATCGAACAGATCCGCCGCTTCTTTTTTGATAACCAACGTGAGACTGCTGAGGTTTTTCAGCGTGAGGTTAAAGTAATGGGCCATATCGCCAATCTCATCGGTGGACCTGAGATCGATGTACTGGGTAAGGTCGCCTGCGCCTACATCTTTTAATACTGCAATAATCTTTTTAATGGGCAGGATAATGAGGGATTTAAAAACAAGTATATTCAACACAATGGAGACCAACAGAATCAGCGCTGAAATAACCATGATAATCACCATCTCGTGATTCGTCCGCTCTGCTATGATTGCCTGAACCGAAGACATTTCTATGCCTACAAACAGAATACCAATAACCGTTCTGCTGTTTGGGGCAAAAACCGGATCATATCCAGCGATGTATTGTTTACCCAGAATGAGCACATTGCCAATGTAACTGGTACCGCTATTCACCGATGGGAAAGCTGCGCTGCTGGAACCAAGCATCGTTCCTACTACCCGTTTTCCTGTAGCATCAAGGATACTGGTGGTGATGCGGCGATAATCAGAACCATCGCGCATAAAAATAGTCGAAACAACATGCAAATCCCTGGACATCTTGTCTATCAGCTCATAACGTTCATCCAGGGGCTGTCCCTGTCCATCAACGAGATGCCCGTTTTCAAGCGCCAGTTCGCCGTATTCATGGGCAATCATATACCGTAATGAACATATATCTCCCTCGATTTTACTGCGCACTACGTTTACCGCTGTTTGAAGGCTCACACTTCTCATATCATAAATACTTATGAATGCCAGCACAAAAATAGCCACAAAAATAAAAAGAGAAGATAAGCCTGCTATTTTTACCAGGATACTGTTTTTCTGTATACTCTCTTCCTGTACGTTTTTCATTGTATTCCTCCTTAATCTGTTAGTTATAGCTTATTTTCAAAGGTCTGTTCAAGACACAACCAGAGAAAAAAGTGCTCAATTTGACAGTAAAATACCTGTTTTTGTCATTCGTTTTTCGAAACTTGACAAATTCTGACCTGCCGTTTACAGTAACACTATACAGAAAGGGTTATGACAATGCAAGCGGTAATTTTTGATTTTGGTAAGGTGATTTCTTTGCCCCCGGCTGAAGGGGTCATGGCGGAACTTGCCGCCATTGCAGGGCTTCCTGTAGCAACCTTAGATGCCCTGGTGTGGAAGCACCGAGGGGAGTATGACCGGGGTACGGTTTCGGGAACGGAATACTATCGGGGGATGCTTGCCTGTGTCGGGGTGGCTTTGGAGGATGAAGCCCTGGAAACAATGGTTCGTCTCGATTTGAACAGTTGGAAAAGGCTACATCCCGGTACGGTGCGGCTCATGGAAGATGTTAAGGCCGCAGGATACCGGCTGGGGGTTCTTTCCAATATGCCCCATGATTTTCTGGCCTGGGCACGGGACAGTATCCCGGTGTTCCGGCTGCTTGATGTGGGTATCTTTTCCTGTGAGGTGGGTTCCATTAAGCCGGAGGCGGCCATCTACGAGGCCCTGGTTGCGGCTTTGGCATGTAAGTCCACTGAGCTGGTATTTTTCGATGATATGCAGGTCAATGTTGATGAGGCGGTGCATCAGGGAATGCATGGGGTTTTATGGCAAAATCCCGAGAACGCCCGGATGGTATTACAACAGGCAGGTATCACTGTATAAGGAGCTTGTTATGGCATTATTCAAAACGATTATGGCTTTTTCCCTTCTTGTGGTCATTATGATGGTAGGCACCCCCATTGGATTGTTGATTTTTTTCCTCAGCCTGCTGGGTCTTAAAAAACCCATGTCCATAGTGATATATAGGCTAGCCCAGGTCTGGTCATGGCTGCTCATCGCCTGTATCGGCTGCCATCTTACCGTTCTGGGGAGGGAACATATCCCCCAAAAAGGAGGTCTCTGTTTTGTCAGCAACCACGGGAGTATCGTTGATATCCTCTTCCTTCTTGCCTTGGTCGGTAGACCGGTGGGATTTATCGCGAAAAAAGAACTGGTTCTGATTCCTGTTTTGAATCTCTGGATTTTCCTCCTGGGAGGTCTTTTTATTGATCGGAAAGACAGACGGCAGGCCCTGGGTACGATTAATACCGGGATAAACCGGCTTAAAGCGGGAAATGGGATGATCATCTTTCCCGAAGGGACCCGGAGCAAGGGACAGGGACTGCTCCCCTTCCATCCAGGTTCACTGAAACTTGCCACCAAGTCGGGAGTCCCCATTGTTCCTGTGGCCATCATCGGCAGCTATGATGTCTTTGAGAAGACCCACCGCGCCCAGGCTGTTCCGGTTAAGGTGGTCTTTAGTAAACCCATTATCACCGCAGACCTTCCTATGGAAGAACGGAAGCAACAACTTGCAGACCTGGTCCGTGGGGTGATTGCAGAGGCTATGCAAAGGTGAGCAGTTACCACGAATAATAGTTTATTCGTGGTTTCTGCTTTTTTACCTGTACAAGGGCCTTATTGCAGCCGCTCGAAGTCGTCCACACCGTGCTTGCAGAGCGGACACAGGAAGTCAGGCGGCAGTTCGTCGCCTTCGAAAATGTAGCCGCAAACCTTGCAGATCCAGCCCGTCTTCTTTTCCCGGGTAAAAGCCGGTTTCGGTTTGACGTTATCGAAGTAGTACTGGTAGGTGAGGGACGGCGTGTTGTCCAGAACTGCCGCTTCTGTAATATCAGCGGTAAAGAGGACGTGGGTGCCGTAGTCGGTGGAATGTATCACCTTTGCGGAAAAGAAGGCGTTCGTCCCTTCGCTGGAGTAGACCAAACCGTTTATACTCCGCTTGAGGGCAATAGGGCTTCCGGTCAGCTTATCCGTATCGCGGCCGCTCTGGAACCCGAAATGCTGAAACACCTTAAACACCGCATCTGTTGTCAACACCGATACGTTGAAGATACCGGTTTTGAGGATCATATCACAGGTATAGTTCTTTTTGATCACCGCTATGTTGATACGCTTGGGCGTGTCGGTGAGCTGAACCGCGGAATTGATGATACACGCATTGTCCTTTGCGTCGTCCTTTGCCGAGAGGAGGAAGAGACCGTAACTCAGCTTGAAGAAGGCCGCAGGTTCTACCGCAGCAGACTGAACATCGTGGGCAGCAATGGCGCTCTTAGGCATAGAGGCGACGATGCTGTCGGCAAGGGCGTTGATTCCTGCAAGGCTTGAGTCCTTTACCGATGAGGTTATCGTTACCGTATCCCCTAAGATGGTGATATTTTCCAGGGACGAAAAAAGTTCCCGCATCAGACCGCCGGAAACAGGCGCCCACGAACCGTTTTCGATGAGTGCGACGGTCCGGTTCTTGAGCTGATGCTCCTTTATATCGAACAAGGCTTCTTCCATCTTGACGAAGATGTTGGCGTTGTAGGTTGTGGCGGCAAACACGAGATGGCTACACCGGAAGGCTTCGCTGACAATCACCGAAGAGTCGGTCACCGAGACATCGTAGACCACGATGCGGCGCACACCCCGGTCGGCCAGGGCGCCTGCGAGGATGTTCGCGGCGTTTTCCGTGTTCCCGTACACCGTATTATAGACGATCATCACCGCGTTATCCTCAGGCGTATTGGTTGCCCAACGCTGGTACTTTTCCATGAAGCAACCAAAGTCTTTGCGCCAGATCGGGCCGTGGAGCGGGCAGACCATCGCTATCTCGAGTTTCGCCGCCTTTTCAAGGACCATCTGCACCTGATCACCGTACTTACCCACGATGTTGGTATAGTACCGGCGTGCGTCATCAAGCCAGTCATGCTCAAAGTCGAGTTCATCGGCAAAGATGTTCCCAGGCAGCGCACCAAAAGTACCAAAGGCATCTGCCGAATAGAGGATCTTGTCAGTCGTATCGTAGGTGATCATCACCTCCGGCCAGTGCACCATCGGAGCCATCACAAAGGCAAAGGTGTGTGCGCCGGTTGAGAGGGTCCCGCCATCTTCCACCAGAACGACACGGCTGTCAATATCAAAGGTAAAGAAGTTTTTGATCATTACCCGGGTCTTTTCGTTACACACGATCTTAAGCTTGGGATAATGGAGCACCAGCTCCGGCAGTTGGGCGCAGTGATCTGGTTCCATGTGGTTGATGATCACATAATCCAAAGGCCGGTCCTTCAGTACGTGGGCGATGTTTTCAAAGAAAAGACCGCTAATAGCCTTGTCAACCGTATCGAGGAGGACCGTCTTCTCGTCCAACACAAGGTATGCGTTGTACGATACCCCTCTCGGAATATGGTAGACCCCTTCAAACAGCGCGAGCCGCCGATCATTTCCGCCGACCCAGAACAGGTTCTGTTTGATTTCTTTTACCTGATACATAATGTCTCCTTATTGTTACACGCTTCAATGCCGTGTGTAGTACATACCAAAGACAGCAGAAGTTACATCCTCTGCTGTCTTCACACCGAGACTGTCAGTCGATGATTTCCATCAAGTGGCCGCAGCACAGGGGGATCGCGTCGCCCTTTTTAAGCTGAACCGTCTTGTTGCAGGTCTTGCAATAGACCGTACAGTCCTCTTCTACAAGCTCCGGCTTATAAGAGATATTATTCTTATCACTCATGGTTACCTCCAAATAATAATAACTAGTATCAAATATATGTAGCTCATAGAAGGATGTCAAGAGCGTGATTTTTTAATCAAAATAAACACATACAAATAAAAAAAAAACACCGAATCGCACAAAGTTGCACAAAGAAATGAAACGGTTATTGCTTGCTCAGAAAAAGCATAGCCCCTTGTCCAATCATCGCTGAGTTTCCAAAATGTCTGCCACTATGTCGCGGTTGATGCTGTTGTTATCCGCCATTTCAAACATGATCTTCGTTACCGTTCCCCGGTCCAGAGGCGCATGGTAGGGACGTTCCTCGGTCAGTGCCTGATAGATGTCAATGCAGGCCATCAACTGGGACTCGAAGCTGAGGCGGTTCTTGGAAACCCCATAAGGATAGCCGGTACCGTCGAGTTTTTCATGGTGGTTGGATGCCCATTCGGCAACGTCTTCCAAGCCGGTGATACGCTTCAGTATCTGCCGGGTGTAGAAGGCATGGGTCTTGATGACCTCAAATTCCGCTGGGGTCAAGCGGCCTGGTTTATCTAAAATCGCGTTGGGTATCACCAGCTTACCCACATCGTGGAGATGCGCCGCGAGGACCAGTTTGATTTTCCGGTCCTCATCAAATTGATAAAAATCCGCCATAATGTTGGATTTTTCCGCGATTCCCTGGGAGTGCATCCCGGTGAAGGGGGACTTTTCATCGATGATTTTGCTGATAATCCCGGCGATGGGCAGCAATTCCTGCAAGGTCAGGTCCATAGCATACATGGGCATGCGGTGGGACAGCTCGGTCTCAATGAAGAGGTTGTCCAGAGATAGCCAGAAACTCATGGGGGCGCTTAACTCCGCAAAGACCTCGTAGAGTTCAGGGGAAAACCAAGTGCCCTTCCAGTCCGCGACCTGCCGGGCCACATCGAACCTATCTTGTCCGGTACTGTAGAGAATTTCGACCCTATCCGCCACATGGATGATCTGGGACAAGAGGGGGATATCTCCGCCTTGCAAGCCGAAATAGCCGCTGCCATCATAGTTCTCATGATGATATTGGATGATGCCGGTACGGGGCCGTAAGAACGGGAAAGGCTTCATATTGGCCTCTCCCTGGAGACAATGAATCTGTGAGGTTTCCATGTTCGTGAGCTGGCCAGACGCCATTTTGCTATACACCAGATGGGAGATCCCGTTATCGTGGAGCATGGAATAGGCATAAAGATCGAATAGCTCTTCCTGGGGCAGTCCCACCTGCTCACCCAAACCGATGGCTATTAACGCAACCCGTTTATTGTGATTGGTAATGTTCTTTCTAAGGCTGGCTTCCAAAAAATCCAAAGCAAGCGCCAGAGCAGTTACGAATTCATTCCGATTGAAGTTCATCTATACTTTTTTTCCTTATATATAATATAATGCTTTTCTCCCCCTTTGCCCGCTCTTAACTCCTTACTCCTCACTTTTAAACGGTATCCATATCCAGATACCCTGGGTGCAGCGGACCATCCCGGCGGATGCTATGTAGGTGTCAACCTGGGAGCTAACCTGGAGGTGGAGGCTATCCCCTGCCTCGCGGTTCAGCGCTTCCATGAAGGGGGAGGTCCCGATCCAGCGGTCCCCCTGGGGCACAGGTACTGACAATTCCTCCTGTTCCAGGGGAATAATACGCCGCCTGTCAAAGCCTGATTGGACTATCTTGAGGGCTATCGAATGCCAGTCCGCAGTCCACGGATCATGCCGTATTGCTTCAGGGATGCCTGGATCCTCCAGGAGCTCCCGGAACCTGGGCCAGTTGAAGTAGTGGGGCAGCCGGGGGGTCTTATTGCCCTGGCCCTCCGGGGCATGGGCCGCCAATGCCAGGTACACCACCGCATCGACCCCGCCGCGCCAGCTCAGACGAATCTGCCTGTCATTAACATCAAAGGGAAAAAGCGCCCCTGCCGGACGCATCAGCTCTGGCAGGATGCCTCGCTCAGGCCAATAGGGAAAGGCGATGATCGGATTCGTCCATTCCTCAATGACCTGGATATTGGAAACCTCGCTGGCCGCGGTGTCCAGGGTTTCCCAGGTTCCTTCGGGACCGAACCAGGCAACTCGCCAATGGGGGGTACCCAGTATTTCAGCCCAGGCCGATGGCACCGGGGGCAGCTCAAGCTGGTATGACGGGGTGAACAATCCGTGACCACAGGCGCCAAGCAGCAAAAGGGGAACCAGTCCCCAACACACCGGTCTCGGATCCCCTTGCATGAGGGAAGCGAAAAAAAATATCTTCGTAGTTTTCATACTAGAGTAAAGGCAGGTCCCCCCTTGCTTGCTTGAACTATTTGTTATTTTATAGCATACTTAATTCTATGGGTGAACTTGCTGATTATCGGAATGCACTTTCGGAAGCCATAGATGCCAGGCGGAAAGGGCTTGAAAAGTCGGAAGTGGTGAAATTAAAAGAGGAATTACGTTTGTTTCAATCCTCAGTATTGTCCTTGTATACCCTTTGTCTTAAAAAGGGGCTTATCAAGGACGATCCGTATAAGCAAGATATAAAAGTCGGAGAAATAGAGATCCCTGCCACCAGCAGCTTTCCCGATACGGAGATGGTCGATCAGATCAGTATCAGATGGTCTCAGTATGATACCCAGCTTGATTATCTGGTCAATTTCTATCAGTTCGGCCTAGAATTCCTCGGTCCAGAGCGGATAAAACGTATCCTGGGGCTGGTAACCTATATTGACTGGCAGCATTTTACGCTGGACTCCCCCTCGATTAATACCCGTGCTGTGGCGGATCTGACCAATAAGGTACGGGGAGGGACTGATCCCGTCAGTACCAGCATCATTATCGAGACTACCTCCAATTTATCAAAATTAAGTGGTTCCATCCTCGGTTATTTAAAGGCTCTGAGCGATTTTAACCGGGAAGCCTATAAACTTGAGATCCGGAATGTCATAACCGCGTCTATGGCTGAGGCCCCGTCCATAGCTCAGATCAAGAAGCAATTTGCCGTTTCCATGCCGGGACGGCCCTTTTATACCGCGCTTGTGGAAGAACTCCTCCGTGAGGATTATAGTAAAGAGGGGCCTGGGCTGCGGGAGGCGGTGCTTAAGGCCCTTAAAGCTCCTGATACGAAAGTCAAGGCTGCCAAACCGGTTGTTTCGTATAAGTCAATTTTGCTTGAGGGTATTCAGGATATGAGTTCCATTGTGCCGACCTTGAATGAAATAGGGGTAAAACTCGATGACAACGACCTGCTGTTCCAAAACCAGAAGGCTACTTTTTGGGGTAAGCTCAAGCATCTTTGGGATCAGATATTCAACAAGGAGCAGGAACCGACTATTTATGTGCTTGAATATCCTGACGAGAACCGGGGAGTGGTCTTGAAGGATAAGGTCAATTTCATGGACCTGCGGAGTGACATGGATAAAAAGGCGAAAACCCTGGCATCCCTGAGCGCACGGGGGCCTAAACTTGAAGCCGTACCAGAGGAGCAGTTGAACGGTTTTCTTGAGACCTCGATCAAGGAAATGCAATCCCTGCATAGAACCTTGTCCGCCTTGGATGAATGTTTTAAGGCCCAGGTTGCTCAGGATGATCGGAATAAGGTACGGGGTATTAAACCAGAACTGGCGACCATGAAGAACGCGTTTCTCAGGGCAAATCAGAAACGCCATGACTATAGTGCCCAAAAGGAAGAAGAGGAACAGTTTAAACGGCTTGGTATTAGTCCGCTCACCTAAAATATGGAGTTTAGAAAACAAATGAAAGAAATCAGTAAGATGATGCTATGGTATCTCGGTATGGTGTTGGGGATGGGGGCCTGCAACACCATGGTTATTCAGGAATCAGTTCCAGTAGAGCTGGAACATATCCCCATAGGAGAGCACCCCTCTGGTGAGGGCTTGGATTTTGCTGAAATCCGGCCCCGGCAGGCGGTTCGGGATAAACTAACCGTGGTGTTTTCCAAAGGCGCCGTGGAGCTTGATTTTCGGAAGGCCTATCTTGCCAGTGAAGCCCAGCTTTTTACCGCCCTCTATGAAGGTCTCTTTTCGTATCATCCCTCGACCATGGAACCGATTCCCGCATTGGCCGTCAAATGGGAGCTATCAGAGGATAAAAAACAGTGGACCTTTACCATTAGGGAAAACGCACGATACTGGAATGGGGATCGGGTTCGGGCAGAGGACTTCCGGGCAGCCTGGATATCCCTTTTAAATCCTGCCTGGGATGCTCCCTATTCCTCCCTCTTTGATATTATCCAGGGGGCACGGGAATACCGGATGGGGCGGCTGCGGGATCCCAATCAGGTGGGCATTAAGGCCATAGATGATCGGACCCTGGTAGTACGCCTGACCGCTCCTGCTTCGTTTTTTCCCAACATGCTCTGTCATCATTCCTTCAGCCCCATTCATCCGTCTATGCTGAATGTCCAGGACTGGTCTGCCACGCCTCCCCTCTCCAATGGTCCCTTTCGTATTCTGGAACAGACCCCGGATAGTATGGTCATGGTTAAAAATCCGCTCTATTGGGATGCCATTGACGTGAGCCTGAGCAGACTTGTCTTCAGGTTTACCGAAACCGCAGATGAGGCCTCGGTGCTCTGGAATTCCGGGGAAGCCCTCTGGATCGCAGGGGATGTAAACTTTTCCATCCTAACGGATCGAAGCGGTATCATGGTCACGCCCATGTTCGCCACTCACTACTATTTTATCCGGTCCGCTGAAAAGCCCTGGAACGACCACCGGGTCAGGCGCGCCCTCTCCCTGGCCCTGCCCTGGGACCAAATCCGGCAAGGGCTGTATCTGCCGGCAAAAACCCTCGTCTACCCCCTGCCGGGCTACCCGTCCATCGAGGGGATTGAAGCCACCGATATGGAAGAAGCGAAGCGGCTTTTAGCCGAAGCCGGGTATCCCCGGGGAGAGGGACTGCCTAACTTGGTCATCAAGCTGAACCCCTCTATGGAAGCTGCCCGTGTCGGAGGGCTTATGGCCGGAACCTGGATGGAAAACCTGGGGGTCCCGGTCAAGATCGACGTGGTTCCCTACGAGCAATACTTCGATGCCCTCAAACAGAACGACTATGGGGTGGGCTTTACCACCTGGATCGGGGATTTTGCAGACCCCTATACCTTCCTGCAGATGTGGCGCCGGGACTCCAATCTAAACGATGCCCGGTATAACGATGCGGATTATGAAAGCCTGATGGACCGTTCTATGACCGAAGACGGGAGAAAACGCTGGGAAACCCTGGCGGAAGCGGAAAAACTCCTCCTGAACCGGGGTACGGTGCTCCCCATTTCCTATACCCCTGCTATCAACATCGTAGATATTGATGAAATTGAGGGTTGGTTTCCGAATGCGCTGGATATCCATCCCTTTAAGTACCTGTCATTCAAAGCCTTTAAGCCCCTCCCAGGGGTGGCGCTGGCTCAATAGGGAGGCAATGTTAGTATGGAACCATCGATCAGCCGGGAACAAGCATGGGGGCTTGTAACAAGCTACAACAAGGACCCCTTTCATCTGCAACATGCCCTCACCGTAGAGGGGATCATGAAATGGTATGCCCGGGAATTGGGCTATGGAGGGGATGAGGAATTCTGGGGTATCGTCGGGCTGCTGCACGATATTGATTTTGAACAATTTCCCGATGCCCATTGTATTAAGGCGCCAGAACTCTTACGGGCAGCCGGTGTGGGGGAGGATATCATCCACGGGGTGTGCAGTCACGGGTATGAACTCACGGTGGATGTTAAGCCGGAACACGAAATGGAAAAGGTACTCTATGCCGCAGACGAACTCACCGGTCTTATCTGGGCAGTTGCCATCATCCGTCCTTCTAAAAGTGTTCAGGACATGGAAGTAAAATCGGTCAAAAAAAAGTACAAGGTCCCTAACTTTGCAGCAGGGTGTTCACGGTCCGTTATTGAGCGGGGCGCGGCCATGTTGGGCTGGGAATTGGATACCCTCATCCACAAGACGATCCAGGCCATGCGCTCCTGTGAGGCGGATATCACTGCCCGCATGGAAGCCCTTGCAGCACGCTAATGGGTGCATCAAAGGGAAAAGCGGTGATTGCCATGAGCGGCGGGGTGGATAGTTCCGTGGCCGCCTGGCTCATGCGGCAAGGCGGGTATGAGTGCATCGGCATTACCATGAAGCTCTTTGCCAATGATGCTCTTGGGGATGCGAAAGACCGATCCTGCTGTTCCCTCACTGATGTAGAGGATGCCCGTGCGGTGGCCTATCGCCTGGATATCCCCCATTATGTGTTTAACTTTTCTAATGCGTTCCGGGACCAGGTTATCCGTCATTTCATCGAGACCTACGAAACGGGCGGGACCCCGAACCCCTGCATTGACTGTAACCGGTACATCAAATTTGAGGGCCTGCTTTTCCGTGCCCGGCAGCTTGATTTCGATTATATCGTTACCGGCCACTATGGGATGATAGCACAAGCAGGAGGCCGGTTTCTGTTGAAAAAGGCCCGGGACCTTAAAAAAGATCAGAGCTATGTGCTGTACACCCTGACCCAAGAGCAATTGGCCCACACCCTGTTCCCCCTGGGCAGCATGACCAAGCAGGAGGTCCGGGAACTTGCCCTGGCCCAGGGGTTTGTCAATGCAAAAAAACAGGATAGCCAGGATATCTGCTTTGTTCCCGATGGCGACTATGCCCGTTTCATTGAGCAATACACGGGTAAGCAGTATGAAGCAGGAAACATCATCGACACTGAGGGGCATGTGGTGGGACAGCACCAGGGTCTCATCCGGTATACCATAGGCCAACGCCGGGGACTTGGGGTTTCGTTTCCGGTTCCCCGGTATGTTGCGGCCAAATCCGTTGTGGACAATACCATTACCCTGGGCACTGAACCTGCGCTTTATGCCAAAGCCCTCACCGCAGATACCCTGAATCTGATTGCCTGTACAGCTCTGGACCGGCCCCTTCGGGTTACGGTTAAAACCCGCTACCTCCAGGCAGAGCAAGGGGCGATTGCCGAGCAGACCGGTGCGGATACCCTTCGAGTCGAGTTTGATCAGCCCCAGCGGGCCATTACCCCGGGGCAGGCGGTGGTGCTCTACGATGGGGACGTGGTGATTGGGGGCGGTACCATTGTGGAAGCAGAGTAAGGGCGGAAGGGAATTCCGCCTTTTTTATTTTTCTATTTTTTAAGGAAGGCTCGTATGAATGCGATTATCACCGTGGTCGGGACTGATAAGGTGGGGATTATTGCCAATGTCAGTAATTTTTTAGCGGAACGGCATATCAACATCGAAGATATAACCCAGACGATTTTGTCAGGGAATTTTGTTATGATGATGATGGTTGACTTATCCCAGAGCAGCAAAACCCTGGAAACGGTTAAGGCGGAACTCACCCAGATTGGCGTATCCCTGAATGTCTCCATCAGCCTTATGCACGAACAGGTGTTCAGCGCCATGCACCGGATCTAAGGAAAAAAGGGAAACAAAGGAAAAAATATGCTTTTCACTCCTTTTGAAATAAAAGAAACCGTGGATATGTTCCTCCGGTATAAACTCGATATACGGGCCATTACCCTGGGGGTGTCTCTCCTGGATTGCGCTTCCGCTTCAGGTGTGGAAACCCGCAGACGGATCCGGGAGAAACTCCTGAAAGTTGCAGGCCCCCTGGTGACAACCGGCAGGGACATTGAGACTGAATACGGAATTCCTATTATCAACAAACGTCTTTCAGTAACGCCGATAGCCTTGATCGCCGGTTCCTCTGAAGATGAGGACTATACCCCCTACGCCCAGGTCCTGGACGAGGTTGCCACAGAGCTGGGGGTGGATTTTGTGGGGGGCTTCTCCGCCCTGGTCCAGAAAGGTTTTTCCACAGGAGACCGGCGGCTCGTTGATTCCATCCCAGAGGCCCTGGCCGCAACAGAACGGATCTGCGCGTCGGTGAATGTGGCAAGCACGAAGAGTGGCATCAACATGAACGCGGTGCGCCGTATGGGAGAGGTGATTAAGGCCACTGCAGAGCGGACCAGTGACCGGGATGGTCTAGGCTGTGCCAAGCTCGTGGTGTTCTGCAATGCCCCAGAGGATAATCCCTTCATGGCCGGGTCCTTTCACGGACCTGGTGAAGGGGAGAGCTGTCTGAACGTGGGGGTCTCCGGGCCGGGGGTGGTCAAAGCCGCCCTGGAATCCCACAGAACCGCTTCCTTTGATGAGCTTGCTGATGTCATCAAGAAGACCGCCTTCAAGATTACCCGTATGGGCCAGCTTGTGGGCATGGAGGCGGCCAAACGTCTGGGGGTTCCCTTCGGGATCCTGGACTTGTCCCTGGCGCCCACCCCGGCGGTGGGTGATTCGGTGGCCCGTATCCTCGAGGAGATGGGCCTTGAGACTGCTGGGACCCACGGCACCACCGCAGCCCTGGCCATGCTCACCGATATGATTAAAAAAGGCGGGGTCATGGCCTCCACCCATGTGGGGGGCTTTTCAGGGGCCTTCATTCCTGTGTCCGAAGATGAGGGCATGGTGGCGGCGGTTCGCTCTGGCGCCATCAGCCTTGATAAACTGGAAGCCATGACCTGTGTCTGTTCTGTGGGGCTTGATATGATAGCCTTGCCTGGGGATACCAGTGTTGCGACCATTGCCGCCATCATCGCCGATGAAATGGCCATCGGCATGGTGAACCACAAGACCACTGCCGTGCGGGTCATCCCGGTACCGGGCAAAAAGGCCGGGGACTGGGCCGAATTCGGCGGCCTTTTGGGAGGCGCCCCCATCATGGCGGTGAATCCCGCTGGAAGTGAGGACTTTATCGCCCGTGGAGGCCGGATTCCTGCGCCGATTCATAGCTTTAGAAACTGAGGTGTTCAATGATGAAGCTGTTGTATAAGAAAATAAGATTTACCCTCTCCTTGAGAGAAAAGGTAAACTTTACCGTGCCCCCAGCCTTCATCTTGAGGAGCATCATCGGCAGCCAGCTCCGCGCAATGTGCTGTGTTGCCCATAACGTTCTGTGTGGGGAATGTATGTTTCATGGGACTTGTGTATACGGCGTGGTTTTTGAATCCATTGTTCCCAAGGACAACGAGGTTCTCGCAGGGCGGGACCGGATTTCTCACCCGGTCATACTCGATATAGCTAGTTTTTCAGAAGATTGTACCGATTCACTCACAATCAATCTCATCTTTCTTGGACCGGCAATACCCTATCTGCCCTATTTTTACGGGGCCTTAAAATCAGGCGGTGAAGCGGGGTTGCTCAAAGAGCGGATACCCTATACGCTTACCGGTGTGTTTGACAAAGATGATTCCCTGCTTATTAACGGTGATACGATACATACTCAAACGGAACCTGATGTTTGGGTCTATGATTATGAATACCATGATACTATCCATAAAGACATAATGATACAACTCGATGCTCCCCTCCGGTTTAAGGCCAACGGGCATTATACGCACCGTTTTAACCCGGAACAATTCATGTTCTGTTTGCACCGGCGCCTGCAAACACTCTGCTCTCAGTATGGCGGGAATGATTCAAAGGGCGAGTATGGTTTTTCACATTCCTGGGGAATAAGCGTACGCTCTTTGGCATGGAAAGATTATACCCATTATTCGGCGCGGCAGAAAAAAGGAATGCGCCTGGGAGGGGTAACCGGCAGCTTTGTTGTATCCGGTGATTTTACCGCCTATGAGTACGCATGCCTGAAGTTCGCGGAAATATTTCATGCAGGAAAAAACACCAACTTTGGGTTGGGGAAGTTGACATTATGGGAAAAACCCGGTAAGGTATGGTGAGGAGAATAGCATGGAGAATCCGGTATATGAAGAAATAATGCTTGCGGCGTGGCTGCACGACATTGGGAAATTTGCACAGCGGGCCGGTATGGAACCGTATTGTGCAAAAGACATGGAAGGCCAGTTTTGCAAGTTGCAAAAAGACGACTGGTACAGTCATCAGCATGTACTCTATACCGAGGGCTTTTTGCGGACCCATATCAATGTTCTGCCGGATGATATGAACCAGGACCGGGTAATAGGGCTTGCAGCAAGTCATCATAATCCTTCTTCGTATTATGAATGGCTTATTGCCTATGGCGACCGGTTAAGCAGTGGTGCAGATCGCCGTGATGTGCTTCTAGAAAAAAACGATGAAACCCCTGCCCGTTTTTATGAGAAGCCGCTTACGCATCTGGTTTCTACGCTGCACCTTAAAGATTCGTCGCAGGCTAAACCGGCGTATACTCCACTTAAAGCGCTGGAACATGACGCGATACTTGCCACAGAAAAAAGCAAGGTGAGCAAAGAACAATACCGGCATTTGTGGGATCAATTTGAGCAAGATTTTTTGGCGCTCAAGGGTTTGAAGTATCCTGAATTTATGCTTGCCCTTGATACGCTCCTTGAGCGGTATTTGTGGTGTATTCCATCTGCTACAAACGACGATGCAGATATCAGCCTTTACCAGCACTCAAAAACAACGGCGGCATGTGCCGGTACTTTGTACCGGTA
>JAITQK010000185.1 GCA_031288975.1 Treponema sp. | reverse complement strand
AATTTAAGAAAGCACACCTGGCAGTTTTCATCTTCCAGAACCGTCTCATATACGGTTTCAAAACCCAGTTTCCGGTAAAAAGTAACAGTGGCATGCATGTCATTGGTTGGAATACCAATATGCTGAATACCGGTAATACATTGCTCTATCATGTTTTATCTCCAAAAAATTTAGAATTCAGCGCTATACGCGGTGCCTGTGCGATTTTTAGTCGCACAGACCCGGTACGCGCTCGCATGGAGCGCGACCAAGCACCTTTCTTCACAATGGGGTTTAATACCCCACTGCTCTGCGGCGAAGATTCTTTATTTTACATATTGATCGACGTTCTCTTTGGTAATAAGCACAAAATCAATCCACGTTTCTTTTGCTACTGTTTTCCCGTTGATGAGATCAACGACCAGATCGATGCCCTTGCTTACCTGCCCGATGCCATCCTGATAAATTGTGGCAAGAAGATCGCCGCTTTTTACCATGCTTAAGGGGCCAGGGTTTCCATCAACGCCGATGCAGATAATGTCAGTGCGTCCCTGCGCGTTCATCACGTTCTGGGCCGCAGATGACATATCATCGTTGTCACAGATAATGGCGTTCAGACCTTGCCCGTACTTGGTTCGCCAGTCTTCGGCAAAACGGGTGGCGATTTCACCAAGCCAGTTACCCGGCTGTTCATCCAAGAGATTCCAGTTGGGATCCTTGTCCAGGATATTGTGGATGCCCTGTCCCCGTTCAACTTGGGCTGAATTGCCGATAGGCCCCTGGATATGTCCCCAGCCGCCGCCTGCTGGGATATTCTTCTGCACAAATTGTGCCATCATCTCGCCGGCCTGTACGTCGTTGGAACCAACGTAGGCCGCTGCAAGCTCGGTGGTATTGTTTGTCCGGGAATTAAC
Organism: Treponema sp.; assembly: GCA_031288975.1. GTDB lineage: Bacteria > Spirochaetota > Spirochaetia > Treponematales > Breznakiellaceae > JAITNP01. The sequence continues at coordinate 11,129 of JAITQK010000185.1, read as the reverse complement.
CACCACGATGGGAATGTTTTTCTCTTTGGCCTTGTCGAGAACCGATGCGCTTCCCGCCGCTTCAGCCGGAAGGAAGATGATGTAATTACAGCCCTGACTGACTGCAGTATCCATCAGGGAGATTTGCGTTACCGGATCAGACTGGCCATCATAAAAATACCAGTTCCCGATAACCCCGTCTTTTTTCAGGCCGTCCAGTTTTGTCCTGGCGGCATTGTTGTAGCCGATAGCAAAGGTATCGGTAGTATTTTTGCAAATATACCCGATAACCGGTTTCTTCGGCCCCGAATTCTGCTGCCCAGCGGCCGGCAGGTATGATGCTATGCCAATCATACCCAACACCGCCAGTTTAAACCATGTGTTCTTCATATTTCTCTCCTAAAAAAATATTTCTTATCTACATGCGTAGAATAAGTTCCTTAAAACAAGCGCCTTTACCGCGATTATCTTTTCCGGTGCAGCAACATATCCAGCAGTACCGCTGCGATAATCAAAAGGCCCTTCATAATGGTCTGCCAATACGAACTGATACCCAAGAGGTTCATACCGTTGTAAATAAGCCCAATGATGATAATGCCGATCACCGTACCACCAATCGTTCCCACACCACCGGCAAAGGAGGTTCCCCCGATAACACAGGCGGCAATGGCATCGGTCTCATACCCGATACCGCTATTGGGCTGGGACGCATTGATCCTACTGGTCATAATAATCCCTGCAATGCCGCAGCAAATGCCGCAGATAACATAGGTGGCAACCTGGGTACGGAATACATTTACCCCTGCTGCGGTTGCAGCGTTGAGATTTCCCCCTACCGCATACACATAGCGGCCCAATTTAGTATGATGCAGAATGATAAAGGCAATGGCCACCACCACCAGAAAAATGATGATTGGATAGGGAATACCATTAAACAGTCTTCCTGTACCAATTATTTTGAACTCCGGTACTTCTATGGAACGAGCGTAGCCGCCGGTTACAAAGTAGCCCATGCCTCGGAAAACCAATTGGGTAGCCAGGGTCACCACAAAGGGAAAGAGCTTGAAGCGTGCCACAAAAAAACCGTTCATCAACCCTGCAATGGCCGTTGCCCCGATTGAAATGAGAATGGTCAGGGGAATATTGCTTGTTTGCAGTAATACCATACCGGCGACAGAACTGGTCAGGGCAAGCATGGAACCTATCGAAATATCAATGCCCCCGGCAACCATGACAAAAACCATGCCCATAGAAAGAATGCCGTTTATCGACACTTGCAGTAATACGCTTAATACATTATCCCTGGTTCTAAAGGCAGGGGATGCGATTGACAGGATAATGATCATCAGTATCATAACAAAACCAATACCATATCTGCGCATGAAAATATTCATCTCCGTTTGATCCATGCCCAGAATTTTTTTCCCTGTTAATTCCGCCATACTAGTGCTCCTTATTTGTTTACTGTCCGAATTCTTTTGCCAATATGGTTTCTTCAGTGGCTTCTCCACTGAGAATATCCTTTCGTAACACTTCCCCGTTGGTTCTACCTTCGTGGAAGATAACAATGCGGTCGCTCATTCCCATCACTTCAGGCAGTTCCGAAGAAACCATGATGATCGCCATGCCTTCTGCGGCGAAGCGGCATATCAAGGTATGGAGTTCAGATTTTGCCCCCACATCAACCCCCCGGGTCGGCTCATCCACGATCAGCACCTTGGGATTTGCCATAAACCATTTGGCAATGACCACCTTCTGCTGATTCCCGCCGGAAAGGGAATAGACTTCGGACTCAATGCTTGCCGCCTTGATGGAAAGACCTCTGGCCGCATCTTTGGTTTCCTCGATCTCCCGTTTCTGGCGTATCAAAAGCCTCTTTTGCCGGGCCGGCAAATTGGGGAGGCTGATATTTTCCCGCAGGGAACGCCCCAGGCAGAGACCAAAGATTTTGCGATCCTCATTCACCATACACACGCCCTGCTTGATGCCCTCTGCAGGATTTTTAATGGTAATCGGTTTTCCATTAAGAAATATGTTTCCCTTCTTCAAATGGTCCAGACCGATAATGGCACGCATGGTTTCACTGCGTCCTGATCCGACCAGGCCGGAAAAACCGAGAATCTCCCCAGCATGAACCGTAAAACTGATATCGTCAAAGCCCTTGCCCGAAAGCCCCTCCACCCGGAAGACCTCTCCTCCAATCGGACAATCCACTTTGGGAAATACGCTTTCCACCTGGTGCCCGACCATAAGCGCAATCAGCTCATCCCGGGTAACCCCTTCCATAGATTTACTGCCCACATACTTTCCGTCCCGGAATACCGAAACCTTGTCGCAGATCTTGAATATTTCCTCCATACGATGGGAAATATAAATGATAGAAACACCCTTTGCTTTTAAATCACGGATGGTCTTAAAAAGCCGTTCGGTTTCTTCACTGTCCAGGGAAGAGGTTGGCTCGTCCATAATGATCAGCCGGGCGTTACAGGACACTGCCTTGATTATTTCAATCATCTGAACCTGGGCCAGGGTCAATTCTTCCATCAGGGTCTGGGGTTTCATTCTGAAATTGAATTTTTCTAAAATGTCCGCAGCTTTCCGGTCCGTTTCTTTTTTGTTGAGAAACCCCAATATTCCGTAACTGTCTTCCCGACCCAAAAAAATACTTTCCGCAATGGATAAATAAGGCTCGGGGTTTAATTCCTGATGGATCATCGAAATACCGGCATTAATGGCATCCGACGGCCTCCGGACCTGATACGGTTTGCCTTCAAAGACCATTTCCCCCTTGTCAGGCTGGTACAGGCCGATGATGATCTTCATCAAGGTTGATTTACCGGCACCGTTTTCCCCCAGCAGGGCATGTACCTCGCCTTTGCCGATCTGCAGTTGCACATTTTGAAGCGCCTGGACACCGCCAAAAGATTTTGAGATACCCTGACATTCAAAGATAGTGTTACCGTTTGTTTCTATCATGCCGTTTTCCCAATTCAGTAAGATATTGAAGCGTTTTGCTGCTTCCCCTGTATGCTTCTTTATAGTGCTGATAAAATTCCTGATAGATACGGTGTTGATCTGGATCCGGTTCCCGGCGCCTTGACTGGTAATGCACCATACTGCGGCAGGCTTCTTCAATTGATGAAAAAACACCGCCACCGGAGAACGCCGCTGCCGCTGCTCCGAGACATGCCTGCTCTTCAGTGATTGTGGTTTTGATGGGGAGCGCAAAAACATCTGCCAATATCTGCATCCACACCGTGCTCCGCGCCCCACCGCCTGAAGCAATCAGTTCCCCGGTATGAAGCCCCAGATTTTCGCAGGTCTCCAGGCATTGGTAGAGGGAATAAGCAACCCCCTCAAGCACTGCCCGGGCCAGGTGGGCTTTACCGGTATCAAGGCGAAGTCCCAGAAAAGCGCCGGAAAGATCCGGATTAACATGGGGCGTCCGCTCACCGCTCAAATAAGGCAGAAACAGCAGGCCCCCGGCGCCGGCAGGCAGAATGGCAATTTCATTGTCCAGCGTACGGTAATCTTCACCGGTAAAGAGCGAACGGTACCACTTAAAGGAAATGCCTGCGGTCATGGTCGCCCCCATGACAATCCAGGTATCCTTGCTATAGGCGCAGAAGGTATTGGTGGAACGCTGAGGATTGGCTACCGGTTTATCACTCTGAAAGCACACCTGCCCGGAACTACCGATATTCACCGTTGCCTGCCCACTCTTAATCGCGCCGTTCCCGATAGCCTGCATCACCTGATCCCCGCCACCTGAAACCACCAGGGTTCCCACTGCCAGTCCTGTTTCCTGCGCCGCTTCTTTTGTTACAGTCCCCACAGTCGCATCTACGGCAACACAGGGTGGAAACCACGAACAGGGTATGCCCAGGGCATTAAGGATATCAGCGGACCACTGGAAATGTTCTATGTCAAAAGCCAGGGTTGCCGAAGCATCGGAAAAGTCTGAACAGAGTTCCCCGCAGAGTTTGAATTTCAAAAAGTCTTTGGGAAGGCATACCGCATCGATCCGGTTGTAGTATTCCGGTTCATATTCTTTAACCCAGAGCAGGGAGCTTAAGAGAAAACCTGTGTACACCGGATTAAACGGGGGAAGCGCCGCGTACAGGTCTCCAATTTTAGACAGTTCCCCGCTGGAACGGGTGTCGCAGTGCAGAATCGCCGGACGGATGACCTGCTGCTTTTTATCAAGCATAACCAAACCGTGCATCTGCCCGGAAAAACCGAGGACCTTGATTTCCAAAGCAGGAACACCGGAACGGGCCAATACTTCCCGCACCGCATCCCGGCAGGCATGCCACCAGAGATCAGTATGCTGTTCCGCATAACCGGAACAAGGTGCATCGAATTGATAGGTCCTTGAGCTTGCGCCCTGTATGTTTCCCGCAGGATCAACAATCAACGCCTTCAGACTGGAAGTACCCAAATCAATGCCCAGCGCATACATGGATCAGCCATCCTTATTGACAGACATAGGCTCCATCTACAATCAGATCACTGCCTGATGTATAGCCGGAACTATCCGCTGCCAGATAAATCACCGCCCCTACCAGTTCTTCAGGTTTTCCCATGCGGTGAAAGGGCATGAGGGGCATCCAGGCATCTTTGAGTTCCTGGGGAGTATCCACGCTCATGGGGGTTGCAATATACCCTGGGCTTAAGGAGTTCACCCGGATACCGTACTGTGCCCATTCCACTGCCAGGGAGCGGGTCATGTGGATAACCCCTGCCTTGGAGGCGTTATACGAAGCCTGCCACTGGGGGATATTTACGATAGAACCGGACATGGAAGCCATATTGATGATGCTTCCCCTGATTCCCTTCTCTATCATGATCCGTCCTGCTGCCCGGGCCATGATATATTCCCCGGTAAGGTTAATATCCAGTACACTCCGCCAGTCGGCGATGGTCGCCTTGAGGGTGTCCTCATGAATACAGATGCCGGCGTTGTTAAAGACAATATCAAGAGAATCGGAACGGGCTATTACCGACGCAAGGGCGGCATCCACCGCTTTTTCATCGGTTACGTCCGCCAGGAGACTGTACGCCCTGCCCCCTGCTTGTTCGATAAGCTTTACCGTTTCATCAGCCCCGGTCCGGGAAATAATGGCTACTTCCGCCCCAGCTTTGGCAAGACCTATGGCCACCACTTGCCCTATACCACGCCCACCACCGGTAACAAGCGCTGTTTTCCCTTTAAGACCGAACAATGTTTCCAAATAGCTCATATAAATATCCCCTTGCATGTACCAGTTTTACATAACCAAAAATATTTGTCAACAAAAAAATAACAGGTTTTTCATATTTCTAAAAATTTGTAAATTATTTTATCCTGATTTGTCTCATAAATCTTTACAAAAGGGAAAAAACAGCGCATCTTTAAAGGGTAATGGCAGATTCAAAATCGGCGCTTATTTATCAGGACCTCCTGAAGCGTATTTCCACCGGTGATTTGTCCGGCAAGATCAACCTGCCCACTGAGACGGTCTTGGCAGCGCATTACCGGTGTTCCCGTCCGACCCTCCGCAAAGCGGTGGATGAGCTGAAACAGGTGGGATATATCACCAGCATTAAAGGTTCCGGCGCCTATATCAATGCCCCGCCCCAACATGAGCGGTCCCAAACCAGTCTTTTGGGCATTATTTTCCCCAATATGGGGCCGGGGTATTTTTTTGACCCCCTTTACAATCAGCTTGCCCAATATGCGTCATGCCAGGGCTATTCCCTTGTTTGGGGCGGCTATGTTTCTCCAAAATCGGATATGCTGAAATTCGATATTCTGCAATTATGTGAACGGTACATCGCCCAGGGGATTCAAGGCTTGTTCTTTTCGCCTTTTGAATATCACGAGAAGGTAGAAATGTTGAATGAAGAAATTCTCAATATCATTTCTCATGCAGGCATACCGGTTGTTTTGATTGATGCGAATATAAAACCTTACCCAGCTCCCAATGATTTTGATTTGGTGTCCCTGGACCACATACACGCATCATATATGATGACAACGTATCTTATTCAACAGGGCTATAGGCGTATTTTTTTCTTCGCTCCCCGTAACTCCCATACTACGATCAAACTCAGGCTTATGGGGTATCACGAGGCGATGCTGGATCATCACCTGCCGCCGGAACCGCTTATTGAAATTGACCGCGATGATGCATCGGTCTCCTGCTTTATTACGGAAAAAAGGCCGGATGCCATCCTCTGCTCCAATGATATTACCGCCATGGGACTTATCAATTCCATTGAGAAACTGGGCATGAAAGTTCCTGCGGACATCGCGGTGACCGGTTTTGACCATTTAAGCCAGGCGATGCCCTTTTCTCGGTTAATTACCAGTATTGAGCAGCCCATAGCGGCGATAACCCAAACCGCTCTGGAACTGATGGTAAGCCGTATTGCAGCCCCTCAAAAACCGCCTTCCTGCATCACCTATCCTGGAAAACTGGTCATTGAGGAATCCACATAAACGTCAATGTAATATACGCTACCATTTTATTTTCTATTGCATCTCCAATAATGTTGCAGGGCATCTCCCCGCTCGCCGCGATGTCTCATGGGTATAGTCTAGTAGAGTATTGACACTCTTCTCGAATATCATATAGAGTAAGCATAGGTATTCTACTAGGGAATATAAAAATCACATAAAAATAAATTCGTGTTGTCTACTCACAGGCGACATTTTCCAGCGTAGGGGCTGATATGATGGCTGTATTACAAGATTCGGAGGTATGTATGGCAACACAGCATAATCAATCTACCGGAGCGGAGGATGACTTTGATGTCATTGAGGGTATCACGACAGTTCTGGACACTCTCGCGGTGGGACTTGACAATCTGGCGGAGGCGGCTACCGCCCCGGCTGTGGAAGAAGTGCCGGAGATGTAGGATGTGGAAAAAATCATGGAAGCTAAGGGGAAGCGATGATAACAGACAAGCTGATAGACGAGCTTAAACGCTACGTCAAAGAACACTACAAGCTGGTCTCGCTGCCTGAGCTGTTTCCCTTCCCGGCAAAGAGCAAATCGCCCAATTTTTCCGAGTTGGGAAAAGGCATCATGCTTGACAAGGACTTTGGCGAGGTCGCTGATAAACTGTCTGTTTTTGTTAAGGAGAAGCGTCGGCATGACACCTTCGCCCATGCGCTGGAAAAGTTGCGGGAAGAAAAAGGCATGGGTGAGCCGGAACTCTACAAGGCGGCATGGGTAGACAGGCGGCTCTACTGGAAGATTCGTAACGCTGACAAGCCCTACAAGCCCTCGAAAGATACGGCGCTTCAGTTCGCCTTTGCCCTCAAGCTGGAGGAGCCGGAGTTTACCGGTTTTCTGAAGAACGCCGGTTTTGCCCTGAGCGACAGTTCCGTGCGGGATTTGGTCTTCCGGTTTTGTGTGGAATGGCGGATTTTCGACCTCCACGATGTGAACGCCCTTCTGCTTGAGGAGAAGCAGAATGTCTTGTGCAAGGAACCGCGAGAAGATGAGGAATGATATGAACGACCGTCGATCAAGCCCTGCTGGCAGAGATGGTGTAAACCAAATAAAATAAACATGGAGGTTATGAGAATGTTTTGTAAATACTGCGCCGCTGAACTGGAAGACAGCGCGAAGTTCTGCTCCGTGTGTGGCAAGCTCCAGCAGGCGCAAGCGGCGGCTTCACAATCCGGCGACGGCGCAAGCGGGAAAGCGGTCTGCGGGAACTGTGGAAAAGACCTTGAACGAAGCTGGATGCTGTGTCTCTATTGCGGAACTAAGGTGAACTATGAACCGGCGGACGAAGCAAAGCCGGACATCGCGGAAAAACCGCTTGCCGCCAGAAAACAGGAGCCGGAAAAAGCCGGACTCTATGACGGGAACGAATACCGGGGTCCGCTGGACATTCTGGATTCGATTGACTGGATTACCTTGAATGGGAAAGACGGTGGGAACTATCTCATCGTACTGGGTAAGGATGAAGCCGTTCCCTACGCCATACTCCAGTTCGAGGGCAAGCACGTAAGCGTATCCCTGAAAAGTTTGGGACCAGAATGTACGGTACAACGGGAAGGCACTTTCGATAAACCGCTCTTCGCGGTAGGTTCCGGCGTTACCTTCATCCTTGAAGCGGGTGTTGCGCTCGTGGGCGTGTCAGGGAACAAGGCGCCGGTCGTTGTCGTAAAGAAGGACGGAACCTTCATTATGAACGGCGGCAGCATCAGCGGAAATTCCATCAAGGGCAGCGGCAGTGGAGTTGATGTGCAAGGCGGAACCTTTACCATGAACGGTGGCAGCATCAGTGGAAATTCCGTCTGGGGCGACGGTGGCAGTGGTGGTGGGGTTTATGTGAGAGGTGGAACCTTTACTATGAGTGACGGAACGATCAGCGGAAATTCCGCCCATTGCTACTATGGCCGTGGTGGTGGGGTTTGTGTGTTCGATGGAACCTTTACCATGAGCGGAGGAACGATCAGCGGAAATTCCACCCAGAGCGGTGGTGCCAACTACGGCGGCGGTGTTTATGTGAAAGGTGGAACCTTCACCATGAATGACGGCAGTATCAGCAGAAATTCCTCATACGGCGATGGCGGTGGGGTTTGTGTGATGGATGGGACGTTTACCATGAGCGGAGGAACGATCAGTGGAAATTCCAGCCAGAGCCTCAGAGGCGGTGGCGGTGTTTATGTGGAAGATGGAACCTTTACCATGAGTGACGGAACGATCAGCGGAAATTCCGTAGCGGAAGATTCCGATTCTGTCTATGGCGATGGTGGCGGTGTTTATGTGAGAAGTGGAACCTTTACCATGAGCGGAGGAACGATCAGTGGAAATTCCAGCCATGTCAACGGCGGGGGTGTTTATGTGGAAGGTGGAATCTTTATCATGAACAGCGGAATGATCAGCGGAAATTCAGCCAAAGGCAAGAGCAACAACTACCACAACGGCGGGGGTGGAGTCTATGTGTCGTCGTCTGGCAGATTTATTAAAAGTAAGGGCAGCGTCATTTATGGTTCCAACACTCCGGCGGAACAGGCAAATACGGCACCATCTGGAGCGGTTGTTTACTGTAGTAGTTATAAGATACGAAATACCACAGCACGATTAGGCACGGTAATGGATAGCGAGAAGGATGGAACCGAAGGCGGCTGGGAGTAGGAGGGGCAGCGCCTATAAAAAAGAGTAACGGAGCGGAAGGAAGAAGACGGTAGCGATTGAAAAAAGTTGAGCCTGTCTCACCTTGTGGGTAACAAGCGTCAATCACTATCGGTAATTTCTTGAAACCAAATAAAATAAACATGGAGGTTACGAGAATGTTTTGTAAATACTGCGCCGCGGAACTGGAAGACAGCGCGAAGTTCTGCTCCGTGTGTGGCAAGCCCCAGCAGGCGGAACCGGCGGCTTCACCATCCGGCGACGGCGCAAGCGGGAAAGTGGTCTGCGGGAACTGTGGCAAAGCCCTTGAACGAAGCTGGACGCTATGTCCCTATTGCGGCGTCAGGGTGCACAATGAACCGGCGGACGAAGCAAAGCCGGACATCGCGGAAAAACCGCTTGCCGCCAGAAAACAGGAGCCGGAAAAAGCCGGTCTCTATGACGGGAACGAATACCGGGGTCCACTGGACATTCTGGATTCGATTGACTGGATTACCTTGAATGGGAAAGACGGCGGGAACTATCTCATTGTCTTGGGAAAGGATGAAGCCATTCCCTACGCCATACTCCAGTTCGAAGGTAAGCACGTAAGCGTATCCCTGAAAACTTTGGGACCGGAATGTACGGTACAACGGGAAGGCACTTTCGATAAACCGCTCTTCGAGGTAGGTTCCGGCGTTACTTTCACCCTTGAAGCGGGTGTCGCGCTCGTGGGCGTGTCAGGAAACAAGACGTCGGTTGTTGTCGTAAGGAAGGACGGAACCTTCATTATGAACGGCGGAAGCATCAGCGGGAATTCCGCCCGGAGGGACGGCGGGATTATGAGCAGGATGTCTGCAATCAGTGGCGGCACGAATGGCGAAAATTCCGTAGAGAGCATCGCCTCCATCATCGGCGACTTCTTCGGTGACATACACGGCTCCGGCGACGACTTCGGCGGCGGAGTTTATGTGCAAGATGGGCTGTTTATGAAAAGTAATGGCATCATCTACGGTTCCGACGCTCCGGCGGAACAGGCAAATACGGCAAAATATGGAGCGGCTGTTTACTGCCGCAGAAATAAACGAGATACCACAGCGCGGGCAGGCACGGTAATGGATAGCGAGAAGCACGGAACCGAAGGTGGCTGGGAGTAGGAAGGGCAGCGCCTATAAAAAAGAGTAACGGAGAGGAAGGAAGAAGACGATAGCGCTTGAAAAAAAGTTGAGCCTGTCTCACCTTGTGGGTAACAAGCGTCAATCACTATCGGTAATTCCTTGCAACCAAACAAAATAAACATGGAGGTTATGAGAATGTTTTGTAAATACTGCGCCGCTGAACTGGAAGATGGCTCGAATTTCTGCGCCATGTGCGGGAAGCCCCAGCAGGCGCAAGCGGTGGCTCCACGAGACGACGACGGCGCACGCGGGTTGCTGGTCTGCGTCAACTGTGGCAAAGCTCTTGAACGCGGCTGGACGCTGTGTCCCTATTGCGGAACTAAGGTGAACGTTGTACCGGCGGACGAAGCCACGCCGAAAATCGTGGACGAACCGCTCGCCGACGGAAAACTGGAGCCGGAAAAGGCTGGTCTCTATGACGGAAACGAATACCGGGGTCCGCTGGACATTCTGGATTCGATTGACTGGATTACCTTGAATGGCAAAGACGGCGGGAACTATCTCATCGTACTGGGTAAGGATGAAGCCATTCCCTACGCCATCCTTGATTTCGAGGGCAAGCACGTAAGCGTGACCCTGAAAACTTTGGGACCGGAATGTACGGTACAACGGGCAGGCCCTTTCGATAAACCACTCTTCGAGGTAGGTTCCGGCGTTACCTTCACCCTTGAAGCGGGTGTTGCGCTCGTGGGCGTGTCAGGAAACAAGGCGTCGGTTGTTGTTGTAAAGAAGGATGGAACCTTCATTATGAACGGCGGCAGCATCAGCGGAAATTCCAGCGAAGGCAACGGCGGCGGGGTTTATGTAAGTGGAACCTTTACTATGAATGGTGGAACGATCAGCAGAAATTCCA
>JAITQK010000094.1 GCA_031288975.1 Treponema sp. | reverse complement strand
GCAAGGCCGAGCAGCATATTCCAGATTTGCGCCTGGCTAATCACATCGAGCATGACGCTGATTTCATCCGCCAGAACGAGCTGGGTTTGCGGGCCAAGCGCACGGGCTATGCAAAAACGCTGGATTTCACCACCCGAAAGTTCCAGCGGGTAGCGCTTGAGCCATTCCTTTTCGATGCCCGCCTCAGCTAAAAACGCATCGGACGGATTCCAGCCTTCGGCAAGGATGCGCCCCAGCTTCCAGCGGGGGTTTACCGCCTTTTCGGGGTGCTGATAGATGAGCTGGACGGGGTTGTGGCCTTCTTCGGGGAGCGGCTTCCCGTCAAAAAGAATTTCGCCGGAATCTGGACGGAGAAAGCCTGAAAGTATCTGGGCCAGCGTGCTTTTGCCTTTACCGGAAGGCCCGGTAAGGGCAACACGCTCTCCCGCTTCGACTGAGAGGCTAAAATTATCAAGTATTGGTTTGCCTTTCGTATAAGCGAACGATATATTTCTTGCTTCAAGCAGCGCAGACACAACGAACCTCCCCACCCCGCACTTCGCGCATCGGAATCGCGGAGCGCTCACATGCGGCATTTTTTTGCGGGCAGCGCGGCGCAAACGGGCAACCCTCCGGCATTGCGCCTGAATAGGGCTGCGTTCCCGCAATCGGGACAAAGCCGTTTTGTGGAATCGCCGCGCAGAGCGCCTTTGAATACGGGTGCCGCAACGCGCCGCCACCTTCCCTGAACTCACGGGCCGGAGCGATTTCCAGGGTGCTGCCCGCGTAGAAAACGGCAATATAGTCGGCAAATTCCATAGCGAGGTCAATGTCGTGCGTGATAAGCAGCACACCCGCCCCCGCGTCGGCCAACTCCCGGAAATGTCCCATCGCCCGCCGCGCCAGATCGACGCTCAGCCCAGGGGTAGGCTCGTCAGCGATGATGAGCTTCGCCCCTTCCATAACTGCTGTCGAAAGGAGCACACGCCGCGCCATCCCGCCGGAGAGTTGAAAGGGGTAGAGCCGGTCAACGCTCACGTCCAGCCCGTAGCGGCTGAACACCGCCCGCTGTTTTTCCACCGTTCCGTTAATCCCGACAACCTGCTTTCCCACCCGCATCAGCGGGTCAAGCCAGGCGACTGACTGGGGAACGAGGGCTATCTCCCGCCCGCGCAGCGCTTTCAACTTTTCCGTTGTCAGCACCTGCCCGCAGTAGAGCATATCCCCTGAAACATTCGCGTTGGCCGGCAAAATACCCAAAATGGCGTGGGCAAGGAGGCTTTTCCCCGACCCGGAAGAGCCTGCGATGGCGGTAATTTCACCCTTCCGAACTAACACACTCAAATTATTGATTACATGCAGGTCTTTTTGCTTAAGTCCGGCGGCAAAAGCACTTGCGTCTGTCTCGTATCGCTTAAAAGAGACGGACAATTCTTTTATTTCAAGCACCAAATCGTTCCTCAGTCCTCTTTCCCCATTTTTTACCTTCTATTCCAAAATAATTTTTAAGGACGCCTTTACTGACGGATTTTCTGTATTAATGTACTGTAAGGTATTTTTATAACAGCCTAATACAGATGTATTATTTTCAAATTTTTTTTTCTGTTTTTCTCACTCCTGCACGCTTGAAGGGTCAAGCAATAGTTTTATCTCGGATCCCAAGCGGTCAAAGAGGAGCACGATGGTCACGAGGAGCGCGCCAGGGAAGAAGACGAGCCACCACATCCCCTGCACGATGTGCTTGAGGGATTCCGAAAGGATGATACCGATGGCCGGGGTATCCACGCCCAGCCCGAAGCCCAAAAAGGTGATGCTTGCCTCGTGCAGCACGGCATGGGGAAAGAGCAGAATAAGCCCGATGATAAACTGAGGCACGACATGGGGGATGATATGGGAAAACGCGACGGCAAAACGGCTGGCCCCCAATTTGCGGGCTGTTTTCACGAACTGCGCGCCGCGCACCTGCAAGACTTCGGCGCGGATTACCCGCGTCAGGGCAGGCCAGTGGGTCAAAGCGACGGCAAGGATGACGCCGCGCAAGCCCTTTCCCAGGGCGAAAGAGATCAGCATGAGGAGTACCAGGTGGGGGATACCCATAAAAAGGTCAACGAAGTACGAGACAACCTTATCGGTGGTATTCCCCGCTGTCGCGGCGAGCAGCCCCAGCGTGAGTGCTATTACCGCGCTCACTGCGGCGGCAAGCGATCCGATGAGTATGCTCGTCGAAAGCCCCTTAAGCGTGCGAAAAAACATATCACGCCCCAGATAATCAGTGCCGAAAGGGTGCGACAACGAGGGCGCAAGCCATTTCAAATCATAATTCGGCCCGTAAAGCGCGGGATTCATCAAAAGGCCGGAAAGGGCAATCGTGGCGAGTAGCGCGAGGATGACGGCGGCTAACGCGACGGTCTTTGTCCGCCTGTTCAGTGGTATAAGGGTCATATCCGCCCTCCTTCCCGTATCTGGGGGTTAAGGACGCCGTAGAGAATATTGGCGGCGAGGTTTCCGGCAAAGACAAAGAGCGTGGAAAAAACGGCGATACCGAGAAAGAGGGATACATCGCCTCGCGTTCCGGCTATGGTTACGGCGCTCCCCAGCCCCGGATAGGAAAAAACATTCTCCGCCAGTATCGATCCGCCAAAAAGCTCGCTGAACGAGGCAAATTGCAGGGTTGTTGCGGGAATGGCGATGTTTCTGATGCCGTGCCGCTTAATCAGCATCCACAAGCCCTCGCCTCGCGCCCGGGCGAAAAGGATATACTCGCTCCCCATGATGTCGATAAGCTTTTGCCGGGTGTGCAGCGCGATATTCGCCACACCTGTTATGCTCAAGGTGAGGGCCGGAAGAATAAGGTGATAGAGCCTGTCCCAAAGGGTAACGTCCCCTGCCGCCTTACCGATGGGAACGGCAAGGGCAAGGGGGAAAATCCCGAGGTATATCGAAAAAACAAGCAGCAACAACAGCCCTATCCAGAACACCGGCGTTGAGCAGAGGGCAAAGCAAAAAACCCGTGCCGCCTTATCAAAGACGCTGTCCGGCTTTGCCCCGCAGAGTATGCCGAGTAAAAATCCAAGGATGCCGGACAGTACCCACGCGCTCAACATCAGGGCCAGCGATGCGCTGACCCGCTCCGCTATCACCGAAACGACCGGCCTCCTGAATGCCATTGACACGCCCATATCACCGCGCAGTGTGTTCCCAAGCCAGATGAGATAACGTTCAACAAGGGGCTTGTCAAAGCCCCAGTATGCCGCCACCCGCTCCCGCTGTTCCGCCGAAAGTCCTTTTTCGTCTCCGGCAAAGGCGCTCACCGGATCAACCGGCGAGGCCGCGAGCAGCAGAAAGCAGACCAGGCTCACCCCAAAAAGGAGTAGGAGAAGCCGCAGGATGACGCCTAGACAGTATTTTAGCAACTAATAACTCCACTCGTTCAAATTCTGAATAACAGGCATCCCGTGGCCGTGCGGATGTATCCGTTGAACACCCAATGAGAGGCCGTCCCGCACAAAGTAGGTATGGTCGATGTTGACGAGCCAGATATAGGGAAAATCGACGTTAGGGCCGGTTGTCCCATCGTACTGCGCCTTCTTCGCGTTGGCTATCGCCTCCGCTTCGTTCGGCGCGGAGAGCATCGCGTTGATAAAGCCGTCTGTCACCGAATTATGATACATTCCCGAATTGCCAAGGTCTACTGTGTCGATGCCGGCAAGCGCCGAATCAAAGGCGACATACACATCATAGTAACTGTAGCTCCCTGTCCCGATGCAGGTCGGCACCGCACGGGCTATCCGTTTTGCTTCCGACCAGTCCATCGACTGCGCAATGATATTGATACCGAGTTTTTTCGCGTTTTCGGCAAAGGCGACAGCAAGGTTGTAGCGCTGAAGGTCGTCAGCACGTCCGGTAATCCTGAATTCACAGCGGACGCCGTTTTTCTCGCGGACGCCGTCGCCGTCGCTATCAACCCAGCCCGCCTCTTCGAGAATGCGCTTTGCCTCATCAACCTGGTTGTCACGGAACGAAGGCTCATCGTTAGCCCAGGGAAGGCCGTCAAAGCGAACCCAGCTCGGTGTCCCGATGCCGTTAAGCGCGTTGTTGATAATCTCCTGCCTGCTCACGCCGATGTTGAGCGCCCTGCGCACCGCGGGGTCGGAGGTAACGTTGCTCCCGACCGTGTCACCCGCCGTGTTGCGCGTTTCGGGAATCACCGGAAGGTTAAAGCCCCGGTTGTCCGAAGTCTTGATATTCTCAAGATGCATCCCCGCAACCTGTTCCTTCGCATATTCGGGGTTGACCATCACGACATCAATCTGCCCGGACTTTGCCGCCGCAAGCGCTGCTTCCTCGCTGATATTGAGGAAGGTTATCTGGGTAAACGGCGATTTTTTTCCATAATAATAGGGGTTCGGCTCGACAATCAACTGTTGATTAACATCAAGCTGTTTCAGTTTGAACGGCCCCGTCCCGACCGGATTGCGCGAATAATTGGTGTTATAGGCGTGTTTCGGCACAATGCCCAGAGTCGCCGTAGCGCGGACAAAGGGGGAAAAGAGTTTGTTCAGCGTAAAACGCACGGTCTTTGCGTCCAGCGCCTCGGCCTTTTCAAGCATGGTCAGGTCAACCGCGCCTCCCGAATCCTTTGCCGTAAGGTAGGTAAACACCACATCTTCTGCAGTCAGCGACGTCCCATCGGAAAACTTCACATCATCGCGCAGAGTATACGTATAGACAAGCCGGTCGTCGCTTATCGTGTAGGAAGCGGCAAGGTCCGCCTCAGTCTGGACATCGACCCTGATTTTGAGCAGCGCCGAATGGAAAAACATTATGCCCTCGAATCCATACTCCCAGCTCCAAGGCTCGTAATCCCCGTTTGTGATACCACCACCCACCGACACGACCAGCGCATCCTTATTTACTGCCGCACCCTGTTTTTTTCCAGAACACCACCCGCTTGATGGTATGGCTAACGCAAAAACAGCAGCAACTAAGAGGCAACAATTTTTTCTTGTGAACACCTTTTTCATAACACACTCCTATAGTGTAAAATATTGAGAAGGAGCTTCATTCTCCGAGGCGGACCAAACGACCCGCTTGTTCCTTCATGGAACGGTCATGGATAAGGGAAATTCACCCGTTCACGGGTTTAACGCAGGCGGTGGCGGAATTCGCAACCGTATTTGCTTTGGGTCAGACTTCTTGCCTGATAAATTTACTCTACCACCGATAATTTTTTTGGTCAAGTACTTATGTAAAAAATGTGGTTTGCAAGCGATAATTTCATTCTTTTTCATACTTTCTCCGGTGTATGCCGTTAATCAGGTTATTTATACCGGCGGTGATGGCAAGTCCACCCATTACATGCAGGGCATCGTAACAGCTTTTGATATAGTCTATTATGCGGAAATCATAAAGGAGCAGGGAACCGTGGAAGGGTTGGTGCCTTTCTGTGTTGGAACTGAGCGACACATACAAACCCTGGCATGATAGAGATACAGGGCAGTATTATTTTCAGAAAGACCAAACAAAATGTCTGCATTATTACTTTTATTTCATTGACAAGAAATTTAGTTTGTGCTTTTAGCTGATATTTTTTTTTCACAAGAGGATACAAGAAGTAATGCTGATTATGAGGGGTGGTATCGCCGCGCTTTCAAGGTTAAGCGGGGGCAAAAAATTGTAGAAACCGCTCAAATGTTGGAACAGAGTCGTCGATAGTATATTTAATGGGAGATATAGTCGGTATCCATGTCGTATTTCGAGGTAATATGTATGAGAAAATCATTTCTGATCTATGCCGAATAGCAATAATAATACACAGAATAGTTGCTTTGCAAAGCGTATTCCGAGATGTTTTGCAACTAAGTTCAAGAGCAGGTTTATGGTATCGCTATTATTCATTTTAAGAGACTCCTTTTAGTTCAGCTTTTCAATATTGTAACAAGCATGAAATCTAATTTATAATCTTCCACCGGTTAAGAGTGCATATATTTTTGGAGTTATTTTTCTAACGATGATACCAATCGTTAAAAATAGTAAGATACCCAAAATAGTAACACTGAAATATTGTAATAATATCCAGCCTCCGTGCATGGGTATTATCTGTACACTCAATTTTTGTAATACAGCTAATAATATGCCATGAATTGCATAGACAAAAAACGCATACTTTTCTAACCATGCAAGGGTACGATATATTTTTTCGTTTCTGATAAAATAATAGGTTAATTTGAGAAAAAATATGCTTCCCACAACAATATTGATGCTGTGTATTATTGGTACATATTCCTTTAAAAACAGCTCTATTACTATCGTTATTAGATACACTAGGAGGATGTCATCTCGTTTTATAGCATCAATTTTTTTATAGCTTACCTGATATTTAATCACATAATATCCAAGAGAGAAGTAGAACAATGCGGCGGTAGATACCAGGTAAATATTTATACCTGCTATCCACAATATAAAAAACAAGATGCATGTTCCAAAGGGGAAGCGATCAATCAGTTTTTTAATCCCCAGGAACAATAGATTGAGGATAAATAAATCCCGTAAAAACCAGAATTGATATACCAGTGGATATTGATTTTTTCTCAGTTGGGTAAATTTTCCAACAAAAACATCTATCCAATCCAGTAACCCAAAATTGCGTATGATATTCTGTGCAAAATAGGGTTTTGTAAAAGAAAAACTTTGGGCAACAAAAAGGAATAATGCTACTAATATATTCCAGATTATATAGGGCACCAGTATGGTCCGGCTCTTCTTTTTCAATACAGACATAAAGGTTGTCTCTTTTGCGTATAACAAAAAACCTGATATGAAAAAGAACAATGGAACGGCAACAGCGGCTATGATACCGGATACTAAGTGCCTGATTTTTGCTATATATACCGGTATTGTATATATTTCGGTCCCACTGGCAAAATTGACTTCTGTTGGGTTATTATGAATAAACACCACAAACACGATCAGTAAAAAACGCAACGAATTTATCCGTTTCGATACATTTTCATCGATGCTTAACACCATACTTTCCTTCTTTATGTTTGTTTTCCAGGCATACGCCTAAACCCTCCACGCCCGCATCCCACCATCTGGTTTCTCAGGTTCCGTTCAGCCTCGTGACCGCCTTGTTTCTCTGGTGACCAGCCGGTACGGAGACCTTCTCAGACAGGCATTCTTCGCACCTGGGGCACGGTATATACCGGCTCGGACACAGGGCGGTCTCGTTGATGGTACATGACCGGTTTGGCCGTATTTTCGGTCATACGGGACTGCCGGGCGTGCACGAGTAGATGAGCCTGATTTTCAGGACTTAATTCCTTGAAAATTACCGCTAATTCTTGTTCATTATTCATATACAAACTCCGTTTAATGTCTAATATATGTCATTTAATGACACTCGTCAACATAAAAAGTCATTAAATGGGATTTTCTTGCCATTTTTTTTAATATTCGATATTATGAAATCAAGGGAGGTGCCATGAAGGATAGAATCATAGCAATTCGCAAAGCCCTTCAATTGAATCAGGGGGCATTTGCAGAACGCTTAGGCATGAAAAGAACGGCCCTTTCAATGGTTGAATTAGGGAAAAATGCACTGACCGATAAGAATATTAAGCTGATTTGTATGATATTTAATGTGAATGAACAGTGGCTACGCACCGGAAGTGGGGAAATGTTCAGCGATTCCCCTTATGAAAAAGAATTCTTTGAGATTTACCAGGGCCTGATGCCAGAAACCCAGCAATCCTTGTTACAATTGGCGAAACAGCTTCTCGAAACCCAAAAAAAGCTGATAGGTACTTCATAGGTTATTTTGATGGTTCGCCAGCAGCCTTGGGCAGAACAGTCTGAGGCGGATGCCACCTCAGACTGTCTCTGGAGCGCGTTGACGTATCCTGGAGCTTATTCCTTGAGGGTATTTTTCTGTTTGACTGCGATGCGGGCTATGAACATGCAAAACAAAACAGCGGCGATAATGATGCCGGTGATAGGACCAACAAGGTATGGCAGTTTGAATCCTTCCGGCGCTATGAGAATGTAGGAAGTGACCACCACAGTCATAAATGTTGCGGGAATAAGGGCCATCCAATAGCATTTACCGGTTTTGGCCAGATACGCGCTTGTGGCCCAGAGTGCTATGGTCGCGAGGGTCTGGTTCGACCAGGCAAAATACCGCCAGATGATATTGAAGTCGATAAAGCACAGGGCAATGCCAATCGCAAACAGGGGGAGCGCGATCAGAAACCGGTTTTTAATCGGCTGCTGGTTAAAGTGCAAGGAATCCGCTATGGTCAGTCGAGCGCTTCTGAACGCCGTATCACCAGAGGTAATAGGGCAGGCAACCACCCCTAAGACCGCCAGGATACCTCCCACAATACCCATCAGGTCCAGGGACACCTTATTGACCACCACCGCCGCAGGACCAGCCGCCGCTAATCCTTCCTGGCTACCGAAATGGGCCATTGCCGCGGCAGCCCAGATCAGGGCGACCACCCCTTCAGCGATCATCGCGCCGTAAAATACCCGTCTCCCTTCTCGTTCTGATTTAAGACAGCGGGCCATGAGAGGCGATTGGGTCGCGTGAAACCCTGAAATAGCGCCGCAGGCAATGGTGATAAAGAGGAAGGGAAACAGATGCATGCCCTTGGGATGCAGGTTCTGGAAGGCGAATTCAGGAACCGTCAGGATTTCACCTTTGACAAAGAGCATGATCGTGATGCCTATCGCCATGATGATCAGCGCTGCACCGAATATGGGATAAATTCTGCCGATGAGCTTATCTATCGGTAAGATGGTGGCAATGATGTAGTACACGATGATGAGGACCAGGCAGGTATAGTACAAAGACTGGCTCTCAGGGTTGATCATGTTTCTGAGGATCTGCGCGGGGCTGGTTATGAACACCACTCCCACCAGAATCAGCAGCACCACCGAAAAGACCCGCATGATATACCGGGGGATGGTGCCGAGATACTTACCGACGATTTCAGAGATACTCGCGCCATCGTTCCGAAGGGACAGCATTCCTGAAAAGTAGTCATGTACCGCGCCGGCAAAAATACACCCAAAGACAATCCATACGAAGGCCGCCGGTCCCCACAAGGCTCCGGCAATGGCACCGAATATAGGACCAGTTCCCGCGATGTTCAGAAACTGGATGAGCATGGCCTTCTTCCAGTCCATAGCCACATAGTCAACCCCGTCATGGATCCGTACCGCCGGAGTTTGAGCTTCCGGTTTGATCACAAAGACCTTTTCCACGATTTTGCCGTATAATACATATCCCAGTATTAACGCGACAACCGCTACGATAAAAGAAATCATAACACCTCCTGAGCTTACTTCATTTAGTATCCTCCTACTTCAAGCATTCTGTCAACTTTTTTGTAGAGCCATGAATCAGTTGTTATGCCGGTATCGCCTGCCCCCTGAATAGTTCAGCTCAGGGAAATACCCGTACTGGGATGGCCTTTCCTGAGGGGTCTTGTAATCCTCCCCGTTCAAGGGCCGTTCTGATGGACGCGGCCCTGGATTCAAGGTATGAGATGGGCAACGCCGCTGCCAAGGGGTCTTCCGGCGCAGGCCGGGCCTTGCCGTAGATTTGAAGGTCCCGGATTCCCGGCAACTGCTTCTCCACATCCTGGGACGCGGCTTCCCGGCTGGCCGCATTCCGCGCTGCCCTGGCGATTCCGGCCAGTTCCACCACCAGCGCTTCCCAGGCTGCTGCTTCTTCTTGAGAGGGGGGCTTGCCATTCACTGAACAGAGCATGGTTTGAAGGGTTACTGGGGCACAACCCAGGAATTCCTTAATTTTCCCGATGAGCCGTGCAAAAGGTATCTGAGCACGATCCAGCTCCTGGTACCAGCCTTCGGTTCCCGCGTCCAGTTTCAGCCAGATATTAAGCCCTGTATGCCCCGTAGCAGCGCGGTGCAAAAGCACGAAGGTCCGGTCATTAAGCAGCCCCGTACCATTGGTGATCACCACGAGGTCCGCATCAGGAACTACTTCATCCCGTATCAGAGAAGCGGCTTCCAGGGCCTCTGGGAAAGCAGGGGCCAGGGTAGGCTCTCCATTGCCGGAAAAACAGACGTCCCTGATGACAGCGCCCTGGGCCTTTAAGCGGAGCAGGGTAGACCGCAGCTCAGTTTCCATTGCTGCGATGGAAAACCTGGTATCTGTTTTAAAGGGGAACACCTCACAGTAGGGACAATCAAAGGAACAGACCTTTGCGTCTGGGAACAAGTTGATCCCCACTGAAAGCCCTTGGGAGCGCCGGGAATACACGGGGTATACCAGGATGCCTGCTTCCCTGGCCCGGTGATTTGCTATAGAACCGATGTCCATATCACACCAAGATCGTATGAGCGCAACATACCGCGACCCCGAGGGCGTCAGCGGCATGGTGAGGGGTGGGAATGGAAGGAAGGCCCAGGATGAGGCGTACCAGGTCCTGTACCTGGGCCTTATCCGCTGTGCCTCGGCCTACCACCGCCTGCTTGATGGCATTAGGGGTAAACTCCCGCACCGGAAGCCCTCGCTCTGCCAGGCTCATGCAGAGCACCCCGCGGGCTTCTGCAACGGGAATGGCGCTGCTCACGTTTTTCGAGAAATAGAGGGTTTCTATGGCCCCTTCGCTTGGATGATAAGCCTCCAACAAGGTGCGAAAGCGGTCATAAATCGAAAAGAGCCGCTCCGACCGGGGACGGTCCGCCTTGGTTTCGATACACCCGTGGGCAATGTACCGAATCCGCTGGTGGTCAAAGTCAATAACCCCCCACCCTGAGGCGGCAAGCCCCGGATCAACCCCGATGATACGGCGGCTGTGCTCCGGGGATGCAGGCGGTTTATTCTGTCTCAAATCCATCGGGGATATCGATGTTAGAGTAGACGTTCTGTACATCCTCATTATCTTCGAGCTTTTCAATCAGCCGTACTACCTTGGCAGTGGCATCGTTGCTCAGGGTTACCGCCGCTTCCGGGACCATGCTGATCTCAGCGCTCATGGTCTCGAAGCTCTTGGCATTCAAGGCGTTCATCACCGACTCAAAGTCTTCCGGCGCAGTGGTAACTTCGATAATACCATCTGAAAGAGCCACATCTTCAGCACCGCCGTCAATAGCCACCTCCATGAGCTGGTCTTCGGTGTACTTCTCACCATCCAGGGTGATGATACCCTGGCGCTTGAATAGCCGGGATACGGACCCTGCCGTGGCAAGGGCCCCGCCCGCACGGGTCAGGATATTCCGAACATCTGCGGCAGCCCGATTTTTATTGTCTGTCAAGACCTCAATCAGAATCGCCACTCCTCCTGGCGCATAGGCCTCGTAGGTGAGTTCTTCGTAATTGACCCCTTCAAGCTCACCGGTTCCCTTTTTGATGGCCCGGTCAATATTATCCTTGGGCATGTTAGCGCCCCGGGCTTTCAAGACCGCCGTTCTGAGCCGGGGGTTTCCCTCCGGATCACCTCCGCCCATTCGGGCGGCAATGGATATTTCCTTAATTAACTTAGTGAACATCTGGCCGCGTTTCGCGTCGGCGGCCCCTTTTTTGTGTTTAATAGTCGCCCATTTACTGTGGCCCGACATAATAACTCCTTATAGTGGGGAAAATATTTCTCAACTAGATTTATAACATACAATGGGCGGAATGTGAAGGGAGCCAGATGCGCCATGAGGGGGTTGAAAACAGGGGCTTTCTTATAAGCATAGTCTCAGTTATAATACAGTATGGCAGAATCTGATGCGATCTTCAAAGGTCAAGCAGCCTATCCTCCCTATATGGAAGCCCTCAACCTTGAACAGCGGGAAGCGGTGCTCCATACGGGGAATCCCTTGCTCATCCTGGCTGGGGCTGGGTCGGGGAAGACCCGTGTCATTACCACCAAGATTGCCTATCTGATCAGGGAACAGGGGGTGGACCCCAGGTCCATCCTGGCGGTAACCTTTACCAACAAGGCCGCACGGGAGATGGCGGACCGGGCGCGGCTCATCGATGACCGGGCCACATTTGCCATGCTGCGGACCTTTCACTCCTTTGGAGCCTGGTTTCTCAGGCGGAACGGCGCCCTCCTGGGCTTGAATTCGAGCTTTGTGATTTATGATGATGACGATACGGTTTCCCTGCTCTCCTCCTTGATGGAAGGGATACCCAAGGCCGAGGTGAAGCAGACCGCCCATTATATAGCCCGGGCCAAGGATTATTTTTTGAACCCCGAAAGCCCGGAACTGGATCTCATCAATCACCGGAAAGAGTTCCGCCGGCTGTATACCAAGTACGAGGAACGGCTCACCCAGATCGGTAATGTGGACTTTGGGGACCTTATCAAGAAGCCGGTGGAAATCTTGCGGGCAGAGCCTGAAGTGGCCCGGCGTTTCAGGGACCGGTTCCGGGTGATTCTGGTGGATGAGTATCAGGATGCCAACATCGCCCAGTTTGAGCTTTTAAAGGAACTCGCCGGCCCGGATACCTACATCTGTGTGGTGGGGGATGATGACCAGTCCATCTACCGCTTCCGAGGCGCCGAGGTGCGGAACATCCTGGAATTTCCGGATCGGTTCCCAGGCACGGATATCATCAAGCTGGAACGGAATTACCGGTCCACCGCGCCTATCCTGAAGGCAGCCTCATCAGTGGTGGATCATAACAAAGAGCGGCTGGGGAAGGTCCTCAAGGCCGAACGGGGTAATGGGAAACAGCCGGTCCTGGCCTTCCTCCCTAATCAGGATGAAGAAGCCGCCTTTTGCGCCCAGCTCATCGAATCATCGGTTAATCCTCCGGCCCTGGTCTCCAAGGGAAAGCAAGAGCCGGTCAAGAAGGGTGCCTATTCCGATTGGGCGGTGCTGTACCGGATGAATGCCCAATCCCTGGGGTTTGAAACTGAATTCCTGCGGCGAAATATCCCCTACCGGGTGATAGGTTCCCTCAAGTTTTATGAACGGGAAGAGGTGAAAGACGCCCTGGCTCTGCTTTCCTTCCTGGTGAACCCTCGTGATGAGGTCGCGTTCCGCCGGGTGGTGAACAAGCCCACCCGCGGGGTGGGGACCGCTACTACGGATCGCATCGTGGAAGAGGCATCCATCGGCCCTGCTGCGGATGGTAACCTGGTGGCCGCGGCTCAACGGCTCACCTTTCCCGCCAAGGCCCGTTCCGGGCTTACCGCTTTTTTCAAGGCCATTGAACAGGGACGTGGGACCCTTGTTGCGGAAACACAAGCTGAGAACGCTGCCCTCAACGGTGATGTTCCCGCCGCACCTGATGTTCCGAAGAAACCTGAGATTCCCGCCAAAAATGCTCCGAAAAAAACAGAGAAAAAAGCCAGCTTACACGCTGGGGAAGGGCTTTCGGGCTGTGTGATTACCCTCATCAAGGAAGCGGGAATCGCCGAATATCACCTTGAGCATGATGAAATCGCCGGGAATCAGCGTATTGCCAACCTCCAGGAATTGGCCAATGCCGCCAGCCTTTACCCCGCCACCGAGGCAGGGCTGCTGGAATTCCTGGAACACATTGAACTTGACCGTTCCATGGAAGACCCGGAAAAGCAAGACGACGCCAGTCAGGATACTGTAACCCTCATTACCTTGCATAATACCAAGGGCCTCGAATTCCCGCGGGTTATTATAACCGGTGTTGAACAGGGGGTATTCCCACGGGATGACAAAAAGGAAGAGGAACTGGAAGAGGAGCGGAGGCTCTTTTATGTGGGGGCAACACGGGCCATGGATGAACTGTACTTCACCTCATGCAGTATGCGTCGCATGTTTGGCCGTACCATGCCCATGGAACCTTCTCTGTTTCTCAATGAAGTGGATCACGAAACCCTCCGGGTCATTGGTCAAGTCCCCTATGGGTTTTCCATGAAGAAGCGCGGTTCAGCGGCAACGAGAGGTTCCAAAGGCGCGAAGCGCACCGGGGCCAAAGGCCAGTGGCAGGTTGGTAACCGGCTTTTCCATGATGATCACGGCTATGGTTCGGTCACAGGAATCAAGGACAGTGAAGATGGACCGATTATCCGGGTCCATTTTGATACGGGCAAGGAACTGCGCTTTCTCAGCCAGCATCAAAGCTCCCGGATTACGAGGGTCGGAGATGACGATGCTTAAACCGCAGCCTTATGATGAGCGTGCTGGGGCTGGGTGATGAAGGATTACCCCCTACTGCGGCTGGTGCCGCCGGTACTCCGGGCCAGGGATTTTCACCTGTATCTCCAAGGAGGACGCCGCCTCACCGACCTGTGGCAGTACGGCGGTGCGGCGGTGCTGGGGCATACCCCGCCCCATATTCTGGGGGAACTCAAAAATACCGCCAACCGGGGACTCTTTACCCCCTTTCCCCATCCCCTGGAACATCGTCTTATCAAGGCCCTGTCCGCCATCTTTCCTGAAAGTGTTTTCAGGGTCTATGCTGATGAAGCCACCCTCCGCCAGGCCCTGAGCGCCGCAGGCTATGCCGGCGACCGCCCCTTCGCCGACCCCGTGTTTACACCTGATGGATCACCGCCTGTTTTGTGGCGGCCCTTTCTCCAGGAATCCCCCTCACCGCAACCCTCACTATGCGTTCCCCTGCTACCCTGGGCCTTGGCTCCCCAGGTTTTGGTCATTGGCATCGATGACCGTCCTTTTCCTCCATCAGAGCTTCTGTCTCCGGTCCTGCTTGCCGCCACGGTGAGGAGCCTCTACGACCTGATAGCAGCCCTACCGGAACGGGGAAAGGCGGTGTTTCCCCTGATCACCGAAGCCCTGGGCACCTGGCGCCGGAAGGGTATCTATCTGCATTATGCTGAACCCCTTGATGAAGCGCAGTACAGCCGCTTGTTCCTGCATTTTCTTGAAGGCGGCTTTTTGCTTCCCCCCAGCCCGGAGCAGCCCCTCATTCTGCCGGGGGCCTTGTCCCCAGGAGAACAGGCAAAGCTGGCGGAGCTGTTAGGGTTCCTGCTGTGACCTGAACGGGTACTGCTTGAAACATTATGTCCCTAAAATTTCGCACAGAGGCACAAGGACACAGAGGAATTCTCTTATAAAATCTCTGTGTCTCCGTGTGAAATCTTTTAGCTTTTTGCGAAAGCCCGACAGGCTGCTAGAGCGACGTGGTATCGTATTCCGTAGGAATAATGTATAATAATTGCCAGAGGAGAAGATGTGACCATGAAAAAAAACATTAGAATGGTATGGGCTATTCATGGAGTAGCCCTGAGTGTTCTGTTGGCAGTAAGCGCTCTGTCGTGCGGTTCGCCGCCACCTGTGCAAAAGAAGGAGATCGAGGAGCTGGCGGTCAAGTACACCTTGGCCATACTGCCCTTTACGGGCATGGGGCGTGAGGACGGGGAAACCATGGCCGAGCTTTTTTCCTTTGATCCCACCCTGAACAAGGTCTTTGCACCCATGCCCCGGACCAGCATAAACCGGGCAATCGGCAGGGAGCGAAACTTCCAGATAGAGGCCGGCATGACCGACCCGGATACGATCATCACCATCGGGAAACAGCTTGGCGCACAGTACATTGTCGCGGGGAATAGTACTAGGCTGGGGAACAACAAGCTCTTCGTCATTTCTATTATACGGATAGACAAGCTCCAACAGGTAGCCGGGGCCATTCAGACCTACACCAACATTGAGGAAATACAGGGCAGACTGCCGGTAATGGCGAGAAGCATCGCCCGAGCGGTCAGAATCGACACATCCAAACTCCCCAGACTAGCCGTTGTACCTTTCCAGTTACGGGACAGCGTCAACGAGAGCGACGCGGATGTGTTGGCTCAGATACTGGCAATCAATATCGCACGAAGTGGAACTTATGCGGTATACCCCCGCACCGCGACCCTTGAGCAGGTTCAGGACGAGTACGCCAACCAACTGGCCGGGAACACGGCGGATGAGAACATTGTAGACATGGGAAAAGGCGAAAACCCTCAATTTGTGCTTTCCGGCACTGCCCGGAAACTGGGAAACACCCGGAATATGTTCAACGCATCCATCATCGACCTTGAAAGCGGGGTGCAGAAAAAGGGCGACTCAGTTGATTACGAAAGTCTTGATGACGGGATACAGGTCATGGGAACTCTTGCTGCTGAACTTATGGACTTCAATTTAATCGTTGACACTGCGGAAGCATTCCGGGGGGCTATATCTACCATCAATGCTGCGTACGGCGATTATATCATTACGGTAAACAGGGATTTTGCGGTGGGCGGTATTACCTTTGCCACTAATGAGCGGAAAACTATTACCCTCCGGGGAGAAGGGAGCCTCCGTACCATATCCAAGAGTGCGGATTCCGCTTTGGTTACCATTCCCGATGGCATTACCCTGGTGTTGGGCAATAACATCAGGCTGAACGGCAATGGGAAAAAAGGTAGACTGGTGGATATAGTGAAGGGTGGAACGCTGAGGATGGAGACCGGCGCAACCATCAGCAGCGGCAGGACCGACGGCGGCGGCAGCGTGTATGTCAACGGCGGCAGTATGTTTACCATGAGCGGCGGGAGCATCAGCGGCAATTCATCTCGTAGCAACGGCAATGGCGGCGGCGTGTATGTCAATGGCGGTACGTTTACCATGAGTAACGGGACCATCAGTGGCAATACAG
>JAITQK010000080.1 GCA_031288975.1 Treponema sp. | reverse complement strand
CTCGTTTTTCTTGAAGTTCTCTCTGACCTTCTCGATGGCTTTTTCCACATAATCCGTCGTTTCTTTGTTTTTCATGACGTATCCCTCCTTCAGGATTGCTCTATTCTCCCATGACTCCTGCTAATTTGCAACTATTTTACCACGAAAAATAAGTTGCACCCGGGAGGAGAAATGGCAGAAGGCCGAGATGAAGTGGCAAAAGGCCGAGATGAAGTGGCAAAAGGCCGAGGCGGAGCAGCAGAAGGCCGAGATGGAGCGACAGAAGGCCGAGGCGGAGCAGCAGAAGGCCGAGATGGAGCGACAGAAGGCCGAGGTGGAAAACGCTGAACTGAAAGAGCGGCTGAGGCTCTTTCAGCAAGCGCAGGTTAAACCCACGCTCGGCGTACCGGAACAACAGGGAGCAGGGAGTAGCAGCACGGGACGGCCAGCAGATAAGGAATTAACTGGGGGTGTTTGACATAATAAGGCGATTCTATATATTTATGCTATGGAATTAATCATAAGCCAGGATGGACGTTTTGAATGGGATCGTCACAAGAACGAGCTTAATAAACGGGATCATGGTTTTTACTTTGAGGAAATACTTAAAGCCTTTGACGATCACTTTTTTCTTGAGGCTTATGATGAAGAACATTCGACACAGGATGAAATACGCTGGAAAGGCATCGCTTCTTTTAACCGGCATATTTAATTTTACTTTTCATACACTGAAGTAGGACAACGGACGCGACTTATATCAGCGCGTATCGCAGAACCTCTTGAAAAGGAGCGCTATGATGAAAATTATCGAAGACACATCGGCATCCCGTTTACCGGCTATGAGCGATGAGCGTATAGCGGAGCTGCAAAACTTTCAAACAAAGGATTTCAGCGACTGCCCCATACAGACACCGGAGCAGTTGCAACAATTCCGGCCCAGGTATCCCGATGAGTCTATGCCCTGTAAATTGGAACAAGGCGCGCCGGTCAAGCACGACATTGCCGCCTTTTCAAAACACGGAGTTTCACAGAGTCTTGGTTAGTTATCATCTTGCTCCTCTGTGTTACTCCGTGTCCTCCGTGGTTTTCCTCGTACTCAGTACTTAAACGTGCTCTCCCCGATAAATTCCCGGAGTATGCTCTGTCCCGGCACGTACTGGGGCGGAATGGGGGCAAAGTTTTCAAGGAAGGAGCGGAGCCGCACTGCTTCGGCGTATTCGGTCTGATGGGGCTTTACGGAACGAAGCAGGGGTTCGGCGTACATTTTTAGCACTGCCAGCTCATAGCTTAAAGCAGAGTTAAAGGCCACGTCCGCGCTGTCCTGGAAGGGGAAGATGTATTTCCATTCCCCCCGCTGCACGCTAGGCCACATCTTCATGGTCGTTGCCGCGCCGCTGCCCCGGAACTGATAATCCCTGACCATGCGCCGCAGGAGCCGGTTGTCGCTGGTGGGGATACGGTTGTGGTCGTCTAGGTTGAGCTGGGTCAGGGCTGAGACGTAGAGCTTGAACTTGAGCCGCCGCTCTATGGAGGCCGTGAGGGCGTCGTTCAGGCCGTGGATGCCCTCAACAATAAGCATAGTCCGGGGTTTCAGGCGTATGGTCCGCCCTCCTGATTCCCGGCGTCTGCCGGTTTTGAAGTCATAGACGGGCAGGGTTACGGCCTCTCCTGCAAAAAGAGCTAAGAGCTGCTGATTCAGGTAGGCAATATCCAGGGCTTCGAGACATTCATAATCCGGTTCCCCCTTTTCGTCCCGAGGCGTGGTATCGGAGTTCACATAGTAATCATCAAGGCCAATGGCTATCGGCTCAATGCCCATGACCTTGAGTTCAATGGCGAGGCGCTTTGCCGTGGTGGTCTTCCCGGAGCTGGAGGGTCCTGCGATGAGGATCATCTTCAACTCTTCCTGCCGCTCATATATGGTATCCGCGATTTTCGCCAGTTTCTTTGCCTGGAATGCCTCGGCAATGGTGATATACTCCTTGATGGTCCGGTCCGTTACCTTGCGGTTGAGGTGTCCCACTGCATGGACTCCCACGATGCGGCCCCATTGTTTGTATTCGTTATACACTGAGAAAATCCGGGGGCTGTCCTCAAAGGGATCGAGCTGCGCGCCTCTGCCGATCCCGGGGAAGCGGAGGAGGAACCCGTCCTGGTAGGCCATGAGATCAAAGGCATCCAGCAGTCCGGTCCGGGGTACCAGGGGTTCAATGTAGAGGTCGGTAAATCCCCCACATTCATTGACCTTCACCTTGGACTCGCTCCGTTCATCCAGGAGGAGGCTGGTGTCGGTCTGCCGGTTCTTTTCAAAGAGGGTCAGGGCTTCGGTATAGGCCATGGAGCGGAAGGATATGGGCAGGTCCGCCTCAACCAGGGCCTTCATCTTTGACTTGAGGGCCTCAATCTCCTGTTCCGTGGGGAACTTCCCTTCCAAGAAGGTATAGTAATACCCGTTTCCCAGGGAATGACCCACGTAGAGGCGCTCTTCAGGGAACAGTTCCTGGGCCGCCACTGCCAGGAGGAAGGCCAGGGAACGCCGGTAGATCATCACCCCTTCGGGTGACCGCAGGGGCACGGCCTGCAAGGTACTATTCACCTCAAGCCTGGTGGAGAGGGGCAGGATTTCGTTGTTGACCTTGACTGCCGCCAGTCCGCCCCGCACCAAGCCGAAGTGCTCGGCTAAGGTTTCCGCCTGGGTCCCCAGGGCACAGCTCATGGACAGCTCGGAACTGAAGCGTACTTGTATTTCATTTGTTTGGTTCATGTTGTTCATAGTTCTAGTATAACACGGGTTATGGGGCTTATCAGGTGAAAAAACAAGCCACCCCGCCCTGCCAAAGAGCTGCCTACTCCCAATACACATCTGCACCATCAGGCGACTGGTTACCGGTGACCGGAGATGGATCGCTTTGGGTAAAGGAAGCGCCATAGCCAACATACACGCCTCCGCCGGCCATTTCAGCCTGATTTCCGCTGATTTCGCCGCCGCTTATGATCAAGGCTCCGTTCCCGGCCACTGCTGCACCGCCACCGCCGCTTTGACTTCGGTTACCCCGCACCTGGGCGCCATTCCCCAAGGTAACCTTCGCGTTTTCTATGATGATGATGCCGCCGCCAATCTCCTGGCTCTCCCCTCCTGAGATTTCGATGTATTCAAAGCGGACCTGGGAATCCCCTCCAATGGCGATAACGGCTTTGCCGGCGCCTGAACCGGAAAGGACTGCCCGTTCCGTTGCAGCGGCATCAGGCTTACCGGTGATGGTGATTTCTTCCTGTCCGGTTTCCGTAATGGCAAACACACCAAAGGTATTGACGTTGATCTGGAGTTCGCTGGCTATGTTCAGGGTACCAATGACCACAATGGTCTTGATGGTCCCGGTCTTTGCCAGATAAATCGCTTTCCGCAGATTCTTCAAGGCCGTGGCTTCGGTTCTTCCCGCATGGACATCGTTGCCATCTGCTTTGACATAGTAGCACTGTTCCAGTTTATCCTGCCCGGTGGTGCCACACCCCATCAGAATGCAGGTCAGCAGGATACTCACCATGCTGATGAGTTTGCCCTTTGCTCGTAACGTAATACGCATTTACAGATCCCCCAGGTAATTTTTGATAAGCTCTAGCTTGAGATTACGGAGCCGGTCGGTCATCGAGACCTTGTAGACATGGGGGTTGAGGAAGCGCTGGTAGGTGCCGTCAAAGGATTCAAGGCCGAAACGTACTGTGTTGCGGATGGTCTCCAAGGAAGGGCTGTCCCCCACGGGCCTGCCCTGGTTTACACGGAGCTTGAGGAGCGGCTCGGCGTTTCCCTCTATCCTATGGTAAAAATGGCGGTAATCCGCCGAGGTATGCCAAAAGGCGTACTGGGTTCCCGGTTCTAGCGGGTCTGAGTTTACCGGATCGTCCAGGGTGAGTACATCCGCCACGGTCATGCCCTGGGGGTCCTTGATGCGCCACACCTGCTTGATCCCAGGGACCGTGGTCTTATCAGGGTTATCAGAGAACTTGATCGCCGGAATCAGCTTCCCGGATCCGTCGTCCCGGGCAGCCAGCTTGTACACCCCGGTAAAGGCCGCCTCAATGCCGCCGGTAACCATCTGGGTCCCCACGCCCCAGGTGTTGATAGGTGCGCCGGCAGTGGTGAGGTTCTGGATGATGAACTCGTCCAGGTCACTGGACACAGAAATCGTGGCATCAGGGAACCCGGCAGCATCGAGGATCTTCCGCACCTCCACCGAAAGGTAATAGACATCCCCGGAATCAAGACGCACTCCGAAGTTCCGGCCCTGGGCGGCCAAGCGCTTTCCCACCTTCACGGCATTCAAGGTCCCGCTTTTTAGGGTGTCGTAGGTATCAATGAGGAAGACCGGATGTTCAGGGTAAATATCAGCATAAGCCTGAAATGCCGTTTCCTCGTTGGGATGGGCCATGATCCAGGAATGGGCCATAGTTCCCATCACGGGGATGCCGTATTCCTTGCCTGCCAGCACATTGGAAGTCCCGGTAGCCCCCCCGATAAAGGCGGCACGGGCGGCGGACATGGCCCCGTCCGGACCTTGGGCGCGGCGTAGCCCGAATTCCATGATCGCCCCCTTCCGGGAGGCGAGCCAGACCCGTGCGGTCTTGGTGGCAATAAGGCTCTGAAAGTTGATGATGTTGAGGAGTATCCCTTCAATGATTTGACATTCGATAAGCCCACCGTCAATGCGGATTAAAGGTTCCTGGGGAAACACCAGGGTCCCCTCATCAGCAGCCCAGAGTGAACCACTAAACCGGAATCCCTCAAGGTAGCGGAGAAAAGCCCCCTCAAAAAGCCCCAACCCCTGTAAATACTCGATATCCTCGCTGAAAAAAGAAAAGCCCTGGAGCCGCTCCACCAGGGTTCCAAGTCCTGCAAAGATTGCAAAGCCCCCGCCAAAGGGCTGGCGACGGAAAAACATCTCAAATATAGCCCGCTTGTCCATGTCTTTTTTCCAATACCCCTGGGCCATGGTCAGGGAATAAAAATCCGTAAGTAAGGCGGATGTGTTGGTCATTGAATTGCCTCCACTTCTAGCGTACCTGGAATTGGAATATACCGCAAGTGATTGACCATATCGCTGCTTTATGCTAGTAATGATTAATGCAAGCAAAACGGAAGGGTAGTTCCTTTAATATGATGAGTTCCAAGCGGAAGCTGGAATCCATATTCCTCTTTGTAACGGGGAAATGCAATGCCCGGTGCGCTATGTGTTTCTATGCCAAGGACATGGACCAGAAGGCGCCGGATTTGAGCTTTGATGAAATCAAGAAACTGTCGGAAAGTGCCGGGGAGTTTAACCGCTTGTGGTTATCCGGGGGAGAACCAAGCCTCCGGGATGATTTACCGGAGATCCTTGAAATGTTCTATCGCAACAACCATATCAAGGACATCAATTTTCCCTCTAACGGTATGAAACCAGACCGGATTGTGGAGTGGCTCAAGCGCCTGCGATCAAGCTGTCCGGATTGTAATATCACCATCAGTATTTCCCTGGATGGCTTTGGGGATACCCATGATACCCAGCGGGGTGTAGCCAGTTTCTATAAGGCAGTGGAAACCTTAAAAAAGGTAGACGACGCCTTTAAAGATGACGGCCAGCTCCTCAAAAACATTGCCACGGTCATTACCAAGTACAATGTAGAAGAGGTGATGGACTTCATGCTCTGGGTATTTGGCAGGTTCAACGTCTCCACCCACACCATTGAGGCGGCCCGGGGCGTCACCAGGGAAGACGGGGTCAAGGTCGTTACCGAGGAATCTCTCAGGGAACTCCAGGATAAGACCGCGCTTTACAATATCGCCTATGCGGATCGTATTGCCGAGGGGGTAGACAGCGGCATCGGGAAGCATATAGCCCGCTTTTTCTATTTGGGGCTGATGCGGGCCATGTATAATATCCGGGCAAGCAACATTGATAAGCCCACGCCTTGGGGCATGGATTGTACTGCCGGCGAAACCACCCTGGTTATTGATTACGACGGGCGGTTCCGCTCCTGTGAACTGCGGCCCCCTATGGGTAATGTCAGGGACTATGGCTACAACATCCAGGATATTGTCCAGAGCGCAGCCATGAAGCAAGAGATCGCCGACGTGGGACACGGCTATGGGGCTAACTGCTGGTGTACCCACGGCTGCTGGATCATGTCGTCCATAGTCTTCAATCCCGGCAAGATGATCCCCATGCTCCTGAAAAGCAACCGGGAAATGAAAAAACTCAATCGCCCGTTCTCCATCAATGAAACCGTGCTGCAGGACCTGGAAACGAAATACCGGCTGGACCGGGATAAACTAGCACAGATCGGACTTGTCTACCAATGAAAATATTCCTCATAACCAGGGGGTCTCAGGGGGATGTGTATCCCTATCTTGTTGTGGCTGATACCTTGATCAAGGCGGGGCATACCGTTACCCTGAGTCTGCCGCAGGTCTTTGAAAAGGAAGCCATTACCTTTGGGATACCCTACGTCCTACAGAACTACGATGATATAACCGCGCTGCTGGAAACCACTACCAATAACCGGGAGCTTTTGACCTGGATGCAACGGGTAACGGAACAGCAGTTCAATGAATTCATCCCCATTTTGGAGAACCACGAGGTTCTGGTGGCCTCCAATACGGAATTCGCCGCCCCCAGCATTGCCGAGTACTGTAGAAAACCCTTCATCCGCACCGCCTATGCCCCACTGATTCCGGGGCGTACCATACCACCACCGGTCATGCCCTGGCCGAAACCGCACCCGCTTATCAGGCCAGCTTTCCTGTGGAGTATGCTGAACCTGGGGGTCAATGTGCTGACCCTGGGCATTATCAACCGGAACCGGAAAGCACGGGGGATGGTGCCCATCAAAGACCAGGGGGAATACGCTCCGGCCTATGCGGACAACTTCCTGATGTACAGTCGCTTTCTGGGCAGCACTGATCCGACCTGGAAATACAAGTGGAGCATCGGCGGCTATTGTTTCAATGATATCCTCCCCTATAATGAGCAGGTATACAAAAAGCTGCTGGCCTTCATCAGAAAGGATGATAAACCAGCCCTGTTTTTTACCCTGGGAAGCTGTAAGATGAAGAAAAAAGACCTCTTCTGTGCATGGC
Organism: Treponema sp.; assembly: GCA_031288975.1. GTDB lineage: Bacteria > Spirochaetota > Spirochaetia > Treponematales > Breznakiellaceae > JAITNP01. Next base: position 1,381 of record JAITQK010000080.1, on the reverse strand, counting down.
TGTTGGATATCTGTCACCGGCAGGGCTATAAATTCATTATCGGTGCCGGGTGGTGGAAGACCGGTGAAAGCCTGGCGGGAAAGGGGGATTTTTTTCTGTTAGATAGTTTTATCCCCCACAACCTGGTTTTTCCCCTCTGCGACGGGATCATGCACCACGGCGGAAGCGGCACAACCCATAGCGCAGGCCGGGCGGGCAAGCCCCAGGTGGTGGCGCCCATGCTCATCGATCAGCATTATTGGGGTCAGCAGGTACGTGAACTGGGAATTGGTCCCGATTATATCAGGGTATCCCGGATAACCAAAGAGCACTTGGAACACACAGTGGTTGATTTACTGAGTAATCCTGCGTACAAACAGAACGCCGCTGCTTTAGGAGAAAAGATCCGAAGCGAAAACGGGGTACAGGCCTTATGCAATCATATTGAGGGTATAACACTAAAATAGCGAAACACTTCATTTTGATGCTGCTGCTGATTTCCTGGTATATCATACCCTAGGATGTGGCCCCCCCTTACCGATTACGAAGGGATCAAACACCAGCATCTCATGGATTTTCTGCTTGCATGATTAGCGCCTGGAGGATCGGAAAAATCCGAACAGGCTGCCGCATAAGCCCCCTACGATATGGGCAAATTCAGAAATACGATTGGCATTAAAGGCGTTAAAGATTTCCCGCCCCAGGTAGAACACCAGGACCAGGATAAAGGTGAGGGGAATTTCCCCTTTGCTGATATTGGTGAAGGAGGCAAGGAGTATCATCATGAAAACCACCCCAGAGGCGCCTAAGAGGGCGGTAGAGAAGAAGCAGACATTGAGAACACCGGTAATCAGGGCGGTAAGGACGATCATAATGAGGAGGGGCAGGGAACCGTAGTGTTCTTCCAGAATAGGACCTATGAGGAGGATAAATGAAAAGTTGGAGATCAGATGGGCCCAATCGGCATGTCCCAGCACATGGGTAAACAGGGTAATCCAACTTCGTAAGTGGGATGGAACAAAGCCCCCATGGCCGGGAACCACGAACCAGGAATTCCGCAGAGCAGGGAACAAGGTATTCGAAAGAAGCAACACCAAGGTACTGATAAACGTAAAGGTCAGTACCGTGGGGGCATTATATTTAATACGCATCAGGCCACCTCATCAAAACAGGATGCTAGTATGCATCGTCGTAATCATCATCATCATCATCGTCATCGTCGTTCAGATCATCAGACCGGAATAGACTGTTGACCTCATCAACCTCAAAATATTCGGGGTCAAAGTCTTCAAGCCAGTCCAGCAATTCCCGGTTTTTCTTCTTTTTAGGGGCTTTCAGGGCTTCGAGCACTTCCTCATATCCCCAGATGCCACCGCAGTTCTCTGGAGGACAAGCCCGTTTT
>JAITQK010000220.1 GCA_031288975.1 Treponema sp. | reverse complement strand
GACCGGTTTGACCTCGGTGTGTTTATCTGATTTTGTGCCTAAGTTGAAACTCTACGAACTATGGAGTTCAATACAACAATAACGCTTTCAAAGCAATACCGTTTACAACACAAAGACTCGCCATCGGCGGGTCTTTTTTTTGGCGTACCCGGCATTTGGAATAATCCTGTTGAACAATTCCCTTCTGCACTTGGCTTTTTCGTGCTCCAAAAAGTATACTGAGCAGGTAAAGGTACTATTCAGGGAAATAATTTACTATTATCTTACAAAATTTATGCCAAATTTCCTTTTTCCTGGGAATCATTTTAATGCGCTCGCCCATTTCAAGGCTAATACCCTTGAAATGGAACGGGGTTTAATAATATACTGTTGAATTATGAAAGCGAATAACTATAAGGTAATCTTTAAGATAAGCGGAGGGGAGGATGTCGTTGTCTTTGCATCCAGCGGTGAATCCCTGCTGGAAACGGCAAAAAAGGCCAATGTTGCCATAGATGCCCCTTGTTCGGGAAATGGTACCTGCGGAAAATGCAGGGTTAAGGTGCTTTCTGGAAATGTGGACAGCGGGAACTCTCGACACATATCGGCTGAAGAATATGCAGAGGGCTGGCGCTTGGCTTGCGGCGTCAAGGCGGATGCGGAACTCACGGTTCTGGTACCAGATATTGCACAGGCATATAAAAGCCGCATGAAGGTAACGGCCCTCAGTGAACCCCGGGAACGGGCGGCTTTTGAGGCCTTGCAGCGGGAACTTGAGGATATGGGCTTCCATGGGGATAGCGGACTTGAGCCGGTAACGGTTCATCTCAAGGAGGCCGCTCTGGATGACGCTATGGCAGACCAGGAACGGCTGCTCAGGACCCTGAAAGCGCAAACCGGTAAAACAGTGGGTATCAGCTTCTTTGCGCTGCGGAAACTGCCCAAGGTGCTGCGGGAATCGGATTTTTCATGTATCTGTGTACTCAGGCACGAGAAAGGCCAAGAGGACCTCATCATGGATGTGTTTCCTGTTCTGGGAAGCGGCGGCGATGCGAAAACAGACCCTGTGGTTCCCGGTCTTGCCATTGATATTGGGACCACCACTGTTGTCATGGTGTTGACAGACCTCAAAACCGGGGCGCTCCTGGCTGCCGGTTCTTCGGGGAATGGCCAGATCCGCTATGGGGCGGATGTGATCAGCCGCATTATCCAGAGCACCCGGCCCGGCGGCATTGAGCGGCTACGCCGGGCAGTGGTGGACGAATGTATCGTACCCCTCATCAAGGGGGTCTGCGATACCGCAGGTATTCTGCCAGAGCAGATCTACCGGGTGGCAGTGGCGGGCAACACCACCATGAGCCACTTATTCACCGGCATCTCCGCAGAGTATTTGCGGCTTGAGCCTTATGTGCCAGCCTTTTTTCAGCCACCCTCGTTCCGGGGTGCGGACCTGGGTATAGGGGTACATCCTGATGCGGAAGTGATACTGGCCCCCAACATCGGCAGCTATGTGGGCGGCGACATCACCGCTGGGGTCTTTTCTTCCATGATCTTCAAGAAAAGCTCCTTTTCCCTCTTCATAGACCTGGGAACCAACGGAGAACTGGTCTTTGGAAACCAGGAATTTCTCATGTCCTGCGCCTGTTCCGCAGGGCCTGCCTTTGAAGGAGGGGACATCAGTTGCGGTATGCGGGCCACCGATGGCGCCATTGAAGCCTGCGCCATTGACCAGGACACCATGGAGCCGCATCCACGGATCATCGGCAGCCCTGGTCAAAAACCTGTGGGAATCTGCGGTTCCGGGCTTATTGATATGATCGGGGAACTCTTCCGCTGCGACATCATCAACGCGAAGGGGAAATTCATCCGCGAGGGAAAGCGGATTCAGCGGGATGAATGGGGCACTAGTAGCTATACGGTGGCCTTTGCATCAGAAACGGAAAGCGGACGGGACCTTGTCTTGAATGAAGTGGACATCGACAACTTCATCCGCGCTAAAGGGGCGATCTTCTCTGCCATCAGAAGCATGCTCATCATGGTGGACTTTACTATGGATGCCATTGAGGAGGTCTATGTGGCCGGCGGCATTGGCAGCGGTATCAATGTGGAACGGGCAATCCGTATCGGTATGCTCCCGAACCTGCCGCTTGAGAAATACCACTATATCGGCAACACCTCCCTGACCGGAGCCTACGCCATGGTGAACTCCCAGAAGGTCTGCGACAAGGTGACGGAAATCAGCCAGGGAATGACCTACCTTGAGCTTTCCTCACATCCAGGGTATATGGATGAATTCGTGGCAGCTTGTTTCCTGCCCCATACTAACGGAGCGTTGTTTGAGTAGCATGGATAATACGGTTCGAAAAAACCAGAAGGACGAGGTGCCCCTTACCTATTACCGGGGTGTCTATAAAACCCTTGACCCTGAAGCAATTGCCTGGCGCTGCGGCCTTACCTTTAACGCGGAAGAGTCGGTCTTTTCATTGCGCATCATGGGCACGGAGTACCACGTAACATTCCCGGATTTCCAGATCCAGGATCGATCCGGTGCGCTTGTACAAAGCGCTGCTGAAAACATTCTCATCCTCCATTATCTCTGTGAAGGAAAACACGCTGAGACTACGGGGAAGCAGCTTTCGTACCACGATATACCCTGGGGTGAGGTGTATTACCGCAACTTCGAAGGGCGCTGTCTCAAGCGTTTCGCCTACACCTTTGGCAATGATCCGGCGGCTTTGCGGCGGATCATGGAGAAGTGCCTCTGTGTGGAACCTCTGGGTAAGGGAGACGTGGGGTACCGCTTCGAATTTATGAGCGGCCTGTACATGAGTCTGTTACTCTGGGCTGGGGACGATGAGTTTCCGCCCTCCTCTCAGATGCTTTTTGATGATAACTTCGTATCTGCCTTTACTGCTGAGGACATTGCCGTGGTAGGAGAGGTGGTTATTGGACGGCTGAAGGGGATGCGGGCAGCGGGGAACTGATGTTTTGAAGCATGTACCGCCAGAAGGAATCTGACCGTCAACAGATAGTCAAAGTTTTTGCCTTCAGCTTGGACTATCTGTTTCAGTTTTGCCTTGGTTCTTTCAGTGGTAATCAAACCAGTATTTCCAGTTATTTACATATTTTTCAGGTGTATTGCGCCTCACGTTCTTGAGGCTCGAATTGTAGATCAATGAAACGTTTTGCAGCTTGTATGGTCTGCTTACAGTCAGATTCACCGGTGTACCAGAATTCCGTAACAAAAAGCCCCACCTGCAATTCCAAGGCTGTTTGAATCATCCCCTTAAAATTGACGTGTCCTGTTCCATAGGGAATTTCCCGGAATTTCCCTGGTACTGTTTCTTTCAGGTGCAGCGCCGCAAGAGCACCCCTGCCGGACCGTAAATCATCAATTTCACTGGCGCCGTACAGTTTCGCCGCGTTGGTCATGTTGCCACAGTCAGGGTATACCAGGAGATAGGGAGAGTTGATAGTAGTCACATAGTGCATCGCCTTGGACACGGTATTCATAAACTCGGTTTCCATGGTTTCAAAGGCCAGGATCACCCCTTTTGCGGAAGCCATTGCCACAGACTGGAGCAATCCATCGTAGAACAGTTCTTTGGTCCGTGCAGTTGATGGGGCGTAGTAGACATCGTACCCTGCAAGTTGAATTATTCTGATACCGAGATCATAGGCAAGGTTTATGGCATTTTCCATGATCTCAAGGCTTCGTGCCCGTACTGCTTTCTCTTCGCTTCCCAAGGGGTATTTCCGGTGTCCGCTTAAACACATGGTTCTGATGGGCATCTTTGTTTCATACATCATCCGCAGGAGTTCAAGGCGGTCTGTAGGGGGCATTTTGAGGCGGCTCAGTTTTTCATCGGTTTCATCAATGCTGATTTCCAGAAAATCATACCCGCAGGCCTTGGTGGTTTCAAGTTTTTCCCGCCATGAAAGGGTATTCGGCATGGCTTTTTCGTACAGGCCAATTTGATAGCGGTTCAACGATTATCCTTTGGAACCGGCTTGACCATAATAGGCATGGGCGCCATGCTTCCGTAAGAAATGCTTGTCCAGGAGGCGCTGCTGCATCCTCGGCGTATCAGGGTTCAGCAACCCAGTATAGAGGCTCATCTTTGCCACTTCTTCCAGCACCACCGCGTTATGCACCGCGTCGAAAGGGTCTTTTCCCCAGGTGAAGGGGCCGTGATTGGCAACCACCACCGCCGGAACATCCATAAAGGACACTCCCCGTTTTTCAAAGGTTTCAACGATCACCGCGCCGGTTTCTTTTTCATAAGCCCCCTGTATCTCCACGTCGGTCATGCGCCGGGTACAAGGTACATCGCCGTATAAGTAGTCGGCGTGGGTCGTTCCTAGGGCGGGAATATCCTGGTTTGCCTGGGCGAAGATCGTGGCAAAAGTAGAATGGGTATGGACAATACCGCCTATTTCCGGGCAGGCCTGGTACAAGACAATATGGGTGGCAGTATCTGACGATGGATTCAAATCCCCTTCAATAATCTTCCCTGCTAAATCAACCACCACCATGTTTTCAGGGCTTAAGGCATCATATTCAACGCCGCTGGGTTTAATCACCAGGTAATTGGTCTTGCGATCAATGGCGCTTACATTCCCCCAGGTGAAGGTAACCAGGTGATGCTGCGGCAACATCTTGTTTGCCGCACATACTGCTGCTTTTAGTTCTTCTAACATAACGTTATCCTTTGTTTGTCTCACACACTGAATTTATCCCAGATTCCTGCCAGAGCAGTGCATACCGCAGAATACTTTTCATATTTCTTGCGATAGATCTCCCCTTGCTCACGATTGGGTTCGACCTTTTGCTTTATCTTCACCATTGCTGAAACCGCTTCAGGGTAATCTTTGAATTCCCCGGCGGCAATTGCCGCTGCCATGGCGCAACCCAAGGCCCCGAGTTCTTTAACGGCAATCGTTTCAATGGGAATACCCAGAATATCGGCAAAAAGCTGCACCCAGAGTACGGAATTGACGGCGCCACCGGCCATACGGATGGTTTTCGGGGGAGTACGGGTTTTCAGCAGCCGGTCAATATGGGTTTTATGGGAAAACACAACCCCCTCATACACCGCTCGTATGCAGTGGGCCAGTTCATGGTAGGCGGTTAAGCCGACCAAGGCGCCTTTTCCCAGGGGGTGATCATTGGAACCGTACAAAAAGGGAAGAAAATAGACATCGCAGTCTTCTGGCGACACAGAGGCGGCCAGTTCATCTATATAGTCATAGAGCCGTTTTCCTTCGGGCACGTTTTTCTTGTCGATAAACTGGTCGATAAACCAATCCAGGTTACCTGCGGAAGTGGCGCTACATTCTTCTACCAGAAAATAACCTGGAATCGCAAAGAGGGAATTCATGGCGATGCTGCCGTCAATAACCGGAGTCCGGGAGATGTACTCGTTGATGCTCCAGGTACCGGCGATGGTACACAACTCTTCGGGAGTGGTAACCTGCATAGCCACAGCACAGGAATCAATGTCAAACATACCCCCCGCCACCGGTGTGCCTGCCTTGAGACCCGTTAGTTCCGCTGTTTCTTTGGTGATGCTGCCACATTGTTCATAGGAAAACCGCAGCGGCGCCAGCTTATCAAACACCTCACCAATACCGAGGGCGTCTAATTGTTGGGGGTCAAATCGACAGTTGACAATATCCAGCAATCCTGAACCGGACATATCCGTTACTTCTGAATAGGCTTCACCGGTTAAGCGAAACCGTATGTAATCCTTGACCGAAAACACCCATTTGATGTTGTCGTAGGCGGTGCGCTCATTATCTTTGAGCCAGGCCAGGAGCGCGACTTGTTGGGAGGCAAGCAATTTCTGGCAGGTCTGGGGATAGAGCTTCTGGGCGGTTCCCTGGGCATACCATTTTTCAGGATAGGCCCAGGCCCTGCTGTCAGTGGAAACAATACCGTGATACGCCGGCTTATCATCTTTGCCCCAGAGATACAAGCCCTTACCATGGCCGCACACGGAAACACCAATGATATCCCCGGGATCAAGCTGGGCACCGGTGATAGCATCTTTCACACAGGTACAATTATGACGCCACAAGGCTTCCATATCCCGTTCAGTATACCCCGGCCGCGGGGTCAACAGAGGAGTATGTACTCCTTTGGTGATTATTTCCCGTCCGCTTACATCAAAGATCGCCGCCTTGACCAGTGTGCCCCCATTATCAAGACCGAGTACATACTTTGCCATGTCTATACCTCCTGTTGCCGAGGATCGAACGTTCTGCATCCGCGGGCATATTCACACGCTTGATGACCCGCGGGTTAGCTGTTGTGGTAACAATGCCTTTCAGCATTTCATCGACAATGTTGTCGGGGTTATTTACTATACGCTGCATAGTTCGTACTCTTTGTGCTCATGGGATAAAGGCGATTTTGAAGTCGCCGTATTTGCCGGTCCCGTACTCAAAGGCTTTTTCCCATTCCTCCAATTTGAAGGTGGTTTTTACCATGCCGTCGGTCTTGAGCTTGCCTGATGCGATGTTTTCAATCACAAAGGGGAAGCAGTAAGGGCTTAAATGGGAACCCCGGATATCCAGCTCTTTCCGGTCGCCAATGATCGACCAGTCCACATTGGTGGGGCCTGAGAATACGCTGAACTCCACAAAGGTGCCGAGTTTTCTGATACCGCTGAGGCCCTGAATGACGCTTGAGGGATGGCCAGTGGCCTCAATGTAGATATCGCAGCCATACCCATCGGTCATCTTCATAAGCTCCGCCACAACATCAATCTTGGAAGGATTGAACGCATGAGTCGCGCCGAAAGCCTTTGCCTTTTCCAGCCGCTGTTCAACCATATCCAGGGATATGAGGGCCTTGGGGTTTTTCAGTGCCGCGTAGGTGACCATTCCGAGTCCCAGGGTACCTGCGCCGGAAATGACGACAATATCATCGCACTGGATATCCGCCCGGTCTACCGCGTGTTTTGAACAGGCATACGGCTCAATGAGCAGTGCCTTTTCAAGGGACAGGTCCTTGGGTACCTTATGGAGCACCGCGTTTTTGGGATACCGTACATATTCTGCCATCCCGCCGTTACATCTACTCTGGAATCCAAATATATCATGAGGCTGACACATCCAGTACCTGCCGCTTTTGCAGAACTTGCACTCCCCGCAGGGCACGATCTGGTCCGCAGTAAGCCGGTCTCCAATCTCGTAGCCTTTGACGTGCTTGCCCATTTCCACCACCACTCCCAGGAACTCATGCCCGGGAATAAAAGGCGGCTGTACCCATGAAGGCTGAACCTCATCTCCCCAGAACATTGCCGCGCCGTGCTGGCATTTCAGGTCTCCTGCACAGATACCGCAGCCTTCAACTTTAATGATAAGGTCATCATCTCCACACTCAGGGGATGGGTACGCCGGTTCGTACCGGTAATCGGTTTTACTGTACGCAACCAGGGCTTTCATTGTTTTAGGATAATTACTCATCAGGATGCTCCTTTTATAAAAAAAATAAAAAAATAAAAAAAATGAACGTTTCTACGCTATCA
>JAITQK010000116.1 GCA_031288975.1 Treponema sp. | reverse complement strand
ATGGACCTGCTAGTACATCCTGCAGCTGGCGAACTGATTGGCGCTCACGGGGACGAAGTGGTGTGCATGATTAAATAGAAAGCATAACCACAGAGGTGTTACTCTGTGGTTTTATGGTTGCGGTATGTACCAATGAGCAATTAGCGGAGATTGCGAAACGGAAGCCGAAAACCGTAGCCGAGTGCATGAAGATAGAAGGCATAGGTCAGGGGAAGGCGGAGAAATACGTCCCCGCGCTTATCAAAAGTATCGCTCCGGATCACCCTGAAGATGACCCTCCCTTTTGACACTATTTACTCATGGGAAAATCTCTCCCTTGCGTGGCATAAAGTTTCTCTGGGGAAAACAAGAACTACCAGGATCATCGATTTTTACTGCAACCTTGATGCCAATCTTGCGAGTATCGCCCAGGACCTCCGCTTAGGAACCTATCACCCAGGCCCCTATCGCCAGTTCACCATAAAGGACCCCAAGGAACGCATCATTTCTGCCGCTTCAGTACGGGATCGGGTGGTACAACATGCGCTGATGAATCTCTACGATCCTGTTTTTGACCGGTATCAGATTTTTGACAGCTACGCCTGCCGGCGGAACAAAGGAACCCAGAAAGCAATACTCCGGGCATTTCATTTTGCAAAGAGTTCCCCGTATTTTCTCAAAATGGATGTACGACAGTATTTCAATTCAATCGACCATCAGATTCTAAAAAATCTGGTAATTAAACTCGTCAAGGACGTCCCGGCAGTACAGCTTTTCAATACCATCATTGATGCAAACCATGAAAGCAGCGGAAAAGGGGTACCCATTGGTAATCTGACCAGTCAGTATTTTGCGAATCACTATTTAGCGATTTTTGATCATTATCTGAAAGAGCGGCATAGCGTAAAGAAATACCTGCGCTACATGGATGATATGCTGCTATTTACGGATGATAAAAAGGCGCTTAAAGCCTTGTATACCCTTGCCGAATCTTTTACTCAGGATACGCTGTGTCTTGAAGTGAAACCCCCGGTCATTGGATCAACCGGTGATGGCGCGCCTTTTCTCGGCTTTCTGATAAAACAAAAAGGGATTTATCTCCAGCAAAAATCGAAGAAGCGGTATATCACCCGGCTTGCGGAAATTGAACATCATCGTCTGAGGGGCATTTTTTCTGAAGCCGAGGCTGGTAAGCGCATTGAGTCGGTAACCGCCCATCTCCTCCTTGCGCGTTCCCGGAATTGTGGGCGCGTCCTCGGGCACGAACCGCGTTAAACGCGGCGGGAGCTGGAACAACAACGGCCAGAACCTGCGCTCGGCGTAACGGAACAACAACACCCCGTCTAACCGGAACAACAACCTCGGTTTCCGCCTAGCCCGCCCCAGCCTGGTGGTGCAAGGATTGCACCGCTAAACCGGACCACGTCCAGGGAAAGGGTTCACTCTTTCCCAAAACCTGAGTACCCGGTTCCTATTGGGTTATGCCTGACGGCAATCTGATCGGAACCGGGTTTTTGTGAGGTTGAAGACATGGATTTAATCATCCATTCCTTCTTTCCGCTTGACGCTATGTATCAAAAATAATAACCTTACAGAATGTATGTGGTATTAGTCAAGAAAAAGGCGCGAAAACGAATAAGTAAAGCGCCACATAAGGTTCAAGATTTATTCAAACAGTTACTTCAGGATTTACAGAAAACCGGACCAATACAACAACAGTGGCCTCATTTTTTCGAGGTTAGAAGAACATAATTTTCACTGCCATCTAAACTATTCATACGTTGTATGCTGGCAAAAGCCCTTAATTGTGATTACACACGGTTTTTATGCAAAAATAACTAATGTGAGGAGGTTCACGCAATCCGTCTAAAAACCTATGAGGAAAAAATATTCAATACTCCCGTTCGGCGTACCGGAACAACTTCGGCTTCCGGTTCCTTGTTTATTCTGCCGTGGCCCTGAGCAGGAGGCTTTTCCATTTCCATACCAGGGGGCCTTGTTTGATCCGTTCCCGCAACGCATCCCGCAGCTCAAGAAAATCCCCTTCCCCCAAGGCCTCAGCAATAAAAGCCCCCCAACTCGACCTTTCTCTGTCAAACCAGGCTCCCAGGTCCCGTTCGGTAAGGAGCCGGTCCTCCTGTTGGTCCAGTACGGTAAGGCTGGTCTTGAATCCCGCGTCATGAAAACAGGGTTCCAGGGTTTCTCCATCCCAGGTCCAGCGTTCCCAAGCGCCGGCCAGGGTTCCCGTTTTCTCAGGGTTAAAAAAGGCTTCCTCTGCTGCTTCCAGTTTTGCCCTCGCGGATGAGGAAGCTCCCTCCCCGATGATCCGGGAAATCCGCTCCCCGAGCCGGGGCGGAGACTGGAGCATGACCAGGTCTCCTTCAGGGGCGAGAAGCTGCCGGGCAGTATGTGCAAAGGTATGAAACACCTCGGAACCACCTCCCCTTCTCCAGGGTTCCCGCACCAGGATATGCTCAAAGGTGTGGGCCGCAAACAGGGCATCCGCTTCTTCAGGGCTTGGCAGCCTTCCGTTTGGATATACCCCGATCTCAGGCTGTTCCGGCTCATCAAGGGAAACGGCATAGCGGAGGAGGGCCTCTTTCGCAGTTTCACTATCTACCAGGGCGGCGGTCAGCCCTTCGGGAGTACGGCGGAGGCTCTCCCAGAGGAGCAGCCCGTCATGGGCCGCAGGGATGAGGATACGGTCATGGCGTTTTATCGAACACTGCCCCAGGATGGCGTCCCGGTCGGCAAGGAGAAGGGCACTGCGCCCAGATTCCAGCCGTTTGAACCAACCTTCCCTGCCTTTGGATGTGGCTGACCAGGAGAGCATTTCTCCTGCTGCCGCAGGGGTCTGGATATCACCCATGATAACCGCAACCTGGATTTCCCGTTTTCTCAGCACCTCCTCCCGGATCCGGCCCTCGTATCCCACCCGTGAGGGGAGGTAAAAGGTTTTTCCCCGCAGCGGGGTGGGAAGGTACTGCTGGGCCGCCCAATGGTCCCGGTAGGCGTGGGGATAGATATAGCCGTCCCCATGGCCAAAACTTTCACTGTCCCGGCTTGCGTCCCGCAGGTGATTGGGTACTTCGGCATCCTCTTTTTCAACCGCACTCAGGGCATCGAAAAAGCACATGGTGGTGTTGGATTTGGGGGCAGTGGCGAGGTACAAACAGGCATGGGCCAAGGGGAAGTTCCCTTCTGGGAAGCCGATGCGATCAAAAGCCTCAGCGCAGGAGATGACCACCCTGAGCGCATCAGGGTCTGCAAGGCCCACATCTTCGCTGGCCAGGATGATCATACGGCGAAAGATGAAACTCGGATCCTCTCCGGCGCGGACCATCTTGGCAAGCCAGTACAGGGCCGCATCAGGGTCGCTCCCCCGGATGCTTTTTATGAAGGCACTGATAGTATCGAAGTGGTAGTCCCCATCCCGGTCATAGAGCACCGCCCGCCGCTGGATGCTTTCTTCCGCAGCCTCAAGGGATACCTGGATTTCCGTGCCCCCAGGCGGAGGCCAGGAAGCAGGACTCGTCTCCACCGCCAATTCCAGGGCGTTGAGGAGGCTCCGGGCATCTCCGCCGGCCACTTCCACCAGGTGTTCCAGCGCCCCCTCCTCAAAGGAGACCCGCCATTTTCCGTAACCCCGTTCCGTATCCCCAAGGGTCCGTTCAACAGTCCTGCGGAGGTCTTTGGAGGCAAGGGATTTAAGCTGAAAGATACGGCTGCGGCTTACCAAAGCGCGGTTCACCTCGAAGAAGGGGTTCTCCGTGGTTGCCCCGATGAGGATCACCGTACCGTTTTCCACCCAGGGGAGGAGGGCATCCTGCTGGGCCTTGTTCCAGCGGTGGACTTCATCCACAAAGAGGATGGTCCGTTTGCCGTAGAGTCGCCGTCGTTCATCGGAACGGTCTATGGCCTCCCGTATATCCTTGATACCAGTCAGCACGGCATTGAGGCTTTCAAAAGTGCTTCGTGTGGTATTGGCGATGACCAGTGCGAGGCTGGTCTTACCGGTTCCCGGGGGACCGTAGAAGATGATCGAGGAAAGCCGGTCTGCCTGGATAGCCCGCCGTAAGAGCCGTCCCGGGCCGACGATGTGGTCCTGCCCGATGATATCATCCAGGGTTTTGGGCCGCATCCGGTCAGCCAAGGGGCCTTCAGGGGGAAGCGCCCCGTGGACGGTAAACAGGTCGCTCATGGACATTCCGAACCGAAGCAGCCTACATGTTTATGCATCCTGCCTATTCTTCGGCGTTCCATTGCCATTCCCCATTACGGGACCGGTAAGACCAGAGGCCGTTTTTAGTGGTTGCAGCAAACAGGGTCATGTGAGTGTCAATCTTATCCGGGGCCTGTAACATCGAAATAACCGGATGTTTTCCAAGGGTCGAATTATAAGTATCATAATTTGAAACACTAGAATGATCTGAATCTCTTCCTGGAGTGTTCAGGCCCAGATTACTGGGGAGGGTTCTATCGGTATTGAGTACTATTTCCCGGTATCCGTGGGTAGTGGACGAAGTGGACCCATGAATTCCCAGGAGGAGCAGGTGTACCGGTACCTCTTCGTTCACCTTTGTTTGCGAGAGCGCAAGGGCGCCGGTAAAGTTATAACCGGATGAAGTCACGGTAAAACTATTGGAATCACCGTAAAGAAGCTGCCCAT
>JAITQK010000046.1 GCA_031288975.1 Treponema sp. | reverse complement strand
ATACAACCCACCCCTCCCCCCTCCCCCCCCCCCCCCCCCCGGCGCCCCCCCCCCCCCCCCCCCCCAAGTGACTATTCTGGCCTGATAAAAGACATGAGGAACACTCAACTCCCAAATATCCACGATTACCCATACCTAAAATATGATGATCATACAAGAAAAAGTCAAGAGTTTTTTGCATGGGAAACAACTTTTTATCATTTTAAATAAACTTATAAAATTTCGTGTTTTCAACATATAAAAAAGGCAGTGATAATTCATACCAAAACCTTGATAGATACTCATAAATAATATAAAGTACCGCTAAGGAGCTTTACATGACCAAAGCGGAAGCGATTGAGGCAGCAGCCCTTAACCTCAATTATGAGCAGTGCGGTATCATACCCCTGGCTGAAATTGACGATTATACTGAACGGCTGAATGAACGGATCAAGCGGTTTCCTGAAACCCGGCAGCAGTCTGAGCGCTTGTATACCTTTACACAGTTGAACCGGACGTTCCCCTGGGCGAAATCCATTGTCATTGGGGTGCGACGGTATGGCAAATACCGGATACCGCCCCATTTAAAGGGCCTGATTGGTGCGTATTATTGCGTCGATGGCCGCAGAGATGAGCGCTCCCCTGATTACCAGGCAAGCTATGCGTTTGAGGCGTATCTTAATCAACAGGGCTTGCGGACCTTCACGGAACGAAATTTTGGACTGACCGCCCTCCGCTGGGCAGCCCTTAAAGCCGGGCTTGGAACGATACGGCAGAACAACTTCTTCTACACCCATAAAAGCGGTTCCTGGGTCTATTTGGAAGCTTGGCTCATCGATAGTGAGCTGGAACTCAAACATCAGGATACGCAAAAGCCCTGTCCTGAAGATTGTCACCGGTGTATACGCAGGTGTCCAACCCAATCACTCAGTGAACCGTATAGTATGAACCGCTCAACCTGTGTATCCTATCTTACCACGTTTGGGCCTGCTGATCTGTGCAAAGAACCGCATTACCAGGAAATGGGGCAATGGCTCTTTGGCTGTGATGCCTGTCAGGATGGGTGTCCCTTTAACCGCGGGAAATGGTCGGAGGATGAAACATTCCCCGGATTGGATGCCCTGGCAGCGGGTATCTCCTTGGAAAAGATCCTTGATATGGATTATGATGTTTTGCGAAAGGTTATGGCGCCAAAATTCTGGTATATCAGTGAGGATAGGGTCTATAAATGGAAAATTAACGCCCTCAACGCTATGGGTAATACGTTCAATGAAGGGTATCTGCCTGCTATCCGTAAAGCCGCGGCGGATCCCCATGAAGCGGTACGTGCTATGGCGGAATGGGTGGCTGCCAGGTTCGCTCTCCCTGCGCTCCCCGGTTCAGAAGGGAAAGGTCAAGACCCCGTCTATGGTTGATCTGCCGCTTAAGCCCATGATGAGCCGGTCCAGGCCCAGGGCCACTCCGGCACAGCGGGGAAAGGGCCGCGCTGTGCCCCCGGCATCCCGGTGAGGAAGAAAGCTCTTCCAGTACTCCCCATCGGTTTTATGGGGAACCAGGGCGGTCTGTGCTTTGACAGCGGTTTCCGCTTCAAAGTAGCGGCGTACCGCTTCCCCGTCGGTTTCCTCAGAATAACAGTTGGCCAGTTCAATTCCCCGGACATAGAGTTCCCACCGTTCCATGGTCTTGCCATCAGGCCGCGTTTTGGCAAGGCAGGGGACAAAAGCGGGGTAATCCATGAGCGCCACGGGCCGGTCTTGGGGAAGCTGTGGTTCCACTGCATGGACGAAGATGAGGTTGTAGAGGTCAGCCTGGTTCATGCCAGCAGGGGGGGCAAGGCCCAGGTTCCGGGCCTCTGCTTCCAGGCTCCCTTTTTCAGCAGCTTCAAAGAGGCTGAATCCCACCCATTGGGAAAAGGCATCTTCCATGGTGAGTCTGAGAAAGGGGGGACTGAGCGGGTCTGCTTCAAAGACCCCTGCTGGCGCACTGTGTCCAACCTGGGGGAGCAGGAACCGGAAGAAGTCTTCGGTGATCCTCAGTGCATCCTCATAATCGGCGTCCATGGTGTAGTATTCCAGCATGGTAAACTCCGGGCTATGGAGCCGTCCGGTGGATTCTCCATTGCGGAAACACTTGCATATCTGGTACATGCTTACCCGGTGCTGGGCAATAAGTTTCTTCATCCAGATTTCCGGTGAAGGGATGAGCCAATAGGGCTGTGCTTTCCGAAGGGTACTGCCCTCTGGGGGCAGGTAGGCGGTTTCAAAAACCTCCAGGCACGATTCAGGGATGAGGTCCGGGGCTAAGAGGGGCGTGTCGGTCGCAAGGTAGCCCCGCTCATCAAAGAAGCGTCTGATAGTCCGTATAACCTCAGCCCGTTTCCATAGGAGTTCAATATCCATTTTTTTCTATAATCAGATGCTCATTCCCGATCTTTGTCACTTAATCAAAGCCCGGGGGTTTACCGTAACGCCATTCTTATAGACCGTAAAATGCAGGTGCGGGCCGGTGCTGTGGCCAGTGCTGCCCACATCGCCGATCCGTTCTCCAGTTACGACAAAGGCGCCGGACTTAACCCGGATGACACTCATGTGGCCATACATGGTCCGGTACCCGGAATGATGGGAAATCACCACGTAGTTTCCATAGGATTCACTGTACCCTACAGAACTAACCCGTCCGGACATGGCCGCCTTGATGGGGGTACCCATGGGGGCGCCTATATCAAGGCCAGAATGAAACTGACGGCCCGTCCCCCTAATGGGATCAATACGGTAGCCATAGGCAGAGGTGATGTAACTCCGTACCGGCCATATAAAGAGGTCCCCGTTGATCTCCTTGAGATCGATCTGGTCAAGCTGGGCACCGGGGATAAAGAGGCTGGCATTAACCTTGATAGCATCAATGGTATGGGGGAACAGTTCATTAACCGTTTGAATCGCCTCAACGGTGGTCTTATATCTTTCGGCAATACCTGAGAGGGTATCCCCTTTTTGTACATTATAGAGGATGCCGTCCTGATTCGGTATCCGCAGCACCTGGCCTATCTGTAGAAGCCGGGTGTTTTTAATCGTATTAATTGATATGATGGTATCTTGATTCAGCCCAAACTTCTCGGCTAGGCCGCCGATGATGTCCCCCCGCTGAATCTTATGGGAGGTGTAGAACAGCATCTGGGGTTTGGAATATTCCGCAGGTTCAGGCACACCGGAGATTACCGGTTCAATCTCCAGGGATACAGGGGTAAAATTTACCGTAGCAGCGTTGTGCTCAAAATAGGAGACACCCCCTCCCATTCCATTTTCCTCTTCAAAAGCAACTTCAGCCAACACTTCTTCAGGGGCAGGTTCAACTTTTTCAGATGGCCTTCTGACCATCATACCAATCACAGGACGAAAAACCAAGGAAGACATACCATAGGTCAACGCACAAACCATAGCCACTCTCAGCAACCCTTCTTTCATTACCCCATCCTTTATTTTATGTCTCAAGAGCTATTTTACCATTTTTTTATATCCAGTTATGCACCATGTTTAATTATGTAGAAACAATATAAAGAATACAACCCTCTCCTGTAATACTCACCATCTTCATCTATCCACGACTCCGCTCACCGCCCATGAGATCTATCAAACCGGTAAGCAGGCGCCTGGTTACCTCAGATACCGGAAAATCTTCGGACACCCGGGAAAACAGATCCCGGGCTTCATTAATAAGCCCCTGTCCCCGTTGTTCTGCCTCCCGCAACACTCCGGTTACGGTCAATTCCCAGATAAGCTCTTCCACTTCAGGGGCGGAGGTTCCTCCCCCACGGGCAGCGGAAAAACAACGACCCACTAATGTCCCCCCATCATTTTGGCGATGGAGGTACAAAAGCACCGGGAGGCTTTTTTTCCCTTCTACCACATCATCTCCCCGCTTTTTACCAGGATTTCCGGTAGTAAGATTCTTAACATCATCTAAAATCTGGAATCCCACCCCTAATTTTTCGGCAGCTCCACCCAGTTTTTTTATCAAAATCCCCTCATTTTTTCGTAAATGACCAGCAGAACCCACCATTGCCCCGATTACCCCCAGCACTGCCGCGAACCGGGCGAGACACCCGGTTTTTAAACGGCACATCAGGTCATACTCTTCAAGGCTTGGAAGGGAAGAAAAATCCCGATGCCAATAGATGTCCATGGCCTGGCCCAGGTGAAGCCGCCGTATATGTTCCCCCCAGAGGGTAAAAACCTGATTTTTCCGTTCTACTGAGGCGTCCCAGGCATTGATGCACACCAAAGGCAGGAAATACAGGAAACACCCCCCGTTAATGGCCGTATCAATTCCGTAACGTACATGGATAGCAGGCTGTCCCCGGCGTTCATCAGAATTGTCTTCTATATCATCATGAATGAGACTGGCGTTATGACAAAATTCTACCAGGGGAGTCAGGGGCAAGGCCCCATCCCCACCATCGAGGCTCTCACAGATCAGAGTCATAAGGAGCGGGCGCCACCGTTTCCCCCCCCGGTTTACGAGGTCCCAGTCAGGCCGGGTCAGGGACCGTACCAAATCCGGTGAAACCGGGCTTCCCAGCTCCGAAAACGTGCGGTCCAGCCAGGACGAATCGGGGTTTTCCGGCAAGCTCTGGCTCAAGACCGCTTCTATCTTTTCAAGTCTTTGGGTATACTCGGAATCCATAGGCTTATTATATACCTAGATATATTTTTTAGGCAATGGTAGATTATGAAAAGTCGAATTCCTGATCATTAAAGACCCGGAAAGGGGGCCATCCAGCGGGTTCGGTTTACATCTCTTCAGAAAACACTTGACATTTTATCGTCACTTTTATAAGCTTACAACGAAATGGATTGATAGGTTTCCTATTAAACATTCCATGGTGTCATAAAAGGGTTAAGGTTAGTCAAATACTACTCAGGCGGCTATGAGTTTTCAGAACATAGTGGAAGGATATAGAAAAATTGCTTTCTCTGAACACGACAAGGGTGACCGTTTCGAGCGGCTTATGCAATCCTATTTACTGACCGATCCGCACTATACCAGCGCACTACAAGAAGTATGGATGTGGCAAGAATTCCCTGGACGCAAGGATTTTGGTGGCAGAGATACGGGCATTGACTTGGTTGCCCTCACAACCGAAGACGAATATTGGGCAATTCAGTGCAAGTGCTTTCAGGAATCCGCAATAATAGACAAGCCCGCTGTGGACACATTTCTGTCCACGTCCAGCCGCACTTTTTTGAACGAACAATTAGAAACCGTCAGCTTCGCGCACCGGCTGTGGATTTCAACAACCAACAAGTGGGGGACGCTGTTCGAAAAATTCCAAACAAAGGAGGCGTACTATGGCGCACGATAAAATCGTTTCCCCTTTGGGCATGTGCGAGCATGTGACAAAGCAAGGCAGTATGTGCTAGTATGGGTGTAATATATTGGCAAGTATTTTGGTGGATGAATTGAAAGGAGTATAATAAATGAAAGCAGGTTCAATGAATGTGCGGAAATTTTTATCGCAAACAAACACACAATTTGTGATACCGGTATACCAACGGAATTATGATTGGACTATCACTCAATGCAAACAACTCATGGATGATATT
>JAITQK010000248.1 GCA_031288975.1 Treponema sp. | reverse complement strand
AACAACGAAAGCCTCTCGCGTTATGAAATTTTTTGAGGCTCTATCACACGGCTTTTGCACTCGCTGTCTACGCTTCACAAACCTCGTCGCCGAGGCCCATGCAAGACTCGCTTCCAGTGACTTGCTCGGTCTTTCTGGATGAGGTGCGCCGTTCGGTCAACTTGAAAGGTTTCTCCTATTTCCTCCTTTCACGAGCTTTCGTGACGCAATGTGGTTGATATTCTTCTTAACCTGTTGACATTGGATAGGAAAGAGTAAAAACCAGTGGTTTAGTTAATATCGATCCTAAAGGAGTATAAAACGAAGGTTCCTGACTCGGTGGGAATCTATGGAACCTTCGAATCTAATGCTGAAAGGCTGCCAATCATCCTATATGAATGATAGATTAAAAGATACTTGATACCAAAGGAACAGCAACTCCTCCTGTCGGCATCTGAATGGATAAATCAGTACCATCCTTGGTATATGACCCAGGGGCACTATTACCCCATTTTATATACGTGCCAGCAGCATCAGAGCTCAGAATATACGATTCGATTCCCCAATTATTACTTGTAACACTGCGATATACCTCACCATTGGACCTTATTATGAGGAGCGTATACTGAGCACTGCCACTAGCAACACTACTACTATACCAAACGCCAATCCTGCCGCTGCCCGATAAAACTCTTGTAAAATTCACATCAGCAGCCGGAGTAGCTCCAGCGGCAGGAGTATATCCGGTTAGGGTTAAGATATCACCCGTTTGCGTAGATGGATACATAACACCATTCACCGGTATTTCGTTGGTAGCCGATACAGGACTGACCTCTTTTATTAAGTTCGTACTGTAATACGCCTTTTTAGTACCACTAAGAGACCCAGCCTCATCGGTGAATATTATTGTTTTGGTCGCCTGTCCCACTGTGGGTTTGATATCCACCCATGTTCCCAGCAATGGGTTGCTGCCACCACCGCTGTCGCCGCCTCCTCCACCATCATCGTCATCCGCCGAACACCCGACAAACAGCGCCATCCCGAATACCAGCGCCAGGCTGAGTATTCCCGTCAAAAATCCCTTCTTCATCATCATCCCACTCCTTAATCTGGAATAATTCATTCAGGAATATGGTTAGACCAGCCCTGACCCCAAAGCCACTTCCGCCTAACCCCATTGTGCATAAATTTACTTAGTTATAAGTTTTATTATGCACATAATACCAATATAACTAATATTTAACAAATGTCAAGTCTATAAATTACTATTTTTTAAGTATTATGAAAATCATGGGGTTTAAGGAGAATTTGAAAGCCCAGTTGGCTTATAAAAATATGCTGGTCAAAGAGTTGGCCGTCCAGTCAGGCATCAATAAACGGACCATTGATAACTATCTGCGGGAAAATGGTTCTATTCCTCCAGCCGACGCTGCGGTCAGTATTGCCCAGGTTCTGGGGGTTACCGTGGAAAACCTGGTTAGCGGCCATGATAGCCACCTGGACAAGGCTTTTGCCCCGGATACCCGCGCCATCCTGAAATTCCTTGAAGAGCTTGATGAAATGGATCGTAAAATCGTGTACAATCTGGTAAAATCATTGAAAGAACGGAAAGACGCGGACCATGCTACGATGGAAGCACGGGCATAAACCGGCAAAGGGAATTGACAAATACTACTAATATAGAGGATATCAAAATATTTATGGTTAATACGCTCATTAAAAAAATCAATTTTTTCTTCACAAATGGACAGGTGTAGACTCCATGAGCTACCTATACGAAACCCATCTGCATACGGTCCAGGCAAGCGCCTGCGCCTACTCCCGTGGACGGGACTATATCAGGGGATACCTGGACCTGGGATACACGGGCATCATCGTAACGGATCACTTCTATAATGGTAATTCCTCAATACCCCGAAACCTGCCCTGGCGGGAATGGGTAAACCGTTTCTATCAGGGTTATGAGGATGCACGGGAGGAAGGGGAGAAACAGGGGCTGGATGTGTTCTTTGGATGGGAAGAGACCTTTGATGGTGATGATTACCTGGTGTATGGCCTTGATAAGGCATGGCTTCTGCAGCACCCGGAAGCGGCTTCCTGGACCCGCCTTGACCAGTACCGGTCTGTCCGGCAATACGGCGGCTGTGTGGTCCAAGCCCACCCCTTTAGGCAGCACTATTACATCACCTGTATCCATTTATCCACTGGCTGTGTCGATGCTGTGGAGGTTGCCAATGCCGGTAACCATGAACAATCCTATGATGCCCTGGCCCTGCGTTACGCCAGGCGGCTGGGGTTACCAATAAGCGCTGGTTCGGATATCCATGATGCAGAACTGCTTGAAACTGAGGTCTTTGGGGTGTATCTGGATAAGAAACTGGACACCATCCATGATTATGTCAGGGCCATCCGTGAACATACCCTTGGGGAGCTTCATATATCCCCGGGCCGCTGTGATTCCTATGGTAACGAGACCGTCAGATTACCGGTAGATATCCGGGATGCCCATGACCAGAGCACTCACCGTACCTTGTGGGACTTCCTCAAGGACTAGCCAGAACCCCATGCTCACCGACGCCCATTGCCACCCTTCGGATCTCCGCATCCGCCTCCCAGAGGCTGAAGCGGAGCGGCGCGCCCTCGGCGTTGCCTGTGCTGCCAGCGCCTGGAACCAGGAGCAGTTTGAATACCATGAGCAAGTCGCCGCTCAAGCCAGAGCAGACGGCGCCCCGCCCATCATCTTATGCTTTGCCGTGCATCCCCAACTCCCCGCAACAGAACCCTACGCTGAGAAACTCCTCAGCCTTCACTGCTCCCTCCTCACGCTATTCAAGAATCGGCTGGACGCGGTTGGGGAAACGGGGTTTGACCTGTACGATGCGGGGTTTCGGGCTACTGAAGCCCTGCAGGATGAACTTTTTGCAGCCCATGTAAGTTTAGCCCTGGAGCAGGGCCTTCCGCTGGTCCTCCATATACGCCGGGCCATGCACAAAGTCTTTGCGCATACCAGGGCCTTAAAAAGACTCCCGGCGGTGATCTTCCATTCCTGGTCCGGGACCCTGGGAGAAGGGGAAGCACTGTTGCGCCGCGGAATCAAGGCCTACTTCTCCTTTGGCGCACCGCTCCTGCTCAACCACAAGGAGGCTATACGCTCCTGGGCACAGTTTCCGGCTAATAGGCTGCTCCTGGAAACCGACGCTCCCTATCAGCCCCTCCGGGGCGCTCCTTTTTCCCGTTGGGGGGATCTGCCGGTGCTGCTCCAGGGAGCCGCCTGTTTGAGGAAGGGGAACAGTGGGGGAAAGGCGGAAGAACTTGAAGCCCTCATTGAGGGGAATTTTTATCAGGCCTACGGTCTGAGAAACTGAGTTCCGCGTCACTTTGCCGTAAATACTCTGGGCCGGAAAAGATATCCTGACTATGAGCTGCCATGTTACGGTTTTTTGCTATGGTCAGCAGCTCGATTCCCCGGCCTTTTCGCCGGAGTGGATCCAGGTAAATCCGTTTGACCGGAACAAGGGAACACAGCTCTGGCAGCAGTATATGCGCGTCGGGACCGGTGAGGAACAGCGGATCATCCCGTATGTTTGTGGCTATTGTATCGGCTATGGTCAGGACGTCGGCGTCCATAAACGGCGAGAGCCGTTCGTTTCTCCGGTACAGAGCGGTAAAATAGCGGTGTTTCTTGGCATCAATGATGGGGAGGACGATACCAGGCCAGGTCCGGTACGATGTAGCTATACAATTCAGGGTGGGGATGGCAATCATGGGGATTCCCAGGGAGAGGGCCAGACCCTTGGCCGCTGCAAAGCCGATCCGCAGTCCTGTAAATGAACCGGGGCCTTTCATGCACGCAACCAGCTCAATATCCCCTGGTTGTAGACCGGCGGTTTTTATAACCCGCTCCGTTACATCCATGAGGAGTTCCGAATGTCGTTGTCCCGCGTCTATTTCAAAGGAAAAGGTCCCGTTTTCCGTACCAAGGGCAACGGATAAAAGCGTTGTTGCCGTATCCAGGGCCAGTATGTTCACAGATCAAGGTTCCTGATGAGTATGTTACGGTGATTCGGTTCTCGTATTTCGAGTTCAACGATGATGGCATACTCAGGGATGGAATCGGGTATCCGTTCACTCCATTCAATAACCGAAACCCCTGCCCCGTAGAGGATCTCTGCTCCCCCCAGGGCGTTGAAATCGTCATCCCCCTGGAGCCGGTATGCATCGATATGGTAGAAGGGGAGGTTCCCCTCATATTCGGAAATGATCGTATAGGTCGGGCTGGTAACTTCTTCAGATACCCCAAGCCCGCGGGCAATGCCCTTGGTGAGATAGGTCTTCCCCGCGCCCAAGCCCCCTCTCAGGGCGACAATACTGCCCTGATGCAGGAACCGAGCGATACGCTCCCCCAGGGCCACGGTTTCTTCGGGGGATGATGAAATGAACTCAGCCAGGAAGTTCCCCGCGCTCATCAATGGTATCAATAAAAGTCTTTAAGGCTCTCAGAATCGGCACCAGAGGATAATCGAGCGGTTCGGCTATGGTAATTAAAATTTCTTTCTGGCCGGTTGGCTTGGTTTCAATTGAAAAATCAATATGCCGCTCTACCGGTTTGTCCAGCAACTCCATGATAACAATACCTGAAAAAAGCCGACGATAATAAATAGGAACATCTTTCCGAATGAGTTCTTTGATTTCAAGTATCTTCATTTCTTATAAATCATACCTGTTTTAATAAACTGAGCCTGCACTATGATGCCGATGGCCCCATATCCTGTTTGTTCACTCCAAACAGATTATACTATACTATCGGAATGAACTCCCCATATCTTTAATAATCTGCATTCGAGATGGCCGCATAGAGTTTTAATAAACGGGGTGCCAGCTCATATTCCGCTAAATCTCCTACCAGCACGACGTCCTTTGCCTCGTAAGCGGTCACCAGTTCTTTGAGAGATGTGCCGAATCCAGCGATAAAATCATGCATGGAAAGGGTATCGATGGATAGGTCATGCAGCACAAGCCCGGCTAAGGTGAGGAGATGGAGGATCCTGAAGAGCTTTTCGGTAATGTGGGAAAAGAGGTGCACTGTTTCCGCCGCTTTGCTGTCTTTACCGGTTTGAATATCCAGGGGGAGGTCCTCAAGGCGTTTCGCAACTTCCATAACCAGGGAACCCAGAGCCTTGAGTTCCTCTGCCGGATCAGTCAGTTCCCGGATGCGCTCATCAATCAGATGTCCCATTTCCTCTGAGGTAAACCCTTCTCCCTCCAGAGTTTTACCGATCCATTCACCAATCTCGGGAATCTGTTCCGCTAAGAAATGGGCAGCGGCCTCTTCTTCCCAAGCCTTTCTGATGCGGCAATGGTCCTCAAATGGGGCATTGCCATAGACCCTCAACTCTTCCTGGGCATGATGGAACGCATCCAATGCCAGCTCAGACCAGGAAAGAATACGGATATCAACGGTCTTGATGTTTGCCACCTCCCAGGTGAAAACATCCGTAAGAGCATCAACATCAATGGGTGATCCATCAATCTGCAAGCCACTTATCCGATGTTCCGAACCCTCAAGCCACCCCTCAAGCCCGGATAAAACATCACCCAGGGTCTTTTCCGTTTCCAGGGTAATATCCGCCGGTTTTCCATTAATGGATATGTCCATATACCTTACCTGTTATTATTATTCTGCTGACTAAACTGATCAAAGGATGTAGACATCCGTTCCATGCGATTATACGCGCTTTCCATCTGACCGTACTGGTTTTTCAGACTAGCCTCTTTAGCGGCAAGCTGCCTGTCCAGGGTGTCCATACGCCGCTGTTCCTGGTTTATCCGTGAATCAATGGCACCGGTTTTCAGGGCGATAATACCGCCAATTTCCACATAGGGCTTGGAAAGGCTTTCAAAGCTATAGGCAACCCCTGAATCAACGATGAGGTCTCCATCGGTATCATACCCGAAAAGCTGGCGAATGGTGGCTGTATTGGTTTCTAACGCTACATCCAGGACTTTTTCGTCTATTTCGAGGTAGCCTCGCAGCCGTGCGGGATCATAGCCGACGCTGCCTCCAGAACCCCGTCTGTCAGTACCAATACCTATCTGGGCCAGAAGCCCCATTTCCTCGTCCGCCATCGGGTAGGGGGCGGAAGCGGCCCTTTGGAGGGTGTTCCGGTATTGATTCAAGATAGAATCCCCTGCAAAGACCCCCATACGCTTACGGAGCGCATCCTGTTCTTCTGGAGAAAGGTAGGTAAGTTCCTGGACAATCCGTTCGTCATTGCGGGTTAATACATTAACCTCCGCCATGAGGCGATTGTAATTCCCCACCAGAGTTATAATGGCATCCTTGATTGCCTCCCGGTCAGGTTCAACACTGAATCGCACCGGCTTATCCGAAGGCCCTTTGGCCGTAAGGGTAACCCCCGGTATGAGATCACCTATCGTATTATTCGGACGGATGATTTCAATCCCCTCCATGGAGACTATCGCATCTTGAGCCACAGAAACGCGGTTGAGGGGCTGCAACCCTCCTTCAGTAGCCGCATCAGGATCAACGAGGCGTATGTTCTTGATGGAAACATGCTTCTGGGTGTTTCTATTAACCAGGTCCATGGATACTACGGTCTTATCCCCGGCAATATCGGAAAGCCGGTACTCATAGGACGAGAAATTCTCAGCAGCTCCGATAGGGGGAAGGAGTGCCGAAGTGCCATCAGCAAAGGTCAGGGAGAGGACCTGCATATCCTCGACCGTATCGGCGTCTGCGGTCTCCAGTTGAGGCTCCTCCGCTGCGTCATCAACGTCTAGTGTTTCACTCCCAGGAACCATCGAGGTGGCGGTTTCAAATCGCAGCAGCATCCCTTGGGACGGCTCAAAACTCAGGGGTATCACCGCCTTGCCCCCGGCCTCTACCTTGAGGGACCCATCTTCAAAGTGCAGAAACTGAGTGGACTTTGGTCCTGATGCGCCCTGAATGGCCGTTGGATCAAGGGCCACATCCGTGGCACCATCATATGCCGGTTGCTCCCCCAATATGCCTGCCTGGAGCGCTAAATCCATTGCCTTACCGAGAAACTGAAGCTGATTTTCCGCTCCCGTTACCTTGGATTCTATAAGCAAGGACCTTTTCCCCTGCTGAATCGAGATCAGGCTTGCCTGGATCTTGTCCCGTCCTCGCCGGTTCAAGACATCGATAAATTCCCGTGCCGAACCGCCCCGGAAGTTAAAAGATATTTCATTCTTACCCACGGAAAAGGTATAGGTTCCTTCCTCGACCTTAAAGGAATCTTCCAGGGGGGCAGATAAGAAGCGATCCGCCTGGGCGATTTGTTTAACGGTAAAGTTGTAGTCCCGTGGTACCGCTTCCCGGGTAGCGGTTCCGGTAATAACCGACGAATCCGAGGCATTAATAACCCGATCATTAAAAGGATTTTGAAACGAATAGAGCATCCGTGCGCTATCCCGAAGGCTTGTCATGAATCTGCCCAAATCCTGCCAGTATGTTTTTTTAACTTGCAAATCTTCAAGATCTTTCTGCGAACGATCCTTGGGGATTCGTTCAACCTTCATGAGACCTTCGATCATTTTTTCTGTATCAAACCGGCTTTTTACCCCCGGTACATATATATCAGACATTGCTGTGTTACTACTGCTCCTTGATACTTATACAAGGTTAATGCTAACCTTGCCGGTCAATTCCTGCTTCGTCGCCGTTGTTTACACATTTGTGACCGACCTTCCGGCTCCACAGGCTTAAACGGTAGAGCCTACCGCATAGATAGTAAAAAAAGGACGGAGAAAGGCGCGATCTTCTCCGCCCTACATTTCAAAAGGCGACGTCCAGATGCCTCTTGATCTGCTTAAAAAAACCTAAAAACGAAAGGCCGGTTTAGCTCAGGAGCTGTAAAACCGAGGAACTCCGCTGATTTGCCTGCGCCAGCATAGCGGTACCCGCCTGGGCCAGAATCTGATTCTTGGTATAGGAAACCATTTCCGATGCCATATTCGCATCCCGCACCCGAGATTCAGAAGCCTGAAGGTTCTCTGCCGCAATGGCAACCCCACCAGCAGCGGTCTCAAACCGGTTTTGATACGCACCGAGATCAGCACGCTGTTTGGAAACGATCTGGAGCGCAGAATCGAGGGTTCCGATCACCTGATTGGCGCCTTCAAGACTACCGATCTGATCGACAACACCACCCTCTTCACCCTGTAAGCCGAGGGACTGAGCGGTTATAGCTCCAATAAAGATCTGTTCGCTTTGGTCAATATTGGCCCCGACCTGGAACCGCATGACCTTCCCGCCTTCCTGGGCATAGGCCCCGGTCAGAAGATTCATACCATTGAACTGAGCATGGCTCGCAATCCGGTTGACTTCATCAACCAACTGGGAAACCTCGACCTGGATCTGCATCCGATCCTCATCGGTATAGATACCGTTGGCAGACTGGACCGACAGATCCCGCACCCGGTGCAGAATATCCTGGGTTTCCTGAAGATACCCTTCAGTGGTCTGAATAAAAGACACCCCATTCTGGATGTTCTGTTCAGCCTGATTTAAACCACGGATTTGACTCCGCATTTTCTCAGAAACCGCGAGACCGGAAGCATCATCCGCCGCCTTATTGATCCGCTGGCCAGAACTCAGTTTCTCAATGTTCTGCCCTACATTAGCCTGAGTGATGCTCAGATTCCGATTAGCATACTGAGCACTCATATTATGATTAATTATCATACAAAAAACCCTCCTTGGGTTGGTAACCCCTGCTATCCATAGCTGAGGCTGAACCGTATATACGAAAATCCCCGAAGCAGTTTCGCGCTGATTCCTCCGAAATTTCCAAAAACGGAACGAAACGATTATCAACAGGCCAGGATTTTATCTTCCCTCTCCTTAATAATCGATCCGCACCGTCACACGGTTATATAATATATACACCAATCAAGGATTTTTGTCAAGAACTCGGCTATTTTTTTATAAAAAAATTAAAATAGCCGTTTGCCAACCCTAACCCTTTACTGGAGGAGCTGTAATACCGCGCTCGTCCGCTGATTGGCCTGGGCCAGCATAGCCGTACCCGCCTGGGACAGAATCTGATCCCGGGTAAAGGAGACCATCTGGTTGGCCATATTGGTATCCCGAATCCGAGATTCTGAAGCCTGGAAATTCTCCGCGCTTATATCCACGCCCCGAATGGTGTGTTCAAGCCGGTTCTGATATGCCCCCAGGTCCGCCCGCTGCTTGCTGACCGTCTTGAGCGCCGTATCCAGCGTCCCAATGGCCTGGTTCGCATCGTCCAGACTGTCAAGCTTGATAATGGCCTGATCCGTCGCATTGCGAACTCCCAGAGCCGCAGAGGTCATCGTAGCGATAAACACCTGCTCCCGCTGATCGATGTTGGCGCCCACATGGAACCACATGGAAGCGGTAATGGTGTTGTCCCCGTTCTGCTGGGCAAAACGGCCGGTAAGCATATTCATGCCGTTGAACTGAGCATGGCTGGCAATGCGGTCGATTTCATCGACCAACTGGGAGACTTCGACCTGTACTTGCATCCGATCATCTTCGGTGTAAATACCGTTGGCAGACTGAACAGCCAATTCCCGGACCCGCTGGAGAATATCCTGGGTTTCCTGCAGATAGCCTTCAGTGGTCTGGATAAAAGAAATACCATTCGCCGCATTGGCGGAAGCCACATTCAAGCCACGAATTTGACTACGCAGTTTTTCAGAAACCGCGAGACCGGAAGCGTCATCCGCTGCCTTGTTAATACGAAGCCCAGAAGCAAGCTTCTCCATAGAACCGGTAATACTAGCCTGGGTGTTATTAAGGGTCCTGTTAGCGTACTGGGCACTCAGGTTATGGTTGATGATCATGTCATCCTCCTTGAATTGTATTATAAAGGCATCCTTGCCTCTAAATTTGATTAAAGATCATTATTTCACAGCCGATATGATCAACTAGGTGAAATGAGGAAGCATTACCACGGATTCCGCATGCTTCCTTCTTAATCCCTTTTATTTTCGGTAATCAGTAAAAAAAACTTTAATCTTTTTTGCAAGATCTACAAGCGTTTCATCAGCATATCGACAAAACCGAGTATATTCGGTTCATTTGAATACCGTACTTTCATACTCTCAAGATACCGCTGCCTGGTGTTCGTTGTCTGGATTCTCAGGGCTACTTCCAGAATATCCGTGATACTAGATATGGCCTCTTTGTGGGCCGCAAGCACCATCTCATCAGTTATCTTTTTAACCCGATCCGTGAATCCCGGGAAGGCTTCCTGCGTTTCCTGTCCATCAAGAAACCGTTCCAGTTCCCGCAGGCTCCCGGATGTACCTGTATATGAAGAATATGCGTCGACAAGCGCCTGGTATGCATCCGCCCGGTTTTTGTTCTGGTCCGCTTCCGTGGATACTCTGAGAGAAGCCGTGGCCAATTCCCGGTTAGTCTGCGTTAATTCTTGGTTGGTCCGGGTTAATTCCTGGTTGGTCCGGGTTAATTCCTGGTTTAACTGACGTAGCCGGGTGTTTTCCTCTTCCAAGATGGCAATACGATTTCCCAGCTCCAGAATAGTGGCATCATCATACAGTTTAACCGTTCTACTCTCCCGGGTTATTTCCTGCAGCGATTGGGTAAGCCTGCTGTTTTCCGTTTCCAGGAGGGAGATACGGTTTTCAAACGCCAGAATGGCCTCCTGCTGGTCCCCTCCCCGTGCTGCCTCTAGCGCAAAGGCAAGCCTGCTGTTTTCCGTTTCCAGGAGGGAGATACGGTTTTCAAGCGTCAGGATGGCCCCCTCCTGATCTCTTGCCCGTGTTGCCCCTTGCAGCGCCAGGGTAAGCCTGCTGTTTTCCGCTTCCATGTCGGCAAGACGATTTCCAAGGGCACGAATATTAGCCCCATTCTCCTGGTTCTTTTGTTCACTTGCCAGGCTCGCCGCTTGCAGTGAGCGGGTAAGCCTGCTATTTTCCGTTTCCAGGGTGGAAATGCGGTTTTTAAGGGTCTTGGTTTCCGTATCATACTCGCTCCGGGATACCGTATCCTGGAGGTACGCATCAAAAATCGTGCCAATACCGCTTACCGCTGCAGGGACCTGCTGGGCAACAGGATAGGAGTTGATCAGCCGGGAATACGTGTTGAGGGCCTGCTGCCATTCCTGCCCGTTAAGTTCCTGGTTTCCCTGGGCCAACAGCGGACCTGCGGCGGCACTTGCCTCTGAACGGCGGGAAGTGACATCTACCGTAACCGATAGCCGGTTTAAGGCCCGGATCCCCGATATAAGGGTTGCGATTTCCACTTCCGGGAGTCCGAAGTAATACCCAGCCCGCTGATAGGCTTCCAGGGCACCTGCATAATCCCCCTGGTTTGCCGCAGCCTTGGCCTGTTCAAGGTCCGCTGCCGCATTAGCCAGCTTTTGAGCCTGATCCGCCCTCAAATGGTCGATGGTTTCACGTAAGTCCTGCTCCCGTGCCTGCAGCTCCCGCAATTGCCGGGATTGATCCGTCGGGGCATTAACCTTATCCAGCTCCATCCGGGCTATCTGTGCCAGGGTTTGGGCCAGATACATATCCATATTCCGCTGCTCTGAGGAACCGGAATCTTGTCCAAGATAACGCTCCAGGCTTTCCGCCTGAACAAGGGCCTCTTCATAGCGTCTTTCCTGCAAACTGATCCGGACCCGCATAAACATACCGGTAATCCGGTTGTCCGCAAGGAGATCCCGCTGCCGCTGATCATTCAAATGGGCAAGCTCCTCACGGGCCGCATCCAATTCCCTTCCCGTCCCTTCATTACTTACGCTCTTTTCAAGGGTAATACGGAATTCATCCTCTTTTTTGCGGAATTCGTCCTGTATGAGCTGCCGTTCGTCATTGAGGGTTCTTAAATTCTGCTGATACTGATTCTGAAGCTGCTGGTACTGCTCCTGGGCAGCTTGCCGTTCCAAACCAATCTGGTCCTGGTATTTATCCAATTCACCCCGGTAATAGGTAAACCGTTCCTCCTCAAATACTGCCAAAAGCTCATAGAGATCTTCATCAGAAACCCCGGTTTCAATCAGCCGTTTCCGTTCAGCCGCAATATCCCGTTCCCGGTCGCTCTGCAGCTCTTGTTCCCGCTTTCGGAAGGCCTCCTCAATTGAGAGTAACGCATCATTCTGACTCTGTTCCAGGGCCATCAGATTCCTTCGTATGGATGCGATGTCCCGGTCCTTTTCGGCAATACGGCCTTCCGAATCCTGCCGCACCTGCTGAAGAAGCTGCCCTTCTACTGAAGAGAAGGCCGTATCGTTATGGCTCAGGGTAGCTTTCTGCTGATTGAACATATTGGAAACAAACACCAGCACAGCGGCGGATAGGACCAGAATAATAAGGTTAACCACCAGAGGAAACGCTATATCCCCTTTAAGCGGAGTAACCCTCAGATCATCAGGCTTCAGAACAATACGGTTTTTCCGGGCAAGTTCCTCAATTTGTGCTGCTATTTCCCGGGCATCTTCAGAATTAATGATCATATCATCATAATCCGAGACATAGGCATTGTTTTTTATAGCGGTATGCTCAACTTTATTACTCATAGTATTGACCTTATGATAATTGATCTTTATGATAATTTCAACTATTTTAACTATTTTAATGGAGGCTTAACCTATGAAACGTATTATTTCATTGCTATCGGCTACAATTTTATTGTCCCTGATAGTCTTTCCCGTCTTTGCACGTCCTGTATCGGAATCGGAGCTTGATGCCCGTATTCAGGCAAAAATATCTGCCCGCTCGGCGCCGGCGCAAAAGGTCCCTGATGCGGTACCGGTTCCGGCAGCACCCAAAGCCAGAGAGCAGGGAAAGACCTATGAACTGGTCCTGCTCCACACCAATGATCACCACGGAACGGTACTTCCCAATAATGGACAGGGAGGACTCGCCGAGCAGGCGGCGTATATCAAAGCTGTCCGGGCTACCAATCCCCAGGTGCTCCTCGTTGATGCTGGGGATATAAATACTGGCAGCGCCCTTTCCAACATGTTCGACGCGGAGCCGGATATCCTGGCCTATAACCTCATGGGTTATGATGTGGCGATCCTGGGAAACCACGAATTTGACGGCACTATGGAAAAGCTGATAAAACAGGGCGGTCAGGTTACGTTTCCGATCATTACGTCAAACATAAAAACTGCAGATGGCAGTTTTTTAGGGGTACCGTATCTGGTAAAAGAATACGACGGCATCAGGGTGGGACTTTTCGGCATCACCACCCTCCGTACCAAGATCATTGCCAGTCCTGATAAGAGTCTGGTCTTTATCAATGAGATCGATGCTGCCAAAGAGACGGTGGATTTCCTGAAAAACCAGGCAAACGTTGATATCGTCATCGGCATTACCCATATTGGGGATGTGAAGGAGGCTGCCGATCATATTACCTCGCCGGACCTGGCCGCGGCGGTTCCCAATATCGACATCATCGTGGACGGCCACTCCCATTCCTTCTTTGACGCTCCCATGCAAGTGGGCACGACCTATATCGTGAGCGCCAATGAATGGGGAAAATACGTGGGCCAGGGAAAGCTCTCGGTGGTGGATGGGAAACTCGTGAAGTTTGACTGGGCGCCCATTGCCATAGGTCCTGATCCAGAGGTAGTTGCGCTGTTGGCCCCCTACATCAAGAAAGCCGGTGAAAGCCTGAAAGAAGTAGTAGGCGAGGCAGCGGCTCCCTTTATATTCGGCGACCGTTTAACCCGGAAAGTGGAGACCGCCTTGGGAGACGGAAT
Organism: Treponema sp.; assembly: GCA_031288975.1. Taxonomy (GTDB): domain Bacteria; phylum Spirochaetota; class Spirochaetia; order Treponematales; family Breznakiellaceae; genus JAITNP01. The sequence continues at coordinate 9,968 of JAITQK010000248.1, read as the reverse complement.
CTGCGACGCCAATGTCTGGTATTTCAGGACCGTATACAACCAGAACATCGACTTTGCCTTCCACAACGGCGGCAATATACGGGCGGCACTTCCTGCAGGTCCCATTACCCAGGAGCAGGTTCTCACCATCCTCCCCTTTGAGAACTACCTGTTTATTGCATCCCTCAAGGGTTCGGATATTCTTGAACTTTTCAACTTCATCGCCACCATACCCCAGGGAGCAGGAGGCTGGGCCCAGGTATCAAGCGAAGTACGCTATACCATCGACTACACCGGAGGAACTGGTGTCCTCAAGGACCTGACCATCCACGGTGAACCGGTGGACCCTGAGAAGACCTATCGCTTCTGTACCAACGATTATCTCTTGGGAGGCGGCGATGGGTACACGGTGCTTACCAAGTCCGAGAACCCCTTTAACACCTCATTACTGCTTTCCTATGTGGTAATCGAGGGCTTACGGGCCTACGGTGAACCGGTAGTACCGGAAACCGATGGCCGTATCACGGTTATTGGTGGAGTTGAAATCGAAGAGCTTGATGCAGGAAAATAGAACCTAGAAAAAAAAGGAAGGAGCAGGAAATGGTCCTCTGCTCTCTTCCTTACATTCAACCTAAGCCGGCCTTACGGCGGGTGTATACGTCATAGAATACCGCGAAGAGCAGGATCACTGCTTTCACCACGTACTGCCAGTGAGCGCCGAGGTTCATAAGGGACATGCCGTTGTTGATGGCTGCCATGACCAGACCGCCGACGATAACCCCTATGACCGTGCCGATTCCACCAGAGGAGGAGACGCCGCCGATATAGCAGGCGGCGATAGCATCCATTTCAAAGAGGTTTCCCGCCTGGGGAAGGGCGGAGTTCATATAACCTGTGGAAACCACTGCCGCAAGCCCGGACAGGAGTCCCATGATGCAGAACACCAGGAAAACGACTAATTCGGAATTGATCCCTGATAATTTCGCGGACCGGGCATTGCCCCCTACCGCGTAGATGTACCGGCCCAGAACCGTATTCTTCATCATAAAGTTGAAGATGAACACGGTTATGCCCAGGACTATCACCACCATGGGAAGACCTCGATAGGTCGCAAAACGCTGGGACAAACCAATAACCAAGGCACCGATAAGCACCAGTTTTCCAATTAAAAGCGGTACCGGAATAACCTCAAAATGGTTTCGTAGCTTGTTCTGCCGGGAAATAAACTCCGCGATGACGTAGATGACCAGCAGCACAATCCCAATGATGAGGGCAGTAAGATGTACGTTTCCAACGTGCCATCCCGTATCCAACATTCCCAAAGCCATTTGCTTGTACCCGTCGTCCTTGAGTCCGATAGGGTTCACATGGGTGACCAGGTAGGTAAGCCCCCGGAATAAGAGCATCCCCGCCAGGGTAACGATGAAGGCGGGCATTTGTAAGTAGGCAATCCAGAAGCCCTGGAAGGCACCGATAGCCCCGCCAACGAATAGGGCAATCAGCAGCGTCGGGACCATGCCTATACCCGAATTGTACGCCATAGCACTGATAGCCCCTACAAAGGCGCAGACCGAACCTACCGAAAGGTCAATCCCGCCGATGATGATAACCTGTACCATCCCAACCGCAAGGATGAGGACGTAACTATACTGGATAAAGATGTTGGTAAAGTTACGGGAATTCAGATTAATCCCACCGGTGAGCACAGCAAAGATAATCATAATCACTGCTAACATAAGAAACATGGAATAATTCCTGATGTTCCGCGCAATCAAATCAGCAATGCCGTTTTTTTTGATCGTTGTATCACTCATACATACTCCTCGATTATGTGTTATGCTGCTCAATTATACCGTGCCCAACAGGGCAAGCTGCATAATTTTTTCCTGGGTCGCCTCATCACGCATCAGCATACCCTTGATTTTTCCCTCATTCATGACATAGATCCGATCCGCCATGCCCAGGGCTTCGGGCAGCTCGGAACTTACCATGATCACGCTTTTACCCTGGGCCACGAGTTCGTTCAGGATCTCGTATATCTCCGTCTTGGCCCCCACATCAATACCCCTGGTAGGTTCATCGACGATGAAGACATCCGGGTCTGCCAGCAGGGTACGGCTTAATACAACCTTCTGCTGGTTCCCGCCGGAAAGGTTCCGGGCCAGTTGGTTGATAGACGGCGTTTTGATCCGCAGATCCCGCCGGTATTTTTCAGCTTCCTCTATCTCCTGGCGGTTCAAAACAACCCCGAATTTGGACAGTTTCTGAAACGACGAAATAGATATGTTGTTTTTGATACTCTGAATCAGTACCAGACCGAGGGTCTTCCGATCCTCAGAAACATACCCCACGCCATTATCCAGGGCAGCCTTGGCAGAACGGGGGGCGATCCGGTTTCCGTGGAGGTACAGCTCTCCTTCGCTGCGGGAACCGTAGGACAAACCGTAGAGGCTCATCATAAGCTCGGTACGCCCTGCACCCATAGGTCCGCAGAACGCCAGAACTTCACCTTTACGGAGATAAAAGGAAACATTATCCACCACTTTAATCGTATGGTATTCAGGATGATAAACCGTCCAGTTTTTCACCTCCATCATGGTCTCACCTGGACTGGTCTTGCGTACCGGGAAGCGCCTGGTCAAATCCCGTCCCACCATATCCTTAATGAGCCGCTCTTCTGTTAAGTTGTCCTTTTTTACATCAAAAGACGCGATAGACTTTCCATCCCGAATCACCGTAACCGTGTCGGCGATCTTGAGTACCTCATTCAGTTTATGGGAAATCATCACCGACGTAATGCCCCGCCGCTTGAACTCAAGGATCAAATCCAGCAGCTTGGCGCTTTCATCATCGTTCAGCGACGCAGTCGGTTCATCAAGAATCAGAAGCTCCACGTTCTTGGAGAGCGCCCGGGCGATCTCTACCAGTTGCTGCTTCCCAACCCCCAGCTTACTGACAATCGTGGCAGGGTTTTCTTTAAGCCCCACTTGATCCAGGTAGGTCTGGGATGCTTTTAAATAGGTATCCCACTTGATGATACCCAGCTTGGTTTTCATGTGCCCAAGAAATAGGTTTTCATAGATAGACAGATAGGGACTGAGGGCAAGCTCTTGGTGAATAATGGCAAGCCCTTCTTTTTCACTATCCTTCACACTATGATAATTAGTTTCTTTGCCCTTATAAAAAACCTTCCCCTCGTAAGAGCCTTTGGGGTACACGCCGCTGATAACACTCATCAACGTGGATTTTCCTGCGCCGTTTTCTCCGCAGAGGGAATGGATTTCTCCTTTTTTTATTTTTAAGGTGACTTGATCCAAGGCGCGTACACCGGGGAACTCCTTGACCAGATTTTCAATCTCAAGAATGTACTCATTCATATAAACCCCTATAAAAAGCAAGGAGGGTGAAGTTTGTCTGTGAGTCTTTCACTCCATAACCCTTCACCCTCCACACCAGCTTACTCTACACGGCGCATCCTGGCACCGCTATTTCAGCCGCGCTTCTTCCTCGGCGGTATAGAATCCAGCCTGAACCGGAACCTGCCAGTTGTCTTTGGTAACGAGAATCGGTTCCAGCAGATAGGCTTTCACCGTTTTCTTGCCAGTATTACCAATGCTTGCCAAGTCTCCTGAAGCAAGGGTTGCCCCGGGAATATTGATGGTCTGACCGGTGATGATCTGTTCCGCCAGAAGCACCGCTGCTTCCGCCAGTTTGGTGGTATCCTTGAACACCGTCATGTACTGCTGACCGTTCTTAATGGACAGGGTAGAATCAGCTTCCGCGTCCTGACCTGTAACCACCGGAAGCTTCGCGGTGTATTTGGCATCCGCCAGACACGCTTCGATAATGGCCCGCGCCAGGGTGTCATTCGGGGCCAGCACTGCATCAAGCACCACCGACGCCGCGTCGTTGTTGAGGAGGTTCTCCATCCGCGTCTTGGCAACCGGCGCCTGCCAGTTCTCAGTGGCAATCCGCTGGAAGTTGGCAGTATCTTTGGAAGTCTCAGGATAGGGACCCACGACCTGGAGGACGCCGCTCTTGATATAGGGATTGAGCACACTCATGGCCCCATCGTAGAAGAAGGCCGCATTCCCATCAGTGGGAGAACCGGCAAAGAGGGTGATGGACTTGGGAGCATCAGCACTACCGGCCTTGAGGTCCAACGCCGTTTCAATACCCTGCCCCTGGAACTGACCCACTTTGAAGTTGTTGAAGGTGATGTAATAATCATAATCCGCTGACTGGGGAATGATCCGGTCATAGGCAATAACCGCAACCTTATCCTGGGCAGCATCGGTGATCGCCGCAGCAACACCATCATTCACACAACCAACGATGAGCACCTTGGCGCCATTGGTCAGGAAGTTCTGGATCTGGGTGTTCTGCCGGTTTTGATCAGCATCACCAAAGGCCACTTCCGCACGATATCCCCGGGCTTCCACAAAGCGTTTCAGCGACGCCCCGTCTTTCTGCCAGCGCTGGACATGGGTTTCCGGCATGGCAATGCCAATTAAGGCAGCTTGTTGGCTACCTCCACTACTCTTCTGACCACCCCCACCGGCGAATACCAGGGAGCCAGCAGCCACAAGAAGCAAGAAAACTGTACACAGTTTCTTCATTTTAGATTCCTCCAAAAAATATTTTTTTATAGTATGCCACCCAATTTTTGTTTTGTAAAGCACTTTTTGTCTGCTTCCCATACCGGTCACCCCATGTGCACAACTACTGGTTCAATGGCCCTGCTGCCGCAGGACGTCAAGGTTGTTCTGCGCGATGGTATAGTTGGGATTGAGCCGCAGCGCCTCGGTCCAGTCGGCCCGGGCATGGGCATAGTCCTTTTTATTGACGTAGGCAAAGCCCCGGTTGTTATAGGCCTCAGCATAATGGGGCTGTATCTTGATAGCCTGGTTGAAGGCAGCAATCGCCTGGTCATAGTCCCCTTTGTTGTTGTAGGCGATGCCCTGGTTGTAATGGGCCTCAGCATAATTGGGCTGTATCCTGATGGCCTGATTGTAGTCGGCAATGGCCTGGTCATAGTCCTTTTTAGTGCAATAGGCGTTCCCCCGGTTGTAATATACCTCAGCATCATGGGGATGCAGCCTGAGTAGCGCGGTCCAATCCTCAATCGCCTGGTCATAGTCTTTGAGGTAATCATAGGATTTGGCGCGGTAGAACAGCGCATTGGTGTCGTTGTTCTTGATTGCCAAAGCGCGGGTGAAGTCCGCAATGGCTGCTGGGTATTCCCCGGCTTCGTAATGGGCAAATCCGGCGTTAAAATAGGCTGACAGGGCATCCGGCGTTTCGGGAACCGCGGCGGGCGGGGTCTGTTCTGGCCTCATCGGGGACAAGCCGCCTCGCGGCGCAGGCTGGCGGCCAGTGCGGCTGGGTTCCGTGGTTCCACAGCCTGTCCAGAGCAGGATGATTCCCACCAGGACTGGGATGTACCAGGGGGAATTGAGGCTATATGATGCGTTCTTACAGGGTGGCATAAGGGCGCGTTGCCGGTCAGGGTTGTATGGTTTCATAGAATACACCTAGTATACCAGATGAACGGCGTTTTGTGCAGTATCCGGCGTGGAACCATGAGCCCCAGGAACAAGCGTGTTCCTGGGGCTCGTGGTTTGTTACCTGGTATGGAGCCGTTCTTTGAATAGCTCAATGGCCCGGTCGGTCATTTTGGCCAGGGGGAGCTGTTCCAAGCCGGCCAGGAAGAAATGCTCCTGCTGGAGGGGCAGGAGTATCCGGTCCCCAGGGGCTTTCAGGATAGCCTCCACCATGGGCGGGGTGATTTCCCCCATCATGCTGTTGATGATGACGATGCCAATAGGCCCGATGATGAAGTTTCCCAGGGATACGGAAACCCGGATGGCATTCTCACCAGTGGCGCCCCGGTGGGCGCCGGCCTTGACCATCCGCTCAGTGGCCACTGCATTGGTCCCCAGGGCGATGATCTCCAGGTCTGTCTCCGGGAGTTCTTTCAGCTTGCTGATGAGCTGGACCCCGATGCCCCCGCCCATGCCGTCGATAATGACAACTCTCTGTTTCATCTTATACATCCTTTGGCCGGTAGTCCTGGACCCGTTTTGCCTTGCCCTCTGAAACAGGCAGGCTTCCCCGCTCGTGGAGTTCCACACGGGGGTTGATGGTGATGGATGCCTGAAGGGTTTTGCGGATCCGCTCCTTCAGGGCGTTGAGGGGCCGGGTATCATCCATGAAGATATCCGGCCCAACCTCGGTCTTGACCGTGAGCCGGTCCAGTACCCCTTCCTTTTCCACCACCAGGAGGTAGTTGTTCCCCACTTCCTTCATCTGCATGATCACCTCCTCGATTTGGCTGGGGAAGAGGTTGACTCCGTTGATGATCAGCATGTCGTCGGTGCGGCCGGTGATGCGGTGGAGGCGGCGGTGGGTTCTGCCGCAGGCACAAGGTTCGGTGTAGAAGCCAGAGCGATCCCTGGTTCGGTAGCGCAGGATGGGGGTGGCTTCCCGGCAGAGACAGGTGAGGACCAGTTCCCCGGTCTCGCCATCAGGTACCGGCTCCAGGGTGTCGGGGTTGATGATCTCTGCGATAAAGCCATCTTCCCAGAGGTGGAGGCCGTTTTTGTCTTGACACTCAAAGGCCACACCTGGACCGTTCATCTCTGAAAGGCCGTAGGAATTGTACACGTCGATACTGAGGAGTTCCTCGATGCGTTGCCGCGTATCCTCTGAATAGGGTTCTGCCCCGGCAAAGGCCCGCTTGAGCTTGAGGCTTTCCCTCCGTACCCCTTCTTCCCGCATCTTGGTCTCCACATGGAGGAGGAAGCTGGGAGTGGCGTGGACCACGGTGGTACCGAAGTCCTGCATCAGCTTGAACTGCCTGGTGGTGTTCCCGGACCCCGAGGGGATCACCATCATTCCCACTTCCTCGCCACCGAAATGGAAACCCAGCCCGCCGGTGAAAAGCCCGTAGGTGATCATGTTCTGGAACACATCGGTCTTGTTGCACCCTGTGGCGTAGATGGACCGAGCCACAAAACTGGTCCAGCGGCTTATATCTTCTTTATTAAAATAGATCGTGGTGGGGATTCCGGTGGTACCGCTTGAGGCGTGGAGCCTCACCACCTCGTCACGGGAAATACTGAGCATCCCATAGGGGAAGGCTACCCGGAGGTCGTGTTTTGTGGTGAAGGGGATACGGTTGAGGTCGCCAAGGCGCTTGATATCCGCCCCGGCCTTAATACCCGCCTGGTGCAGCCGTTCCTGGTAAAAGGGGGTTCTGAGGGCACAGTCTACCATAGCCCTGAGCTGTACGAGCTGATAGGCTTCCAGTTCTGCCCGCGGCAGGGTTTCCATCCTGGGGTTCCAATACTGGTAGGTTTCGGTGCGCCTTTTGGCGCATGCTGCTGCGCTACTCATCTGGGTACATCCCTTCCAAGCTGGAAAGCCTTGAGGTTCCCCTGGACAACCGCGTCTCCCTTGGATGCGAACAGTTCTGTGATAGTGGCTTCCAGGGTTTCAACTGGTATGGGGAGGAAGGGCGCAGCAGCTCCCACCATGACCATGTTGACTGCCCGTGCCAGTCCTGCTTCTTTGGCCAGGGCTGCGGCCTGCACAATGCGATGCTGGGGGAAGCCTTCGATGGTTTTGATGATGAGGTCCAGGCTGGGGTAATCGGGAATATTGACCAGCGGTTCCGCTGCACTTACCAGGGCGCCCTTTGGGGAGAGCCAGGAGGCATAGCGGAGGCTTTCAAGCACTTCCATGGAAAGGATGAGGTCTGCCCCGCCTTGAGGTACGAGGTCCGAGGGGATCGGGGTATCGGCAATGCGGAGGTGCGACAGCACGGCGCCTCCACGCTGGGCCATGCCGTGTACCTCGGATTGGCGCACCGAAAGCCCCGCCTTGACCGCGGCCTGGGCAATGATCGCGGCGATAGAGAGCACCCCCTGGCCTCCTACTCCGGCGAGGATGATGTCGGTTTTATGGGCAGCAGGGGAAGGAGTAAGGAGCGCGGTGAAGGGCTTGGGCGCTGCTTCCTGCTTCAGGGGAGTGCGCCGTTTCCGGGCAGCTTCAAGACATTCCCGCTGGAATATGACCACTGAAAGCCCGTGGTACTCGATTTCTGCTTTGAGCCGGGCGGCGTTCCCCGTGAGGAGCTGCTTCTTGGCTTCCAGTTCGAGGAGATGCTCCTCCGCAACCCCGATTCCCAGGATGAGCTGCCGGAGTTTGACCGATGGGAGCATGGGTTCCTGACAGCCGGTCATGGCCACCGTGGCATTGTCGAGGATTACCACGGTCATGGGGGTATTGGCGGCTACGGCGTCGATGAGGCCGGTGATCCCTGAATGGAGAAAGGTGGAATCCCCGATGACCGCAATGCTGTACTGCATCCCCGCTTCTGCGGCGCCTTTGGCCATGCCCACAGAAGCGCCCATACAGACAATGGATTCGGGCACGGAGTAGGGGGGCATGGCGCCCAGGGCATAACAGCCGATGTCCGAGGTGATGGCCACGGTGGGGTGATTCGGTGCGGGATCGATGTCTGCTACTGCTTGCTTGATGGTCTCGTAGCTGTCACCATGGGGACAGCCTTGACAGAGCTGAGGGGGCCTGCCTGGCAGGGGCGGAATCCTCAGCCCGCTTAACACGCTAGGCCGCGGGGGAAGTCCCAGGCTGCGGCGTACCGTATCAGGGTCCAGTTCTCCGGTACGGTTCACGGTACCGTCCAGTTTCCCCTTGATGACGCATTGCTGCGGGAGGATCCCCCGGAGCTTTTCCTCAATGAAGGGCTGCCCTTCCTCGATGACAAGCACGGTGCCGGCCTTTTCGCAAACCCTGCACAACCCTTCGGCAGGTATGGGGTAGGCCCCGATGTGGAGCCACGCCGGAACCTTGCCATTCCGGGAGACCACCAGGTCTTCCAGGTTTTCCTCGTAATAGTTCCCCCCTAAGCCAGAAGTGATCACCACCAGAGCGGTATCCCGGCCTTCAAGCTCCAGTTTATTGGCCGGATGCGCTGCAGACCAGGCACGGAGTTCTGTTTGTTTGTCGATGAGGGCTGCGTAATTCCGCCGGGCATACCCAGGGAGGAGCATCCAAAGGGTTTTATCCTCCGCCTTGGCCAGGACATTCGGCGCCCGCCTTGTTCCGGGAATGACCGCAGCACGGGCATGGGAAAGCCGGGTACTCAGGCGCAGTACCACAGGCATCTGAAACTTCTCGGAAACAGCGAAGGCTTCCTGGGCCATGTCGTAAGCCTCCTGCTGATTCCGGGGTTCCAGACAGGGAACCAGGGCAAAGGCGGCATAGAACCGGGAATCCTGCTCATTCTGGGAGCTATGCATCCCCGGATCATCTGCCACAGCAATAACCAGCCCTCCCTTAATCCCCAGAAGGCTACCGTTGATAAAGGGGTCGGCAGCCACATTAAGCCCCACATGCTTCATGGTCACCAGGGCGCGCCGTCCCGCAAAAGACACCCCCAAAGCCCCCTCCAGGGCGGTTTTTTCATTAGTACACCACCGGGCCACTGGGCCGCCCCCTTTATATGCGGCGATGAGGTATTCAAGAATTTCCGTGGAAGGGGTGCCAGGATACCCGTAGGCGGCGCTCACCCCTGCGTGGAGGCTGCCCAGGGCAACAGCCTCATCCCCTAAGAGGGCATAGCTTTCTTCACTGCTCATGTTGTCTCCTTAAAGCGATACATAGGAAAGATTCTATCAGCATTGAGGCGCTTATACCAGACTTCAGTATTGGGATGTACAGGACTTGCAATAAAACATCCGGGACGGCCAACAGCGCGTTTTTGCGCCTGCTTAATCCCCGACCCTTTCAGGATAGATATGCCATCATTTTTTGTCAATCGGTCTTGTGATTGCGCTCAACTCACCCCTTGGCCTGCGGACTGTTGGCGGCAATGACTTCAACCCCCAGTTTCTCGCAAGCCCGTCCAAAATGGCTTTTCGGTTTGGTGACGCCTTTCAGGATTTCCGCGTCCGTCGGTTCCC
>JAITQK010000209.1 GCA_031288975.1 Treponema sp. | reverse complement strand
CCGGTATGGTTACGCTGGTAAGGAACCCGCAATTTTGGAAAGCGTAGGCCCCAATGCTGTTAACACTATCCGGTATGGTCACGCTGGTAAGGCGGCTGTAATTTTGGAAAGCGGAGGCCCCAATGCTGGTAACACCTTCCTCTATGGTCACGCTGGTCACGGTGGTAAGATTGACGAAAGCCTCGCCCACCGTACTGGTAACAGTGTTCCCCGTTATGGTTACGCTGGTAAGGAAGTTGCAACGCTCGAAAGCGGCGGCCCCAATGCTGGTAACATTGCCCGGTATGGTTACGCTGGTAAGGCCAGCGCACCAACTGAAAGCGTAGTCCCCAATGCTGTTAACACTATCCGGTATGGTCACGCTGGTAAGGCGGCTGCAATATTGGAAAGCGGAAGCCCCAATGCTGGTAACTTTGCCCGATATGGTCACGCTGGTTAGGCTGCAACTGTAGAAAGCCCGTTCCCCAATGCTGGTAACACTGTCCGGTATGGTCACGCTAGTTAGGCCGCTGCAACTATCGAAAGCGGAGGCCCCAATGCTGGTAACACTGTCCGGTATGGTCACGCTGGTAAGGCCAATGCAACTATCGAAAGCGGAGGCCCCAATACTGGTAACGCTGTCCGGTATGGTCACGCTGGTTAGGCCATTGCAATAGGCGAAAGCGTAGTCCCCAATGCTGGTCAGCGTGTCCGGCAGGATAATGCTCGTGAAGTGGGTGTCCATGATGCTGTTGAAGTCATTGACTTTTGTCGAACTGGAAGTTCCCGCTATCATGTTGACGGTGCCGCTATTCCAGGCGGTACAGGCGCTGAGGTCTAGGCTCACATACTGATAGTAACGAAGGCCGGCAATGTCCTTCCATGCAATTTGTCCATCCTGTACGGTACCGGTGTTGAATGTAAGCTTCAGAGGTACAGGGAAGGGCTGCTCTGGAGAGGAGGAGCCATCAAGCGGCATCTGATTCAGCACCTGCACATAGGCGGTAAGGTCCGCTACGTTCTTGATGGGTGCCAGATACACCGGTTCGGTCGGGGCGCTGGTAATGTCCCCATTGTAGTAGGTTACTTTTACGGCGAGGGTGTGTCCCAGGTCGGTATAGGCTACGCGGCGGGTGGCGTCTGTTGCCCCGGGGATCTTCGTATCAGTATCCGCATACATCCACTGGTAAGCGGGTTCTCCCAGCGTCCGTATAACGTCGCTGATGTCCGCAGTGAGGGTATCGCCGGTTTTGGACGCTCCCGCCGGGTCGGTTTCGTTGGTAATGCTTATGGTGCCGTCAAGGGCGAGGATGAATTCCTCATCCGTAAAGCTATAGCTCACCTCCGTGTCGAGGTTCTGGTAGATATGCACCACCTCCCGCGCACCGGTGTTCGTGTAGCCGGCTTTTGCCAGAACTATTTGCAGGAAGTAGTAGCCCGAAGGTATTTCATCTTTACTACCGGTTAGGGTAATTACCTCATCCTCGGTCTCTTCTTCCCAGGGCTCTTCTTCCTCGGTCAGAGGAATGGCGTCGTCTTCCCCAACAATCGGGATGAGGGTAAAGGTTTCCACCGAGGCGTCTGCGGGATAGCTCAGAGAGAAGCTCAGACTGCCCTCCCCTTTGCTCTCGATGGGGCGCAGGGCAACCGAGATGGTCTGATAGGTGGGCTGTCCGGCGCTAACGGTAAAACTGGACGAGGTTTTTCCTTCGGCGGCAGGACTTTCGTCTGTATCCGCAAAGTAGGCTTTCACCGTGAGGGTATAGTACCCCGATTCCAGGATGAACACGTCGTCAACGGCGGTCTTTTCCACAGCCTCTTCTGCGCCGCTTTTAGTAAACCAGTATTCCAGGCGGGCAAAGTCCTCCAGCGTCGGGGTGGGCATGGCGGTACGCGCCGCGCCCATGCCCACGCTCACCCGCACCGAACCGAAGCCTTCGGGGGCAATGACGCTTGCCCCGTCTTCGGGCTTTTCGGATAAGGTGTTGGAGCAGCCAGCCAGCGTGAACGCGCAGGCCGCCATCATCAAGAACGCCGCTATGGGCGCCGCCCCGTGGGGCGCAAAACGTATCTTTCTCATAGTTCTCTCCTTTTAGTTTGTAACCGTGAAGCTGATTTCTGCGGCATAGGGTATGTCGCCTTTGAATGCGGTGACCCCCAGCCGGTATGTTCCGGGTGAATAATCCGCCGCGCTAATCGTGATGGATATCGCTGTGGTTCCGCTAATCTGAACGCCGTTCACATACCACTGTACGCTACTAGGGTAGCCGGAGGTAGAGGTTACCCTGGCGGTAAAGCTCTCCTTGGTTGCCTTGGAGATGGTAGTGGAGTCGATGGGATCGGTTATCGAGCCGTTGTTCTCCCAAAGGGTGATGGTGAGGTTGCCTTCCACGGTTCCGTGGGTAACATTCTTTACCTTGCTGTTGAAGGTGGTTCTCGCGGTGTCCAGGGTTGAGACCGCATCATCCACAGCGTTCTGGGTTGCGGCGGGGTCGCTCTTCACGGCCTTTGCCGCGTCAATCGCGTTGGTGAAGTTGGTCATGTCCGCCAGGGGAACCCACTTGCTTCCCGTACCTGGGTCGGTATCGCTTACGGTTATGTCGTAGGGGGCGCTTTCAGCATTGCTGATCGCCGTATCAAGGTAGGACTTGCTGGTTTCGGCGGTCTGTATCGCATTGGTGAAGGTTGACTTGGCATCGTTCAGTTCCATAACCGCAGTGTCCACAGCATCCTGGGTTGCGGCGTCGCTATCCGCCTCGGTCTGGGCCTTGGCAATCGCGTTGGTGAAGACGGTCATGGTCGCCTGGGGGACCCACTTGGTTCCAGGGGCTTTGTCCTTGCCGTCCTCGCTGCTGGTAACAACGCCGTTCTTGGCGGTATTGGCCGCGCTAATCGCGTTATTAAGGGCGGTCTTGTCCACCGCTACGCTTCCGGTTTTGGTTCCGTCCTTTTTCGCGTCGTTAAAGGCGGCTGTCGCGGTAGTCATGGCTGTTATCGCGGCGCTTACTTCCGCCGGAGTGGCGGCGGTACTGTCCATAACCGCTTGTGCCTCAGTTATCGCGTTGTCAAAGGCGGTCATCTCGGCCTCGGTAACCCACTTGGTTCCCGCAGACACATTCTCCTCAGCAGTGTTGATGACCACGCCGATCTTGCCAGCCTTGGCCGCGTTAATCATCGTTTGAAGGACGGTCTTGTCCCCCGCTACGCTTCCGGTTTTGGTCCCCTCCTTTTTCGCGTCGTTAAAGGCGGCTGTCGCGGTAGTCATAGCTGTTATCGCGGCGCTTACTTCCGCCGGAGTGGCGGCGGTACTGTCCATAACCGCTTGTGCCTCAGTTATCGCGTTGTCAAAGGCGGTCATATCGGCCTCGGTAACCCACTTGGTTCCCGCAGACACATTCTCCTCAGCAGTGTTGATGACCACGCCAATCTTGCCTGCCTTGGCCACGTTAATCATCGTTTGAAGGACGTCTTTGTCCGTCGCTACGCTTTCGGTGCTGGTTCCGTCCTTTATCGCGTTGGTAAAGGTGGCCATTGCGGTGGTCAGGGCTGTCGTCGCGTTATCTACTTCCGACTGAGTGGCGGCGGCTTTGTTTTTCACCGCTTCAGCAGAAGTTATCGCGTTGGTTAGGGCTGACATCTCGTCCTGGGTAACCCAGTTAGTTCCCGCAGGCACATTCTCCGCAGCGGTGTTGACGACCGCGCTACCCTTGACGTTATTGGCCTGGCTGATCGCCGTAATGAGGGCGGTCTTGTCCGCCGCTACGATTTCGGTGTTGTTCCCGGTTTTTATCGCGGTGTTAAAGGCGCTTGTGGCGGTGGTCAGGGCTGTTATCGCGTTATTTACTTCCGCCGGGGTGGCGTCGGCATTGTTCTTCACCGCTTCCGCAGAAATTATCGCGGTGTTAAAGGCGGTCATCTCAGCCTCGGTAACCCACTTGGTTCCCAAAGGCACATTCCCCGCGTTGGTATCAATCGCTACGCTGGATTTGGCGGTGTTGGCCGCAGTAATCGCCGCTTCAAGAGAGGCCTTGTCCCCTGCTGTGCTTCCGGTGCTGGTTCCGTCCTTTTTCGCGGTGTTAAAGGCGCTTGTGGCGGTGGTCAGGGCTGTTGTCGCGTTATCTACTTCCGTCTGGGTAGCATCGGCTTTGTCCTTCACTGCTTCCGCCGCTGTTATCGCGGTGGTGAGGGCGGTCATCTCAGCCTCGGTAACCCAGTTGGTTCCCAAAGACACATTCCCCGCAGCGGTGTTGACCACTACGCTAGATTTGGCGGTATTGGCCGCGTTGATGGCGGCGGTAAGAGCGGCTTTGTCCACTGTTGGGTTTTCGGGACCCGGATCAGGGTCGATGGGACAACCGGTAAAGGTGAAAATTGCCGCCAGTAAGAGAACGGCAAAGCCGGCTAAAACGCCGTGCGTTTTAGCTTGGGAGTTTGTTCCGTAAACTCCATGTAATAGTTGACTAGCCTTTTTCAAGATTAGCTCCTCGTGCCGGGCCGTTTGCAGGAACGGCCGACTGTTGTTGTTTGTTCCCCCTGCGGGAATCATCGTGATTGGCAGCGCCAATACGCAAAAAGCCGGCTGTTGATCAGCCGGCTTTTTGTGTGAAAAGAAATGAGAAAAAAGGGTGATTAGGTGATTATTAGGTACTTGACAAAGTCGATCAGTGGCCTTATACTTGTTTGTTTGTTTGTTTGTTTGTTTGTTTGTTTGTTTGTTTGTTTGTTTGTTTGTTTGTGGTGAGGTCTGCCCTAGGCTCTGGATGGCTACCAATAGATATATCATGTGTCGAATCATGTCCATAGTGCTCAAGTCTTCAACTCTACCCTTCTTTTAATAAACTTCCTATAGTTACAGTATGATGTACCAGGCTCTATCCGTATGAATTCAATATATCACTTTTATTTGATTTATCAAGCATTTTTATCATATTTTTCTGTACAGTACGTTTTTTCTCTTTATTTGTTGATATGCTCTTGACACGCAGCACCCTACGTTGTAAGCATCCTTGCAAGAGCTGACCGGAGAAGAGGAGCCGCTTGCCCATGTCGTAGGGGAAAAGGGTGGGGCAAAGTCATACTCCCGGAAGAAACAGGGAGCAATATTCGAGCGTGTTCCCGGAACATCCACTAAAAAAAATAGTTCCAAGAGAGGACTTTCGAAGTCTGGATTGGTTTTTTCGACTGCCTCGTTATATGCAGTTGGGACCTTTTTTATTATACCATTCTTATCTCTAATTTTTTTCCAAAAGCATGCGCTATTTTATTCAGCAATTCTACTGATGGATTATAATTCCCACTTTCCAACCTTGAGATGTTTGACTGTTTTGTTCCTATCATTTCAGCCAATTCTTGTTGGGTCAGTTTTTTTTCTTGCCTTGCCAAAATTATCTCTTCGATAATTCTAAATTCAATTTCGTTGTTCCTAAGTTCATCCTGAACTTCTTTGTTTTGGGTTATTATTTTTTTTGCGTCTTCCCATTTCATTGTTTCTTCCTCCCGATATATTCATTCATCCGGTTGACTGCTGTTTCAAGCTCTTTTTATAGAATATATCGTATCCGATATTATTTTGTCAATTTAGTATTTTCATGTAAAACATCCCAGTCATCTACACCATTTAACAAATTTATGCCTACGAGAGTATAATATGACCACACCTTCACCCCATTGCCTCACTGGCAATTATCCGCTATACTTTTAATCCCATGGACAGGAGCCACAAACTTACCGTTTCAGAACTGACCAACCTCATACGTCAAAGTTTAGAAGGGGCCTTTGGGTCGGTAATGGTCGAGGGGGAGTTATCCAACTGCCGCCCCTCAAGCACAGGACACCTCTATTTTACCCTCAAGGATGCTGGGGCTGCTATTTCCGGGGTGATGTTCAAGAACCGGCTCCGCTTCCTTTCGTTTGAACCCAGGGACGGTATGCTCCTGCGGGTCCGGGGGAGCCTTTCGGTCTATAGCCAGCGGGGAACCTATCAAATCGTCTGCGAGGAGATGGAACTGGCAGGAACCGGGGATATCCTCGTGCTCTTGGAAAAACGGAAGCAGGCGCTTGCGGCAGAGGGGCTTTTTGACCAAGACCGGAAGAAGCCTGTCCCCCGTTTTCCCGCCACTGTGGGGGTGGTGAGTTCTCCCACCGGTGCGGCAGTGCGGGATATCCTCAATGTACTACAGCGCCGTGCCGCAGGTATCCGGGTGATCATCCTGCCTAGTCCGGTGCAGGGGGCTGAAGCAGGCCCTATCATTGCCCGGCGTATTGAGCAGGCTAACCAGTGGCGACTTGCGGAGGTGCTCATTGTCGGGAGGGGCGGCGGTGCCCTGGAGGACCTGCTTCCCTTTTCAGAGGAGGTGGTGGTCCGGGCGGTGGCGGCATCCAAAATCCCGGTGGTGAGCGCTGTGGGCCATGAAATAGACTGGGCGCTGAGTGACTTTTCGGCGGATCTTCGGGCGCCGACCCCTTCGGCAGCGGCGGAACTGGTGAGCGCCAGCCATGAGGAAACCCTGGACACGATACGGTTTCTGGCGGATACTATTTATCGTACCATGAATGCGCGGATTGAGCGGGTCCGGCTTCTGGCAAAGCCCTTCAACCTTGAAGACCTGGAATACCGGTTCCGGTCCATATTGCAGCCCCGGCTGGTGCGGTTTGACGATGCCAAAGAGGAACTTCTGGCGGCCCTGGCTGAACGGGTAAGTGAGCTTCGCCGCCGGCTGGAACTGGCGCGGCGGAGCCTTGAGGCGGGAAGTCCCCAGGCGATTCTGGAACGGGGATTCTCGGTGGTCATTAACAAAGCCACCAAGAAGGTGGTATCCCGGGCCGAGGATACCAAACCGGGAGACCGGCTCATCATCCGGCCGCTGGAGGGAACCATCATCGCAAAAACTGAGACGGTTCAGGCAGCCGAAGCACTGCCGGAGGAAGTATGAAGAACTTTGAAGCGCGGCTGGAACGCCTTGAAGCGCTGGGCCAAACCATAAGGAAGCCTGATATCCCCCTGGATGATGCTATTAAGGCATTTGAAGAGGGGATTAAGCTGGCTCGCGCCCTTGAGAAGGACCTTGAAAAGGTGGAAAGCCGCATCGAGGTGCTGATGAACAGCCCTGACGCCAAGGCGGATGTGGATCCGGAGCTAGGTCTCTTTGATAGAGCGGCTCCGAGTGGTTGATTTCGTGAAAGAAAAAAGGGGCACGTTATGCGGGAAACTGAAGTAAATGTAATAGAAAAAGCTGATGCCATGAAGATGTTTAACAAAGGGCATGTCTATCTGCTTCCCCTGGAGGAAGCCCGGAAAATAGCAGCCGGAGAGGTTATTGATCGGCCTGCGGCGCTGGTACGGGAATTCCTTGATAATGCTATAGACGCGGGAAGTAGTCTTATCGAAGTGCTTATCGAAGGGGGCGGAACCCGCCGGGTTGAGGTGATCGACGATGGCAACGGTATGGACCAGGATGATCTGGAACTCTGTTGGCATACCCACGCGACCAGCAAGATACGTTCCATTGAAGACCTCAGTTCCACTGAAACATTGGGTTTCCGGGGGGAAGCCCTGGCAGCAGCAGCAGCAGTATCACGCCTGGAGATACTTACCAGTATCGACGGCAGGGAAGCCTGGCATCTTGAAGTAGGCCCCGGTGAGGTAACCAAACCGCGGATCGAACAGAGCAGCCGGGGCAAGGGAACCAGTGTCCGGGCCTTGGGGGTCTTCGATACCATTCCTGCCAGGAAACGGTTCATGAAACGGGAATGGAGCGAATCTAAAAAATGTAGGGATGCTTTTACCGAGAAGGCCATGGCCTTCCCCAACATCGGGTTCCGTTTTATCCAGGATGGCAAACTCAATATCTTTCTTCCCCCGGTTTCCAGCCTGAAGGAACGCTTCGCCGCGGTCTTATTGAACCGGAATGAAGGGACCTTCCTCCATGAAATCGGCGCCGCAGGCACAGGTTTCTCCATAACGATTGTCCTCGGCAGTCCCGCATTATCCCGCAACGACCGGCGGCAACAGTACATCTTCGCAAACGGGCGACGGATCCAGGACTTTTCCCTGCTCCAGGCTCTGGAATACGGAGTGCAGGGCTGGTTCCCCAATAGCGCTCATCCGATTGGGGCAGTCTATATTGACATTGATCCAGCTCTGGCGGATTTCAACATCCATCCTGCCAAACGGGAAGTCAGGTTCGCCGACTCAGGGGCCATACACCATGCGATAAGCTCGGCGCTAAGGGATTTTATACACCACAGGAACCTCGCTGCTGCACAGGAACAGCATGGAACAATAGAAGAATTGAATTTTCTGGGAGAGGCCATTCCCCGTTCTTATTCCCAGGGCTGGAATTCTCCTGATACGGACGAATCCTGGGGACCGGGGAGCGGCTGCAACGAAGCCGGTGTCCTGGCCATGGAAGCCTTACTGGGAAACCGGTTCAGTGATATATCGCGCTCCTCCTTCACCGGTAATGGATCGGATCGTAGCCCCGGAACCGTAGCGGAAAATAGTCCATCCTATGGTATACGGTATGCAGGTAAAGCCTTTGATGTGTTCATCCTCATTGAAAAGAACAACCAGCTTTTTCTGATCGATCAGCATGCCGCCCATGAACGAATCCTCTATGAACGCTTCATTTCCCATGCCATTCCACAACAGGAACTGCTGGTGCCCATTCCTTTCAGGACCGAAAGCGAAGACGACGACCGTTTTCTTATGAGCCGCCAGGGTGAGCTGGCACGGCTCGGCATTATCCTCAAAGGGGATAACGGAACCTGGCGCATCCAAGCCCTGCCGGTCAACTGGCAGCTTGGGGATGCGGAGACGATCAAAGAACTCTTAAACCTTAAAAACGCCGGGGAAAACATCGCCGAGCATTGGGCCGCTACCCTTTCCTGCCACTACGCCATCAAGGAGGGGGAATACCTTGATGAAACCACCGCCCTTACCCTAGCCAATGCCGCTTTAAAGCTCCCGGTCCCCCGCTGCCCCCACGGACGGCCTATCTGGGTTGAAATAAGCCAGGAAGAACTGTTCCGGGCGGTACGGAGGCTATAACAGGAGTGTCCTATGCTTAACAGTACCCTTAAATCGAAGCGTAATATCGGTATCATGGCCCATATTGACGCGGGAAAGACCACCACCACCGAACGGATCCTCTATTACACGGGAAAAAGCCATAAGATAGGGGAAGTCGATGACGGGGAAGCCGTCATGGATTGGATGGAGCAGGAACAGGAACGGGGTATCACCATCCAGAGCGCGGCCACCACGATCTATTGGCGGAACTTTCAGATCAACATCATCGATACCCCAGGGCATGTGGATTTTACCGCCGAGGTGGAACGTTCCCTCCGGGTTCTGGACGGGGCAGTAGCGATCTTTGACGCAGTTCGGGGGGTGGAACCCCAAACCGAGACTGTGTGGCGTCAGGCGGAGCACTATCAGGTGCCCTGCATCGGGTATGTAAACAAGATGGACCGGGTGGGGGCTGATTTCTTTCAGGTCCTGGAGGATATCAAGACAAAACTCGGGGCGCCGACCGTGGCGCTCCAGCTTCCTATTGGCAAGGAAGGGGGCTTTGAAGGGGTGATCGATCTCGTTGAGCTGCGGGAGATCCGCTGGGATGCCGCCACCGAGGGGGAGCAGATGCACTACGCTCCCATCGCCCCGGAGCGGGAGACCTTCGCACGGGAATGGCGAGACAAACTCATCGATGTACTCTCCGGCGTTTCCGACGAGGTAACGGAAAAGTACCTCGCCGGTGAGGACTTAACGCCGGAATTTCTCCGCCAGGAACTGCGAAAGGCAGTGCTGGGCCGCTCCCTGTTCCCGGTTTTCGCAGGAGCCTCCCGGCGGAACATAGGGGTGCAGCCCCTGATTGACGGGGTGGTGGACTACCTGCCTGCGCCGGATGAAACCCCGCCTGCCCAGGGGCATCATCTTAAAAAGAATGAGGAAATCGCGGTTCCCTGTGATCCCGTCGCTACCCCCCTGGGCCTTGTCTTCAAGATTCAGAACGACCGGGAAGCAGGAAGCCTCTGTTATGTGCGGATGTACTCCGGTTCCATCAAACCTGGAACCACCCTCTTTAACGTTGGCAAAAAGAAACGGGAACGGGCCAATCGTATTCTCAGAATGCACTCCAACAAATCTGAACCCCTGGATAGCCTTACTGCCGGGGACATTGGGGTCATCATCGGACTGAAGCTGGCCCAGACCGGGGATACCATCGGCAGTGAGGGCTGGCCCGTGGTGCTTGAACAGATGCAATTCCCCGAGCCGGTCATATCGGTTTCCATTGAACCCAAGACCTTGTCGGAACAGGAAAAGCTCAAGGATATTCTCGCCCTGCTTTCCCGGGAAGACCCGACCTTTACCACCAGGGAAAACGAAGAGACCGGCCAGCTCATCATTTCCGGCATGGGGGAACTGCACCTGGATGTGCTCGTAACCCGGATACTCAAGGAATACAACGTGGGGGCCAAGGTGGGACACCCCCAGGTTACCTACCGTGAATCGGTGAGCGCCGTGGTGGAACGGAAGGAGCAGTTCTCCCGGGTCATTGCAGGCAAGGAAAACGCCGCCACCCTCACCTTGCAGGTCTCGCCCCTGGATCGGGGCACCGGAAACCGGTATACCTGCGCCATTAAGGATCGGAATATCCCCCAGCCTATCCTTGACGCTATAGAACGGGGCATCACCAACTCCTTTGGATCAGGCATCGTCCTGGGGTACCCCTGCATTGACGTGGGGGTGAGCGTAACAGATATCGGCTATTCAGAACTCACAGGCACTGAATTTGCCTTTGAAGCCTGCGCCAGCCTGGGCTTTGACGAAGCATGTCGCGCCGCAGGCCCCATACTCTTGGAACCCATCATGGCAGTAGACCTCATCTCCCCCAAGGAATTCGTCGGGGATGTCATAAGCCTCGTAACCCAGCGGGGCGGACAGGTGTTAAGCATGGATTCCAAGGTGCAGCTTGATCAGGTAACAGTCCTGGCGCCCATGGCAAAGATGTTCGGTTTCATGACCATGCTCCGTTCGGTAAGCCAGGGTCGAGCCACGTTCACCATGGAGTTTTCCCATTTCGAGAAAAAGTCCGAAAAGTGAAGGCCCTTCATGGGACAGGATTTACGGGCGCGTTTACAGCGAATCAGACAGCGAAAAACCACCTGTGTTTCCCCCAAAGGGCCTGCCGATAGGGGTGCCGACCCTACCACAACGGACCTGCAAGCACTTTGCGATCAAACTCCCACGCCTCTCGAACAACTCCTCCGCGCAGGCTGGGTCCCTGTAGGATTTCAGACCCTCAAACATCTGGCAATCCTGGACCTGTCCCTCCCCCTGCCCGCTTTGCTCCCACGTTCCTTACCGCTGCTGATCCCGGATTTATTTTCTTATACGATACAGAACAGTTCCGGGGAACAAGGTGCACTGAACCCCGAAGACCTCCTGTTCTTTGATCTTGAGACCACCGGGCTTTCCGGAGGGGCCGGTACTGTTGCGTTCCTCGCGGCCTTTGGCCGTTTTGTACGGGACGCGGGGGAGCCGCCGCAACCATATCGGCTTCACATCGATCAGTACCTACTCCTGGATTATCCTGGGGAAAGTGATTTCCTCGAAGCCCTGGTCCAGGAACTAGGGCAATGCCGCTCCCCAGACAGGATTACCCCTCGCCCGCTTATCGTCGTTACCTACAACGGCAAGAGCTTTGATGCCCAGATACTCAAGAATCGCTGCATCATGCAGGGGATTACCCCACCGGTCTATCCCCATGCGGATCTCCTCCACCCTGCACGCCGCCTGTGGAAACGAATCCTCTCCACCTGTTCTCAGGGAGAAATTGAAACCACTATTCTGGGCCTTAACCGCATCGGTGATGTGCCTGGTGCCCTGGCCCCGGAGATTTGGTTTTCCTTTCTACGGCTCTTTCAATCCACCTACCCCACCAAAGGGGACAGTCATAGCGTAGGGCCGAAATCAGGAGCAGTCGAAGCGCTTCTGAAAGTCTGCGATCACAATCAGCGGGATATTCTGGGCTTGGCTTCCCTTTTTACAGCCTTTACCCACATCGCCGAAGCGCCCCTCAAGGCCGTGGAACAGTTTCACTATGATCTTGAAAATCTAGCCCTATCTTGGCAGAAACGGGTCAAACATTCGGCACTCGGTGAAGAAGCGGAAGAAACAGGGCAGGCGCTCTTAGAAACCGCTGCGGCACAAGGTTATCCCCGGGCGGCGCTGATGCTGGGGTTGGACTTGATGCGTCAGAACCGCCGCAATACAGGACGGGTGTATCTTCTGGAACTCACAAAGGGCCATTACCCTGATGCCATAAAAGCCGTTGCGTACAGGAGCCTGGCGATTGATGCGGAATGGCATATACAGGACCGCGAGGCGGCTTTGGCCTATCTTGATGCTGGTCTGAACCTGGAGGAGCTGCGGGAAGGTATGAAGCGGGAATTACTCCTTCGCAGGGAGCGGGTTTTGGCGAGGGGTACATTGTGTATATCTTAGTATTTCGGTATGAATAATAATTAAAAGGTAATATTTTTTTCTAAATGTATGAGAAAGATATTGTTTTTTTATTGAAATGGACTATTATTATAAGTATGGGTACGAAATGCAATAATAGAGAGTTATATTCTCAATGCCGGGAAAACTGCTGGATAGGAGCAGGTAATTCTTGGTATCTTAGTATGTGGTACAAAATATCTACTTTTTTGAAAGAGGTATAAAAGTGTATATAAAAAGTATACAAGAGGGAAATTTATGATCAGATCAAAAATTATTTATCAATCAGGTTATACCTATAAAACGAGTAATGCATTTCGTTGAAATGTCCTTATACAAGGCGTTTTATAGATAACCTGTAATATAAGGGGTTTTATATGAAAAAGTATTTTGTTTTGTTCATGGTCTCAATACTTTCGGTTTTGATGGGCGCTTGTCTATCTTGGGTTAATAATCCACCAGTTCAGGAAGATGTACTGTATGGTATTGGTAGTGCCAAAATGGGGAGCGAGTCAACGTCATGGAAAGCAGCGGAAAACCGGGCCAGGGAGTCCGTGGCTTTTCAGATACACGCTGCGATAAATGCCCTGCAAGTTGATTATAACCGGGAAGTAGGAACAGGAAATCGTATCGCGGCTTCGAGTCTTTTTGAAAGTGTTAATCGACAGGCAACCTCAACGGCCATGAGTGGCGCCAGGATTGTGAAGCGAGGCAAAAGGGGCGGCACATACTACGTTATGGTGAGTTATCAAATCGCCAATATCAAAAATTCAATTAATGGTGCGGCTACCCAAAGTGGAGTGGGCCTAACTCAGGTGGAGATAGATGCATTGGTACAAAACGCCCTGCAGAAACTTTCAGAACAGACTCCTCAAGTCAATTAAATTAGTGGATGAATAGGGGGAGTTTTCCCCTATCCATATCGGAGGGAACATGTCGAACTATTTTATAGTTTTTCTCAGTATCTTGATGGTTTTTTCTTGTACAAGTTTCACTCCGTTACCGGAACCTTCTTCTGGGATTCCGGTGTCTCGTCGTAAGGCATTTTGGGATAGTACCCCAAATACTAATGAATTGATCTTTTTGGGTGTTGCAGGGGATAACCTCTACAAACAGAAAGCTATTACCCTGGCACTTGAGGATGCCGCCCGACGGGTAGCGTTTTATCAATCGGTTGGAGGCACCATGGTGTACCATGAAGGCCATGGAATCGGTTTTCTTGATTTTAGATTTGATAGTGACACTACCCTGGATTACGACCAGGATTATAGGCAGTATATCGCCTATTTGCACTTTGATCCTGATAGGGATGTCTTTGAAGAGAACCAATCGGTTTTTGTTCGTACCCGGTATAGAACTCAAGGGCCTCTTGCTATTAAGTATAATTATGTCACAAAAAATGGTACTCCCCGGTGGATTAATAAGCCTCCAACGGAAATTGCAGGCTATCTTGCAGGGGTCGGTTTTGCCGGTCCCCGGATGTTTCATAAAGATACGGTTATTGCCTCGTATGAAAATGCGGTTTTTGATATCGTCAAATCTGTTTCCAGTAGGATGTATGCAAAACAAGAAATGCTCATGAATTCTATGAACACTACTTCGGTAACTACTATATCAGGGATGTTAAGAGGATTTTATGTTTTAGAAACCTGGACCAATCCCAAAACTCAGGCAGTATGGACCTTGGCCATTGCCAGGGAGGGAAAATAAACATGGTGTTTTATAAAAAATGGCTCTCGATTTTTATGATCCTGGGGGATATTTTATATCTGGTATCCTGTGGGTCACAATCGTCATTCATACGGCCTATGTGGGTTGACAGTCCGCATTATCTTGATACTGATGAGAAACTCTTTTTTACCGGTACTTCTCGAAGATTTTCAAGTGAGGCCGAAGCGAGGAACGATGCCCGTAACAATATCTCCCCTCAAGTGGCAAAATATTATGGTAATTTTATTCGTGCCCAAGCGATGGATATATCCACTACGGATATTGATTACTATGATGAAGAAGTATTAAGTTATGCCTCTTCGGTGGTTTCGCGGGAAACGCCTGTTGAGTATTATACCGAGGTATATCGTAAGAAAAATAATCAGGAAGAATATGTGGTGCATGTTTTGTCTCAGATTCCCCGTAAAAAAGCCGAAGAGGATATACACAATTTCGCAAAAAATGTCTCGGAACGGTATTCAAACATACTGGTAAAACAGAATACCTTCGCTGCCACGCTGCGTATGTACGAGAATATTCTTACTGAATTAGATCAAAACCCCCTGCGACGGGAGGCCGCGTATTATGATAGTCCCAATGGACGGGTCGGTTTGTATGAATACCTTACCCTTCAAATAAATACTTTGGTGGATAGTATTACTCTTGAGTCTATTCCATCAGTTATTATTCAAAAAGCCGATACCAAGGATATTTCGGGTAGTCTTTATTCAAATATGATGGAACATATCGGGACTATTGATTGTAGGGTTAGTATTTATAGGATAAACAAAGCTACACCAGACTACACCTTTCAAGTAAACGCTGATAAGCATTTTTCTATTCCTCTATCTACCCAGGGATTAGAGGCAGGTATGTATACTGTCCAGGTAGAATTATTGATGAGAGTACCACAGATAAAGAAAAATCTCATGGGGAATTTTTCCCTTGAAGTTACACCAATTCCTGTTACCCTTGAATTTGCCGGAGATGCCATCGGAGAAAAAGAACGCGCCATACTGCTACAGAGTATACAAAAAGGTCTCGAACAGGATAGGGTTCCTCTGGACCTACCTACTTTTCCCACACAAGCAGCAGGGGCCGGACAAAAGCACTATGCCTTGCTTGTTACCGTTAATTATATAGATTATCGAAATCCCTATATTATTGGTTGTTATGTTACCATTGCTTTCACCCGTAATAACCAGATTGTCGGACCTCAAGCGATCAGCAAGGAGTTAAAAGAGATGAATACCGACCTGCTTTTCAGGAAGGAAGTGGCGGATTATATCCGTAATAACCGGCAATTCTTTCAGGGTATAAAACGAGCGATATTGTAATGGAAAAAGAACTGGATAGGAGGATAGCTATGAATCGTTGTATAAAAACATCGACCATCGTAATGATGTTTTTTTTCTGTATTACCCTGCTTGCAGCTAAAACCAAGCCTGCACTGGCAGTGTTTCCTTTTACTGGCATGAATAGTGAGGATGATGGGGACACTATCGCATTACTTTTAGAGAACGAACTTCAATTAAACAAGGTATTTACCATTATACCCCGGGGAACAGTAACCAATATCATAAAAGAGGAGCAATTTCAGCGGGAGGGATGGACTAATTCTGATACCAGAGAAAATATAAAAAAACTTGGCGCTAACTTTGTCGTAGTAGGTTACATACAACGTTTCGCTGACCATAATCTGGTGCTTATCAGCATTCTAAATGTGGAAACTCTCCAGCAGATTACAGGCGATTACCGTGAATACCGCGACATAGAAGATATACGCGGTCTTTTACCTAGTATAGCAAATAAATTGGCACGCGCAGCCGATAGTGATACCACTAATTTATTGAAGTTGGCGATATTCACTTTCGATATAGCGGAATTAGCGAAATCCAGTGGAGTAAATGAATCGGATGCCGAGTTGCTTACCCAGATTTTGGCAACGGAAATCACCAACAGCGGAAAATATGTGGTGTTGCCCCGTAGCAAGGATGCCATTGAAAAAGCAATGACTGAACTACATATTCAGCGTTCGGGATTTACCGATCCTAATACTATCAAGGCGATTGGAAACGCATTCAACGCAGATTATGTACTTGAAGGAAGTGTGAGACGTTTAGGAAGGATGTATCTATTCGATGTTAAGATACTAGATATAGAAACAGGGAGCCAATTAAAAGGAGAATCAGTTGAATATCAGAACCTCGAGGACGGTTTAAAACTCATGCCACGGCTCGCATATTTACTTACCGATAATGCATGGAAAAACAAGTGGCTTTATTTCGGTGTGCGGGGCGGTGGGTCGATACGTTTCTATACACTCTCAGATGATATAAAAGGTGAAGTTGACGATCATCTTAACATTACCTATGAAGCCGTAATACAGGCGGCATTCCAAATCAATAAACTATTCGCCATTCAAACGGAAGCTATCTTTGGTTTTACCAATGATTTTGTTGGATATTCAGGATATGAACAGGTTCCATACGTAGCTAATGGTGAAAATAAGTACTCCACCCGCAACTATACGGCTTCATTCGATTCTATGACATTGATGATACCGATTCTCGCAAAAGTGATGTTCAGACCAAGGATATTTTTATTCTCAGCTCTCGGTGGGATATATTTTACAGTACCACTAGGAAAAATGAACTACACAGGCGATGTGTATGAAACCCGTGAATTCGAATTTTCCGTACCCATAGGATATACAGTGGGTATTAATCTGGGAATCAAGCTGGGGCCGGGGGTCTTATTTGCCGATGCGCGATACGCGGCTGATATTGGTAATATGAGTATAAAGGATGATACCGGCATCTTGCAAGTTTACAATCGCAAGATGGTGTCTATTTCGCTTGGCTATACAATAGGGCTTATTAACCGGTAACAATACTGGGAGGTTTTATGATCGGAAATGTACGAACCGTATTGAGTAGTTACGCTTTAATGCACCGTTCCTTGGCAGGGTATTTTTTGTTAGTCTATATCTCAGTAATGTGGCTTTTAGGTTGTGAGCAGCCCACGGATGGGTTTACCGGTATGATAAATGGCAAAGACAATACGGTTCCTGCACCGGAGAATACCACCATCGAACCATCATCATCAGAGAGTATAACCATTACATGGGATCCGGTTCCCAGAGCGGTAGGATATAAAGTCTATCGTTCTGAAGATGGGACGACATACGGGAATACACCAATATATGAAACAGAGGATTCTCAAATAACATCATACGAGGATACCGGTTTAAAGCCGACGACACAATATACTTATAAGGTGAGTGCGTATAACGCCGCTGGAGAATGTATCTCGTCAGCGTATACCGGAATGACCTATCCGACTACTACGTTAACGGTATCTGTGACAGCAATGTCATCAAGCAGTATAACGATTACTTGGGCTGCTGTTACGGGGGCAATCGGGTACAACATATACCGGGGTGAGAGTGCGAATGGAACATATACCAAAATAAATACAGTTCAAGTTACCAGCACCTCCTATAATGATACAGGATTAACGGCATCTAAGATATATTATTACAAGGTAGCCGCATATAATAATGGTGGTGAAGGAGACAAGTCAGTATATAAGTCTACGATAACATATCCATCTATTCCGACAGATATATCTGCAAGAGGGGCATCATCAAGCAGCATCAGGATTACTTGGGATGCCGTTACAGGAGCAAGTGGGTATAATATATACCGAAGTACGAGTGCGGACGGAGAGTATGCCAAAGCAA
>JAITQK010000132.1 GCA_031288975.1 Treponema sp. | reverse complement strand
CTTCCAGCACGAGCTGGAGGATACCAGACCTATCCCGGAGGATCACAAAGGTGATGCCCCCCAGCTCCCGGATCCGGTGAACCCAGCCTTTCACTTCCACGGTTTCACCAGGTTTATCCTGGGCAGCTTGTATAATATCTTTTGCTAAAACACGCATGATTCCTCTATAATAACGATTTTATCAATCTCCTGCATAGCCTTCTCCGTCTCTGATGAGCTTGATTTATCTGAATATTTTTATCTATACTGCGTTTATGTATGGAAATGCGCCGTTTTTAGACCAAATAGTCTCTCTAATAGTCTCTATAGCTTCACCTGACCAAATAATTCTCTTTGGGTCTTACGCCAGAGGAGATAACACAGAAAAAAGTGACCTTGATTTGTTAATAGTCAAGAAAAATCTTGAAAACGGGCGTAAAATTATTGATACCCTTTATAGATCGTTTTTTGATAACGACATTGATATAGCGGTAGACTTGCTCACCATTGATTATGATAAATACAACAAATTAAAAAACGAAATCGGATATATTTACAAGACTATCAGCAAAGAAGGGAAAGTAATTTATGGAACGCTATGAATCATTGACAGCTTGTTAAAAAGACTTTGAAGAAAGCATTACTATAGCAACTAACTGTTTAGAATGGGTTGAGAACAAATTGAAAGAAAACAAGCAGGAAACATCTGTGTAACACCCGGCTCTCAAAAGCCCGAAAGAACCTCAGCAGAGACGCAGAGAAAAATAATCGTTCAGTTTATGATATTAGGCATTGACATATATTTTCAGGGACAGTATACTATTCACCATGACCAGGGAGACCCTGTACATCATTAAGATAGACTTCTGGCCACAGGCCACAGGCCACAGGCCACAGGCCACAGGCCACAGGCCACAGGCCACAGGCCACAGGCCACAGTAATGCTAGGGGCGAATTTGGCTTTGTCAAGTACCTAACGTCCCAAAATCGTACTTTTTTACCCATTTTTTCTCATTTTCTTATGGAAAAACGCCGGAACCTTCCTCAAGGGGGAATTCCGGCTTTTTTATTTCCCTTAGGGGGGAAGATTTCACCACACGCTAACGCCTCGTCGGGAGGCATTAGCATTAAGGAGTTCACCATGAAAAAGCATGGTATTTTCTTCGGCTTCGCCGTCCTCTTCTTGGCGGCGATTTTTACTATGACGGGGTGTCCCACCGACGACGATGGCGGTGATGATGGCGGTAATAATGGCGGGCTTGATCTTCCGGCTATTACCGAAGAGACAACAGGGCAGGCGAAGATTGAGGTAAACGGCGCCACCCTGGTGGGCGAAAACGCCCTGGCGGGCAAAGAGGCAACCATAACGATTGGGGAACAAACCATTCCCAGTTATGGCGGGAGCGAAGGCTACGGCACTTGGTGGGTAAATGAGGGGAAGTTCAGCTTAATCTTGAACACACCTTCCGATCCCTACACTGAAGGGATTTCTAATTGGCTCGATGCTGAGAGTCACTTTTTCGGCAGCATCGAGGCGGGTTATGAGGTAACGGTAAGTGACAAGTCCGCAAAAATTGTTACTCCATATTTTTCTGGTTCTTCTGGTTCTATCCGGTATTCGGTAGACAGAATGAAGTATGAAACTGATGAGACAACCTACTATAACGAAAGTACAATTCAGTATGTCTATGTCAGCAAAAACGTTACCCTCAGCAGGGAGCAAAAGACGATAACGGATGAGGATGAGGATGAGGATGAAGGCCAGAGCTATACCTATAACGACACCTACAGCGCCTTCACTCTGCCGCTCAAGGCCGGCTGGAATCTGGTGCAGACTGACGAAAATATGACGCTGACCAGCAGTAGTACGATCAACACTACGATAGCGATAAAAATCGCCGACAAGGATGTCCCTTGGACTATCGAGTATAACAATTAAGCGGGAGCGGTGAACAAACAGGAAGAAGGAATGAGGAGGCAGGGAACTATGTTCTAACTCCTCCTTCCTGTTTCCCCCTTGTAAGCCCTTCATAAAAATATGCGAACGACTCATAAAGGATTGCGGACGGTCCCAGAAAGCTTGTGAGGAACTTACAAAGGCTTGTGGGCGGTTTCCGAAAACAAAGGAGGCTCTATGTCAAAGGGCAAAGATTACATTCCCAGCCCAGACGCCGCCTATGACGGCTGGTTTGAGAACCTTACCAACTACATTACCCGCAAGGCTGTACCCTACGGCGACAACGGCTGTCTGCTTAACTTCACCTGGGGCCTGGAAAAAGTAACGGACTACGCCGCCTTGACGCAGAGCAAACTGATGACCCGCACGTTGTGGCCCCTTACCCTGCCGCCGGAAGCGGAAGGCAATTTTTTGTTATGCTCGACCCGCTGGCAGAATGAGCGCGGTGAGTTGGGGCCTTGGGGTGAAATTCAACCCGTTGTGATTGCATAAAAACGGAAGAAAGAAAACCGCAGACAGCACAGACAAACACGAACTTTTTTGTTTGGAAACCCCTAAAGTGTCCGCCGTCGTCCGCGGTTAAATTTCCTTTAAGCTTATAATATTGGACACCGCACCACTACCGTTTTGGCTCATGGTGAATCAGCCTTTTTGTATCAACGCCGCTACTTGTGTTCCCACGATCTTCGGGTCTGCCCGGCCACCAGTTTTTTCCAGTACCTTTCCCACCAGGTACGCGGTGAGGGTGCGGCGCCGCTTGTCCTTTTCTCCGGTACGGTTGAGCTCCGCAAAAACCTCCCCTTCATCAGCATAGACCGCATTCACTGCCTCGGCGATCTTCGCCGGGTCGGTAAGCTGTTCCCAGCCCCGTTCCCGGATAAGCAGCTCCGGGTCTTTGCCCTCGGTGATGACTGCCTCCATAGCTTGTTTTGCGTTCTTCATCGAAACCTGTCCCTGGGCAACCATCACCACCAGGGTGGCAAGCTGCTGGGGCTTGAGGGTGAAGGACAAGATGGCGTGTAAGGGGATGCCCTCCCGGACCAGGATGTGTTTGATGTCCATGAGGAGCCAGTTCACGATCCGGGTGGCAGCGTCCTGCGTGTTAAACCCTTGTTTTTCAGCCGCCGCCACTGCTTCTTCAAAATAATCAGCGAGCGCTTTTTCATCACAGATGAGGTCCGCCTGTTCTGCGGAAAGGCCATACTCGGCCTCCAGGCGCTTCATCCGGGGAACAGGGAGTTCTACCAGGGCATCGTCCACGGACTTGAGGAAGGCCAGGTCCGGGGTAAACACCGGGAGATCTGGCTCAGGGAAGTAGCGGTAATCCTGGGCGTTTTCCTTGGTTCGCATCGGCTCGGTCTGATCCCGGTTCTCATTCCAAAGCCGGGTTTCCTGGACAACGGTTTTCCCCGCGTCCAGGAATTCCCCCTGACGGTGTATTTCGTAGTTAAGCCCCAGCCGCACGAACCGCGATGAGTTGAGGTTCTTGATCTCCACCTTGCGGCCAAGTCCCTTACCGGGAAGATTGATGGAAACGTTGGCATCTGCCCGGAGCGATCCCTCTTCCATGTTGCCGTCGCAGACTCCCAGGTAGCGCACCAGACGGCGGAGCTGCTGGATAAAGCGTTCTGCTTCCTCCCCGGTTTCCATGTCCGGTTCGGTTACAATTTCCAGGAGTGAGACCCCAGCGCGGTTGTAGTCCAACAGCGAGACTGTGCCGGTGTGGATCATTTTTCCTGCGTCCTCTTCCAGATGACACTCCTTGATCCGCACCCGCTTCTTGATGTTCTTCCCCTCGATCTCCACAAAGCCCTCCTGCCCCAGAGGAGAGGCGAACTGGGATATCTGGTAGTTCTTGGTCATGTCAGGGTAAAAATACTGCTTCCGCTCGAACCAGGTCTTTTCCGGGATCCGGCAGTGTAGGGATTTTGCCACCATACAGCCCATGCGCATGGCCTCGATATTGAGAGCCGGGAGCACTCCGGGGTAGCCCATACAGATCGGGCAGACGTTGGTGTTTGGCTCGTCCCCAAAGGCTGAACGGCAGCCGCAGAAGACCTTGGTTTTCGTGAGCAGATGAATATGGACCTCAAGTCCGATAAATGACTGGTACATGGCGTTAGCTCCAAAATGCCCGATACCCCTCGGGATGGGGGAAGGGATGGGCTTGTTCGTAAGGTTCGACAATATCCAAGAGCGTACCCTCCGCAAAGGCCCGGCCCAAAAGCTGGACCCCCACGGGAAGCCCCCCTTCGACACTCACGGGAAAGGCCAAGGCGGGAAGCCCCGCGAGGTTGGCGCAGCAGGTGTAGAGGTCCGCCGCTTTCTGGGCAAAGGGGGAAAGGGAACTGGGTCCCCGGTCAAAGGCACGGGTGGGGAACACCGGCATGAGGATAGCATCACAGGATAGCGAGGAGTTTTGTTGACCAGGCACTTCGGCAGGTTCGGTATAATTGGCGCTCCCGAGGAGTTCCTCGAAATTCCGGCGGATGCCGGCGCGGATCCGCTGTGCCCGCAGGTAATACCGGTCCTGGAAGCCGGAACGGAGGACAAAAGTTCCCAGGAGGATCCTGAGTTTCACTTCTGCGCCGAAACCGGCGTTCCGGGCTTGGTTAATGAGATCCTCGGGGTTTTCCGCCCACGCGGGTCGCGCACCGTACCGCACACTGTCAAACCGAGCGAGGTTGGCGCTGGCTTCTGCGGTGGCAATGGTATAGTAGGCGGGAACCCCGTATTTGAGGCTGGGGATTTCGACATTCACCAGGGTATGACCTAATGCGGCAAGCCGGTTTTTTGCCAACTCAAAACCCCGTGCTACCTCTGCTTCCAGGGTTGCAGCTTGGGCTGCGGTTTCCAGGGTCCCCGCTTCACGGTCCGTTTCATTGATAGCGGCGGTGGCAATGGCCTTGGCAATGGTTTCAGCAGAAAGTACCCCAATCACCTTGGGACGATTCCGGGTAGTGGGTTCGTACAAGGGCGGCGCCTCCGCAGGGGCGTCCTGAGAGGTCTGGTCCATGGGGTCCTTCCCCCGGATGGTGGCAAAAACCGCCCGGCACCGGGCAGTGGTATCTGCCAGCACCCCGATACCTTCAAGGCTTGAGGCATAGGCCACGAGGCCGTACCGGGAAACTGCTCCATAGGTGGGCTTAAGCCCCACCACCCCACAGAAGGCCGCAGGCTGCCGTACCGAACCACCGGTATCTGAGCCAAGGGCAAAGGGAACCTGTCCTGCGGCGACCGCAGCAGCGGACCCACCTGAAGAGCCTCCTGAAACGCGGTTTAAGTCCCAGGGGTTATTGGTTTTTTTAAGGGCTGAATTGTCTGTAGAGGAACCCATGCCGAATTCATCCATGTTGGTCTTGCCAATTACCCAGGACCCGGCGGCCTCAAGTTTCTGTACTGCCGTGGCCGTATACGGGGACCGGAATTCCTCCAGCAGTTTTGAGCCGCAACTGAGGGAAAGGCCCTTCACCGCGATAAGGTCCTTGACTCCATAGGGAAGCCCCCTGAGACCGGCCATAGCCTCGGTTTCGGCTGCTCCTGATGACTCCCCCGAATCAGGGGGTGAATCAAGAGCGCAGGTGATAAAAGCGCTGATTTTTTCTTCCCAGTCTTTAAAATATGATAGAAAACCTTCCGGTAATGTAAACATCATCATCTCTCCATTTACAGGAACTCAGTATGACAAACGATCGGTGATCCCCCGCTCATACCTGCTACAGAATGTTGGGGATCACCACAAACCGGCCATCCCGGGCAGTCAGCAGGTTTTCGTTCAGATCGTTGAAAGAATTATCAGAACAATCAGGGTTATCAGGCCGGAAATGGTCAGAAGAAACGGTCCGGGAAGTACCGGAAACCCGGGAAATGGGGGTGGAAAAAGCCGCGCTATCCTCATCAGCGGACCGCATGGCAGCAAAAAAACCAACCATTTGCTCAAACGCGGGAAACGCGGCGGCCAATTCCTCATCATCCATGGTTATATGGGCAAGAGCGGCGGTTTCCTGTAAATCTGCAATGTTCATATCCCAATATTCTCATGGCTCCCTAGATGATGTCAAGCCTATAGTACCTGTGTGCGCTGATGGTCAGGATGCCTGAAACAATCGGTCAGATGGTCGTTCACCATACCCACGGCCTGCATGAGGGCATAGATAATCGTTGGACCTACAAAGGAAAAGCCCTGCTTTTTTAGTGCCTTGGAGATCTTTTCGGAAAGTTCCGTGCTGGCCGGTACGTTCGTCATGGTCTTGAACCGGTTGATACGCGGTTTCCCATCCACCCAGTTCCAAAGCCAGGTTGAAAAGGAACACTGCCCCTCCATCATGGCAAGATAGGCCTGGGCGTTTCCAATAGTGGAGACGATTTTCCGTCTGTTCCTGATGATCCGCCCATCCCCCATGAGCCGTTCAATATCCTGATCACCATACCGGGCTATCTTTTCTGGGTCCATGCGGTCAAAAGCTGCCCGGTACCCTTCCCGGCGTTTCAGAATAGTAATCCACGAAAGGCCCGCTTGGGCACCGTCGAGGATCAGCGCCTCAAAGAGTTTCTGGTTGTCGTGCTGGGGGTTTCCCCATTCTTGATCGTGGTAGGCGGTGTAGAGCGTATCCCCAAGACACCAAGGGCAGCGTTTCGGTTCCATAGAAGCATTATATTTATTTTATAAGAAAAATGCTATATACTATTTTGATAACAGGGGGTGTTTCAAATGGGAAACGCGGAGGCTGATATCGGCCTTATCGGACTAGCGGTTATGGGTGAGAATCTGGTTCTCAACATGGAGCATAAGGGCTTTACGGTAGCGGTGTATAACCGGACTGTTTCCAAGGTGGATAGTTTCATACAGAGCCGGGGAGTGGGCAAGAAGATCAGCGGATACCATGACCTTGCGGCTTTTGCAGCGGCCCTGAAGCGACCTCGAAAGGCCATGATCATGGTAAAGGCCGGGGACGCAGTAGATGATACCATCACCCAGTTGCTGGGGGTGTTTCAGCCTGGGGACATTATCATTGATGGAGGGAATTCCAACTATCAGGATACCATGCGCCGAAGCTCCTTGGTGGAGTCCAAGGGGCTTTTGTACATCGGTACCGGGGTTTCCGGCGGCGAGGAAGGGGCTTTGACCGGTCCATCCCTCATGCCCGGAGGGTCTACCGCGGCCTGGCCCCTGATCAAGCCCGTGTTTCAGGCCATTGCAGCCAAGGTTGAGGGGGGTGTGCCGTGCTGCGACTGGGTCGGCGAAAACGGCGCAGGTCACTTCGTTAAAATGGTCCACAACGGCATTGAATACGGGGACATGCAGCTCATTTGTGAAACCTACGATCTGCTCAAGCAAGTCCTGGGCCTTTCATATCAGGAGATGGGGGATGTTTTTGACCGGTGGAACAAGGGGAACCTGAACAGTTACCTCATCGAGATCACCAGGGACATACTCCGGTTTGTCGATGATGATGGCCAGCCCCTGGCTGAGAAGATCCTCGATACTGCAGGACAGAAGGGAACCGGCAAGTGGACCGGCATGGCGGCCCTGGACTTCGGGGTGCCCCTCACCCTGATCGGAGAGGCGGTGTTCAGCCGTTGTCTTTCTGCTGCCAAAACCGAACGGGTCCGTTCGTCCAAGATTTTCTCAGGACCAAAGATCACCAGGCCCACAGACGCCGCAACCTTCATCACCGATTTGGAGAAGGCCCTCTACGCCGCCAAGGTGGTGTCTTATGCCCAGGGCTACCTCCTCATGCGGGAAGCGGCCAAGGAATACAAGTGGAACCTGAACTATGGCGGTATTGCCCTGATGTGGCGGGGAGGCTGTATCATCCGCTCGGTATTCCTGGGGAAGATCAAAGAAGCCTTTGACAAGAAGCCGGACCTGGAGAACCTGCTCCTGGACCCCTTTTTCACCGGGGTTATCGAGGATGCCCAGGCATCCTGGCGCCGGGTTGCCGGAGCGGCCCTAGCAAACGGCATACCTGCCCCGGCCCTCACTAGCGCCCTGGCCTATTTCGACGGGTACCGGAGCGAACGGCTTCCCGCCAACCTGCTCCAGGCCCAGCGGGATTACTTCGGCGCCCACACCTACGAACGGGTAGACAAAAAGCGGGGTGAATTCTTCCATACCAACTGGACCGGTCATGGAGGCAATACCAGCGCTACAACCTATAATGCTTAGGAGGTATTATGATGGCATCATTATCAATTCCCGCCGCCGGCGGGACAACCCATGATTTGCTGGCCCTGGGGGCCTTGGTTACCCGGTTCGATCCGGGGGTTATTCCCTTTGCCGAGGCGAGCACTTATGCGCTCCATGTGTCTGGTGGCGAATACAATGTGGCAACCAATCTGTCCACTTGTTTCGGCATGAGGACCGCCATTGCCAGCGCCATAGTGGACTATCCCATCGGAAGGCGGATTGAGTACGCGGTGCAGAAGGCGGGGGTAAGCCCCTACTACCAGCGCTTTGCCTTTGATGGGGTGCGGGGGCCAAACATGGCCATCGTATGGAGCGACCGGGGCCAGGGTGTGCGAGCGCCGGTGGTGTTTTATAACCGTTCCAACGAGGCGGCAGGCCGGCTTAAACCCGGCAGCTTTGACTGGAACGCCCTGTTCGCCAAGGGCATCCGCTGGTTTCATTCCGGGGGCATTTTTTCGGCCCTGTCCCCTACCACCCCGGAACTGGTCATTGAGGCAATGCAGGCCGCAAAAAAGGCCGGCGCAGTGGTTTCCTTTGACCTCAATTACCGGGCCAAGCTCTGGGCAGTAGCCGCTGCAGAACAGGGACTCACCCCGGAACAGGCCAGTGAAGGAGCGGCCCGGACCCTGCGTAAGATCGTGGGGTACGTGGATGTCCTGGTGGGCAACGAGGAAGATCTCCAGAAGGGCCTTGGGCTTAAAGGGCCGGAGGTAGAATCCAAGGGCAAGCTCGATCCCTCAACCTTCTTCGCCATGATGGATAAGGTGGTTAAGGATTTTCCCAATATCAAGGCAGTGGCCACCACCCTGCGGGAAGTTCACTCCACCAACCGTCATTCCTGGGGTGCAGTACTCTGGCTTGACGGCAAGAGCTATGTATCCCCCACCTGCGAGCTGGATGTATACGATAGGGTCGGCGGCGGCGATGGCTTTGCGTCGGGCCTCTTCTACGGGTTGCTCTCGGGCAAAACACCGGAAGCAGCGCTCAAGCTCGGCTGGGCCCACGGCGCCCTGCTCACCACCACTCCCGGGGACACCTCTATGGTGAGCCTGGATCAGGTAGAGGCCTTTGCCCAGGGCGGATCAGCGCGGATACAGCGATAACGGCGTCAATGTTTTAGGGGTACTGAAACTACTTCTGAGGAGAAAGTTCCTCAGAAGTTTTTTTCTCGCCGGTTCAGCATCTGAAGCGCAGGGGGGTTTAGTTTGACTAAAAAATAATTTTATCGTATAATTATTTTATCGTGAAAGATTTAACCAAAGGCAATGAAGCATCATTGATTATCGTTTTTGCTCTTCCCATGTTGATCGGCAATGTATTCCAGCAGTTTTACAACATGGTGGATAGCTGGGTGGTGGGGCGCTATGTGGGAACCACGGCCCTCGCTGCGGTGGGAGCCGCGACGCCCATCATTTTTCTGGTGATTGCCCTGGCTATGGGGGTCACCATGGGGGCAAACGTCCTCATCGCCCAGTTTTACGGCGCCAAAGATGAAAAACGGATCCGCACCATGATCGATACCACTTATATCGCCCTCTTTTTTACCAGCCTGCTGGTTACAGTGGTGGGGGTCTTTACCGTCGGCCCGCTCCTCACCCTGCTCCGCATCCCCGAAGAGGTGTGGCCCGAAGCCACCACATACCTCCGGATCATCATGGCAGGGCTGCTCTTTACCTTTGGGTACAACGGGGTCGGCGCAATCCTCCGGGGCCTGGGGGATTCCATGACCCCCCTCTACATGCTGATCCTTTCCACCCTCATCAATATCACCCTGGATTTGGTATTTGTGCGGGTTTTCAGTTGGGGCGTCACCGGTGTCGCCTTGGCAACCGTCATTGCCCAAGCCGTTTCGTTTATCGCGTCTCTGGTATACCTCAACCTGACCCACCCGGTTTTGCGGACCAATTTCCTCAAGCTCTCGTTTAACAGCGAGATGTTCCGCCAGAGTTTAGCCATCGGCGTTCCTTCTGGGCTGCAGCAAGCCCTCGCTTCTTTGGGGGGTATGTTCATGTCCGCAGTGATCAACGGCTACGGAACCGCAGTCATTGCGGGATTCGCCACGGCCAACCGGATCGAACTGCTGGCAGGGATGCCTGCCATGAACATCGGCATGGCGCTGTCGGCCTTTACCGGACAAAACATCGGGGCGGGAAAAATGGATCGCGTGAAGCGGGGCTTTCATGCTGCCCTGCTCATCGGCGTTGCCCTGACCATCGTGATCATGACAGGGATGTTCATCTTTGCCAGGCATATCATCGGCTTTTTTACCGATGACCTGGCAGTCATTGCCGTGGGGGTCCAGTATTTACAGGTGATGTCCCCCCTCTTCTTCCTGTTTACCATCATGTTCACCACCAACGGCCTGATTCGCGGCGCCGGTGAAGGGATTGTCCCCATGGTATCCACCCTCCTGGCAACCTGGGCAGCCCGCATCCCCTGCGCCCTGCTTTTTTCCCATTTCTGGGGGGTGATTGGCCTGTGGTTCGCCTCACCTGCCGGATGGATCCTGGGGGACATCATCGTCCTCTCGTATTACAAATCCCAGCGCTGGACAAAAAAGTCCTTTACCGCAACAGCGGCTTCTGATAAAATAAGAACCCAGGAGGCCGGGCATGACCGGTGAAGAAGCGGCCCATCGGTTGGCGGATTTAATGATTTCCCTCAAGCGGACATTCCGTTCCTATGTCGGGTGTACCGGTGGCTGTTTGAGCGAGGAACGGTTTCGTTGTCTCTATCGGCTTGCGGAAAGTCCTACGAATGGAACCGGCGCGACCTTATCCGCTTTAAGTGAGCGAATGCGGATTTCATCTTCAAGTCTCTGCATCATGTTGGGCAAGCTTGAGGAAGAGGGTCTGGTGGAACGGGAACGGGACTTGGTTGATCGCCGGAAGGTCCGGTACCGCATCAGTGAACCGGGACGGCAAAAACTCAGGGAGGACCGGAATCAGCGGCTACTGGTGTTGTCGGAAAAATTTTCCGCCCTCGATGCAGGTGAGCGGGAAAAGCTCATCCATGCTATTGAGGACTTGGAAGGGGTGCTGGAAAAAGCGGGGTTGTAGTGCAGCGCAGTCAACAACCCCATGCCTAAAGGCTAAACTTGATCCGTAAAATATTTAACCACTAAGTTACACGAAGTTGCACAAAGTATCTATATCTTCTTCTTACTTTGTGAAACTTTGCGATACTTCGTGTTTTTTTTCTTAAATTTATATATTTATATCATAACTTGTGAGTCGCAAATTCGCAAGATTACACTATATATAGGGTATTTTTGTATCATTAAAACACCATATATAGTGCCGAAATATGATAAATTCGAGAATTTGCCACTCTTAAGATCATAATAGTAGCTTTTAAATATTTACAGAAGGGAGATTTTTTTTTATTTTTACTGGACAAAGAAAAGGAGAAGTGCTATATTTATTAAAGACACCGGTTAGCGGATAGTATGATGCGTAGGCTCCTATAAGTAACCGATAGGCTTCGGAGTCTTGGGCTCCGGTATATTGAGATGTGGAGCAGTTTCATGTACAAGGTTTCTGATGGGTACTTAATAACTCTTTTAAGAAAATTTCCCACGAACCACACGAAAACTACGAGTTTGTTGTTTGTGATGTTCGTGCGATTCTTCTTTTTGTACTATCTAAGTATACGGATGCCCCCCCCATACACAAATACTACTACTACACACACTATTCGTGTGCCGCCGCAGGTACACACGCTTTAAAGAAACCTTCCCTGCAAAAGCCGAACCTTGGATCAAGGGGAATGGTGTTTTTATGTATGCTCCGGGTAGGTTTCTGATGAAAAACATAGTACTATGCTTGTTCCTATTGGTCACTGGTACATTGGGTTTTGGTCAGGAATCATCGACACTTAATGAAGGACTTAACCGGGGTATGACCGAGATGCTGGCTGTAATCTCAGAGCGAGCGCCTGGTTCATCCAATATACGAATCCGTAGTTTTTCTGCCCCAACACAGATTGTATCAAACCGTGTGATTGAGATACTCGGTACCATCATCAGCAATAACCGGCAATTCAATCTGGTCGCTACTGAGCAGACTATTGCATTAGTGCGAGATGAACAGCAGTCTCAATCGAGCTTTGGAAACCAAGATGATTTTATATCTGTCGATAACTTTGACAATGCCCATATCATTATTACCGGAACCCTGACGCGGATAAATCTAAACTGTGTCATCCATCTTGAGGCAACGCTGGTTGGCAAGGGGGTGGCGCTTGTGCAAAAGGACATCACGATCAGGATAGACGACACCCTTGCGGAAATGCTTAATATCTCCTCGCCAAACGCATGGAAGCACAAGCGGTTCAGTGTGGGTGGGCGCTTTGGTGTTGCGCCACATTTCTACACCTTGTCTGAGGATGATATTGACGGCGTTGTTGACGCAAACCATGTTGCCTTTGAGTTCGGGTTCCAGGGGGCGGTATACATCACCGATTATATTGCGGTTCAGATAGAAACACTGTTCACGTCTGACACGGTAAAACTTTCCGGTATTGAAGAAGGGGTTGGCTCATATACTGCTTCGTATACATCCAAAACCCTCACCATACCGCTGCTTGCGCGGCTCTCCCTTAAACCGGATATATTTTCGGTATCCCTGCTGGTTGGCCCCTACTTCACCCTGCCTTTGGGCCAGATGGAACTATCGAGTGATAAACATGAAGATACTTCCTACGATTTTTCTGTGCCCCTGGGTTTCATGGCAGGGGTGAACCTGGGCATACATCTAGGCCCAGGCGTTCTGGGACTGGATGTCCGCTATGCCGTTGATACGGGCAGGACGAGCATTCACGATGGACACGGGAACATGACGCTGTATAACCGAAGTTCTCTGTCCTTTACACTGGGTTATGAAATCGGGCTGATAGGACGGTCCTACTCAAGGAGGTGAGCATGAAAAACAAATGGTCAAAACGGTATCAGACCCTTGCGGTGTGGTGTCTGGTACTTGTGGCGTTCATGGTATTCGCGTGTGAACACGTAACTGACGGGAATTTCGTTGGTATGGTGCCGGGAAAGAAGGGTGGCAATCTCCACGGTCCGGCGATTCCCAAAAATGTCCGCATTGAGCCGCTTGAGGAAGCCGGCAAAATCATCCTTGCCTGGGATCCGGTTGCTGATGCGGACGGCTACACGGTCTCCCGATCATCCTCTATGACAAACCGCTATGTCCGGCGCGACGCCACTGCTGAAACAGGGTACATAGATTCTGGTGCAACAGTGGTACCGGATACGCAGTACTACTACCGCGTGAGTGCGTACAACGCCAATGGCACGAGTGATCAATCACCCGCTGTAGGGCCGGCAGAGGCGCAAGCCGATCCAGATATACTGCAAGCGCCAGAGATTACCAAAGCGACAGCGACAAACGGAAGTACAGGCAGTATCACGATCTACTGGACTTCGGTGAGTGGGGTACAAGGCTATTTCATATACCGCTCAAGCGAATACGATGATGATATTTACATGAAGATAACTGATCCTGAGAATACCGTCTATACCGACACTAACCTGCGGCCCGGCACGTATTCATATCAGGTAAAAGCGTATAACGCTGATGGTGAAGGGTATATGTCTCATCCCTATGGTCCGGTGGAGGTGCGTAATGAACATGGCGAGGTTCCGCCGCCGCCGCTGCCCGCCCCGCAGAACCTTCAGGCTTCGGTACAGACCGGTGCTGATAATACGCTGACCATAACTATTAGCTGGTCAGCGGTGGCAGAGGCCACGGAATATGCGGTGTATCGCTCCCTTGATGACGAGGTGTATGACGAAGCTGGATATAGTAACGGCAAGACGGTTTGGGTAGACGTATCTGCACGGGCCGGGGGTGCGTACTATTACCGGGTACGGTCTCGTGTTGTTCGGGATAATGTCATTATGACAGAGGGGAAGCTGTCTGGGGCGTGTGGGCCGATAGTAAGCGCCCCGCAAGCACCGAAACTCAGCGCCGCGATTACCGCGCTCCAAGAAGTAACGCTCACCTGGACGCCGGTGTATGGTGCGGATGGGTATCGGGTGTACCGTTCTGCGGATGATAGTACCTATACGATGCTCCGAGCAACTGGCGCACTCACGCTGAAAGACACGAATGTTCCGTTAGGCAGGTACTATTACCGTGTAACGGCGTATAACAGCGCGGGAACCGGTGTACGTTCAGATGCGTATCAGGTGGAGGTCGGTACCGGCGTCCCGGAAACACCGTCAAAACCTGGCATTGGCATTAGTCTGGTATCCCAAAACGATGTGAATCTACCGTCCCAATCGGTCACCATAGCACGGGGAGAGAGCCGTACTTTTCAGGTAACGGGGAACTACCCAAGGTATCAATGGTATCTGGATGGGAGCCTAATAAGCGGCGCGACGACCGCCTCGTATACGCTGAACACCGCTTCGATGGACTTTGGGGCGTATGAATTGAGCGTTATTGTTGGTACTGACGCAGGTGAAAGCCTTTCGGTCAACTGCGATATCAGAATTAATTAAGAGGAGAAAGATGATGAGACCTATGAAGTATGTAGTTTTAACTGGCGTGCTGGTGGCTCTGCTGTCCACCTGTAACATGTTGCAAGAACCAGAGGCTGATAAACCTGCGGGGGAAGGAAACGTGCAGGTATCCATACAGGTAGACCAGGGATATCCGGCGGCGGAGCGTTCAGTGTTCCCTCAAGTTACCTTAGACGACATTGACCATTATGCGTTATGGGGTGCACTGGTAGGGTCTGTGGAAACGGAACTGCTTCCCTCGTTTACTACTACGCAAGGCAGCGCGTCGGTAGAACTCACTGAGGGTGACTGGAATTTTACGGTGAAGGGCTATCAGGAGGGTGATGCGCTTATCCTGCAAGGGGAACTCAGAAATCAGACGATTTCCCTTGACTCCCATGCCCTGAACTTTTCTCTGGCACCTCTGCGTGACGGTACCGGTTCAATAAACGTGACCATTACCCTGCCTGTTGATTCGGGTATTACGACGGTTCGTGTATTTAAGGATACCGTGGAGCAATTACCAGCACTAACGGTTGCAGCCAATCAGATTATTTACAGCGCGACGAACGTGGATACAGGAGATTATTACTACAGTTTTAGGCTGAACAACAGCGCCGGTAATACCCTCGCGGTGGTTTCCGAAATCGTACAGGTACGGGCGCGTTTATCCAGTGGGAAGACTATTGCATTGACTGAGGCGAATCTCAATGCCCTGCCTGCAGCACCTGCTGCTCCGCTTATTGAAGCGGGAGACACTCAACTTACAGTAAGCTGGACTGCGGTAGCAATGGCCGGTGATTATGAGGTGTACTATAGCAATACCACCACTCCGCCTGCTACACCATGGCAAACCATCCACAACACGACCACGGCGACTATAAGGAGTCTTACTAACGGTACGACGTATTATGTGTGGATCAAGGCGAAAAACAACGCGGGAACCAGCGAGCCTAGTTCGGTGGTGAACGGAACTCCACACGCCCCCTTTGTGGAAAATGCCATAACCATTGCCCTGGCGCCTCAGACTGATGTGAGTCCACCGTCCCAATCTACTGATATAGTACAGGGAGAAAGCGGTGATTTCCAGGTAACGGGGAGCTATACAAGTTATCAGTGGTATCTGGATGGAACCGCGATAAGCGGTGCGACGACCGCCTCGTATACGCTGAACACCACTTCGATGCTTGTTGGGGTGTATGAATTGAGTGTTGTTGTTACCACCGATGCTAACGATCTGCTTTCAGGTAGTTGCTATGTCAACGTCAAAGAACCGGTTGGTACGCCCGCTGTCCCGTCCGTGCCAGAAGGCTTTGTAGCTCTCTCCGGTGCGATGGTAACCGGTAGCGGGTCTTCTGGTGTATTTATCAGTGGTCGCACGGTAACGGTGGCATCCTTTGCTATGGCGAAGTACGAGACGACCTACGAGCTGTGGTACGAGGTGCGGGTATGGGCTGAGGCGAATGGATACACCTT
>JAITQK010000009.1 GCA_031288975.1 Treponema sp. | reverse complement strand
TATTATACATACCCACTGCGGTATAAAGGACAGCCGGCGCTTTATCCCCTTCATCAGAACACCTCTTCCAACACGTAGAAGACGCTTTTATCGGTGCCGAAGATGATCCGTTTGCCCGCGATCACCGGGGCAGAGAGGAGGGAGCCTTCGGTTTCCATTTGCCAGAGCTGCCTGCCGTCCCGGGCCGAGATGCAGACCAGCCTGGGCGCGGTGTAGTCATCACCGAGGAGACCGAAATACACCCGGTCACCGGCAACCGTGGGGGCGGAGCTTATGGGCATATCAAAAGACTGCTCCCAGCGGGGGCGGCCGGTTTTGGCGTCAAAGGCCCGGGCCATGGTATCCCCACCTGAATAGATCACCAGGTCCTTCCAAATTGTGGGGGCCATGAAGTCCAGCATATTCCAGCTCCGGAAGAAGAGTTCCCATATTGTTTCCTCGTCCCATTCCCAGCCGTTCCATTCCCCTTCGCGGTACTGCTCCCATACCCGTTCTCCGGTATGGCGGTTATATGCGAAGAAGGACATATACATGTCACTGAAACCGTCCACCGCGGCGAAGTACA
The DNA here is from genome assembly GCA_031288975.1 of Treponema sp. GTDB lineage: Bacteria > Spirochaetota > Spirochaetia > Treponematales > Breznakiellaceae > JAITNP01. The sequence continues at coordinate 5,056 of JAITQK010000009.1, read as the reverse complement.
CCAGGTCGCCTTTTACTGCAGGAAAGGAATACCAACTGGCGGCGATTTCATGATAGGGCACGAACCAGAGAAATTCCCGTTGGTTAATATCGTAGGGGCCGATGAGATCAACCCTGGGACCAGTAGCAAAGTACATCACATCATCGGACATGAGGAAGGTAAAGTTCGCCCAGCCGGGGTTTTCAATGCGGAATTCCTCCTGCCCATCGGGGGAAAGAAAATAGATGGCATCTGAATCGCCGCAAAAAATGATGTAGTCTTTGTACCGTTCTACCAGGGAATTGATCTGGCTTTCGGTTGAAAAATTCCATATCTCGTGGCCATCGCTGCGGGAAAGGGCATAGACCTTGCCGTCTTTGCTGCCGAAGTACACCTGGTTGCTGTCAATGTATGGCACGGAATTGATTTCGGCCCCGCTCTTGAACACCCAGCGCATATAACCGCTTTCAATATCCAGGGCATAAAAATTGCCATCGTAAGAACCGAAGTACACCGTGTCGTTCATGACTACCGGCGGGTTGAGGGAGCGGATAGTTTCATTGTCATACTGAAGCTTTATTTTCCAGCGTATCCCCAGGGGCGGCGATATACGGACGGCGCTTACTCCCCGGCCGCCCGCTCCCCGGAACTGTACCCAGTCTGTCGAAGGGGAGCAGGCGCTTAGGAGGACAAAGCTGAAAAGGCACATAAGAAAAAAACGCAAAGTCGAAAAAGTTGAAAAAATCATAAATAAGCAAGCCCCCGTAAGCTGAAGATGCGTATGAAAAACGCCGGAATGCCCCGTCGCCGGGTCTGCCTGATGATGTTCCGGTATTCTTCCATAAGTTGCTGGAAACGTGCGTCCGCTTCGGCGTGGTCCTTGAATTCCCGCCACCGCAGCTCTGTGTACAGGGCCGCGAAGTCCGCGAAAGGCGAAGCGCCGGGCAACTCTGCCGGCGACTCCTGTGGGAACAGTTGGGCGTACTCCGAGGCGGTTTTTGCGGCGGGCTTTATGGGTTTGCCGTCCGCAGCAAGTCGGGCCAAAAGCAGGAGGTACAGGGAACGCGCCCCCGCTCTGCTGCCGCGCCGTGCCCCAGACATGAGCAGTAGTTCCCTGCCGTAACGGAGCAGGTAGGCGCACAGTAATGCTGCTGCCGCAAGGAAGCCAAGGGCGCGGAGGACTGCCCGCCAGGGAAAAGCGCGGACCTGAGCAATAACCTGTGTATCATTGATAAGGGGAATCACCACATCCCGCATATTGCCGTTGCCCATCCCCAGCGGGGGGATGGCGAAGGCGGTGGCCTCAAAATCAAGCCAGCCGTAATCGGGAACATAAAACTGAGTCCAGGAATGGCTGTGGGCATCGGTCACCAGGTAGAGGTCCTCAAAGGGAAATTCCTGTAGGACCTTGATCTTACTCCGCAGCGCCGCAAGCCCCCGCAGGTGTGCCGTGGTTTGCAGGCTTTCCGCTGCAAGGTACCCGGTTACCACCCTGGAGGGGATGCCTGCAAGCCGTCCAAGGAGGGCAACCGTGTTTGAAAATTCAACACAGTCCCCGTCTTTGGTGTTGAGTAGAAATTCTTTCAGCGCGGCTATGGAAGCGTCTTCGTTATCACTAACGTTGTACTGATACGAATGAAAGCTTACCAGTATTGCCAGTATTTTTTCCATATATTCGTTGACGTTTCTTCTTGCCCCCCAGGCATCGAAAAGAGCGCGCAGGTACTTATCCCTATTATCCTGCCAATCTTCCAGAGCACCCTTGAGGTATTCGTTGAAAATAGCCCTGTCGGACGCTTCCAGGGGAAGGTCAAGATAGGGCGCAAGGGCATCTCGTTCCCGGGCGTTTAAGTCCCGAATCCAGGACAGGGCGAGTTCCAGCGGGTCTCCGGCGTGCACATCGGACAAGACGCGGTGGATGTAGCGGAGGGGGCCTGAGCCTTCGCTCAGAATGGTAGGCTCAACGGCAAAGGGATGGTAGGGCAGAAAATTCTGCGGAAGGGTGGAGAGGGAAAACACCTCCTGCCGTTCCCGGCTCCGGTCAAAAACCGGAACAGCGTTGAACCATGTGGTGAGGAGCCGTGTGGAGGGTAGACGATTAAGGGGATCTTCTGCGGTGGGGAGGAAGCCTTTTACCGGGTCGAGCGTACCTCGGAAAGAATTCCCCGCGTACACCGGTTCATGTTTTGAAGCCACCACCATCACGGTGTACTGCTGCCGCTCCGCGCCTCCGTCCTCTCCCTTGCCGTCCCTGCCCTTGGACCCCTTTCTGCTGCCGCCCTCGCCAGGCCAGTCGTGTTCGCTTAAACCCCGCAATCCCGGCTGCTGCCCACCCTCACCGTCGGGGATGGTCTTCCGGCTCGGCCTTCTTCCTCCCCCGTTTTCGGGTATGCCCCAGTCATTATCATCCGGTTTGGTCATGTCCTCTATCCGGTCCGGGAGCAGATTGGTAACTACCGTGTTGCGGACAAAATCAGCGGGCAGGACAAAAATAACCACCACCAGCGCCACGACAGAGACCAGGGCAAAGATCGCCGCTTCTCCCTTAGTACCGGAAATGCCCTCTGGATAAAGGCAAAAATACACAACAACGCTGTGGAGCAGGAACACTGCGGCGGTCCAGACCAGGATGATCTGGGTAAGGCCCATGCTCTGCCCGGCGGCATCCTCGCCGGAACGGGAAAAGACCAGCAGCCGGAAGCAGACCCAAGCCAGAAAAAAAGGCTCCAGCGCCGAGGCCTTGCCCCAGCGGGGATAGTTGAATAAGAGCAGGGTGAGAACAAAGCTCACAAGTCCCGCGCAGAAAGGCGGCACAGCACCGCCCCCGAATCCTCCGGCGTAAACGGAGAGCAGGAAAAGCGGCAGAACAGCAAGGACGGATTTATAACGCATCTTCCCTTTAGGTGCGGGAAGAAAGGCAATCCACGCTTCAAGGGGAATGATCAAAAACCACTGGATAATACCGATACGGTCAAAGGAGACCGAAATCCCCGGATGGACAAGCGGCAGAGACGCTACGCTTAGGTAGAAAAAGAGCCGCAGCATAAAAAAGACCGCAGAAGACTTTGTCATAGACGATACTTTTATAGAAGATTCTTTCAAAGCCGCACCTCCGCGTAATCAATCTCTATCCGGCCATGAACATGAGGAGGGGTCAATATCCAGATGGAGCGGTCCTTAATACGGGGCAGCCAATGGGGAGAGGGGATAAAGCCCCTGGCCGCGAAATCCCTTACCCTGAGCTTTTCAATCTCCTCCACAGAGGTTTCCGCGGCGGCAGGCCGGGCCAGGAACACGAATCTGGTTTGGCAGGCAAGCAGGAAGGTCGGGAGTCCCGCATCGCAGGCAGTGGAAAAGACATAGAGTTCCGATGCACCTGCCGATGCCCCGGCTGTGTCTTCGTTCTGGTGCGGGGAAAAGGGGATACCCGCAAGCTCTTCCAGAAAAGCGTCAAGCTCATCTTCGTCTTCTATTTCCCAACTGGCTTCCGCGGCGCGGACATGGATCAGGTATGAAGCCTGTTCCTCCCTGACGGCCCGCAGGAACTGGGCAAGCCGCGCCTTGGCTCGGTCCAAAAGCCAGAGGGCTTCCAGAGAGGCTTCTGAAGGGCCGTAATTGCGGAAGTACACCTCGATACGGCTGATCTTTTCCTGATTATCCGGCGATATACGGGTGATGAGGGTATTGATACGGTCGGAGCTTTTCCAGTTGATGTCCCGGAAACGGTCGCCAGGGGTGTATTCCCGCATATAGTACCGCTCCTCGTTGCTGGAAGTTTTGTTGCGCCGGTCCTCCGCTCCGGAGTACGCCTCGATAAGGAGGGGCTTTTTGAGGCAGGGGGCGCTTCTTACCATCAGAGTCCGGCGCTGGGGGAGAGCGCAGGGGAAGGAAAAAAAACCGAAGATGTCTCTAAGCCGGCAGAAACCCTCCCCGTGAAAGACCCCTGACATGGGGAAGCTGAGGTTAAGCCGCGCCGCACCGCCTCCGCGGGGAGGGGTCGAGGTTTCGGCACGTACCGGGCATCCGTACGGGGAAGCGGCGGGAAAAAAGTGGCCCTTCACGACGAAGTGAAGGCGGAAAAACCAGGGAAGGGGAACATCGATCCCGGTGATGAGGGATTCTTCGGCAGTGCCTGCGGTGACAGGCGCAGGAGGTTTCCAGCCCGGTTCCAGGATGGCAAGCTTGCTGGCCCCCCATGCGCCAATGATACAGAGAACCAGGCATACCCCTAACACCGCCACCGCTAACACGATCTCGTAGGCGTTGCGGGCAGCAAGGGATTTGACAAGCATAACCAGGGCGAGTACGACAGCGACAAAACCCGTGAAGGTAAGGACAGGCCGAAAACGCAGCATCAGGGACTTTCCCGTTTCTTTGGTTCCACCGGCACGGTGTTGAGAATGTTCTCCAGAGGCGCTTCCGGCGGTATGGATGGGTCCCTGGTGATAATACGATGGGCCATGGCAGCAATAAAGGTTTCCTTTACAAAATCAATGGGCACGTAGTCCAGGCCCCTGCACAGGGCAAGGGACCGCACCAGCCGGGAAATCCGCACCCCCGCCCGGGGGCTTGCCCCGGTCTCTATATCGGGGTGTCCCCTGGTCCGCCTGACGCAGTCAACGATGTACGTGGTAACATCACTGTGCATCTGCACTTCGTCCACCATCTTCTTCCATCGGATAAGGTCTGCGCTGTCGATTACGCTTTTAAAGTTATCCCACGCGTCCATCCTGCCGTGGTGGCCGATAATTTCCCGTTCATCCTCTGCCGACGGGTAGCCTAGGGAGAGGCGTATCATAAAACGATCAAGCTGAGGTATGGGCAGGGGAAACAGGTGAACCCCCCGCAGGTTCATGGTGGCGATAATAAAAAAGGGATCGCTTAAGCGGTAATGTTTCCCTTCAATGGTGACGCTCTGTTCCTCCATCACCTGAAGAAAGCTCCCCTGGGTTTTTGGGGTCAAGAGGTTGATCTCGTCACAGAGCACAAAATGGGCAAATATCGGCCCTTTGTTGAAGATCAGTTCCCCGGAATGGCCGATGAAACGGTTATAACCCAGAATATCCTGGGGCATAAG
>JAITQK010000214.1 GCA_031288975.1 Treponema sp. | reverse complement strand
ATGAGAGCCTCCTTGTATTGGTCTTTAAGTAATTCCAATCTTACAAGGTTCCTCTCATTTTTTCTATACCCCCTTTAGCCGATTTTAGCTGTTTTACGGAGTTTTGGGAAAGGCTCTATAGAATAACAATTTTTTAAAAAAAAGTCAAGTAATATGTGACCCATTTCAGGATAATACAGAGTAACCGTTCACAGGTACTTACAAAGTATACACTACATACAGCGTATAATAAATATAATATATGCTATATATGGTACCATAAACAAGTACCCCTATTTTTGGGAAATAACGCTCCAGGGCATTTTGGGAACTTTCGTGTATCATGCTCAACAGAAAATAGACCAGCTTCTTAAATTCCATCTTCCGCTCCCACGTGAAATCCAGGGGGATGCCTTTCTCAAGGATAATCTCCGCCAAATGATTGATGGGTACGACCGGTGATACGGTTTTGTGTCTGTTTTACAAGAGCCGCTTGAGGGGTTTGATGCCGATAATGGCATGTATACTGGAAATGGAGAAAAATGATGCATTTGAAAGGGTTACTGGTGCTGGGGATGGTACTGCCCATCTCCTAGCAAGGGTGATGGGCCAAAATTGATTTACGGTTACGCGACGGGAGTGTTCAGATCGTGGAAGATAAAGCGGCAACCGATGCATACTGAGCCTTTCTCTCCCCTTACGGCATCTCGTAGAGCGACGTTATCCGCAAAACCTCCAGTGGTATGCGGAAGAACGGCTGTGTCGGTTTCTCAAAGGTACGGGTCGTATCTTTTAAGATGGCACGCGCCTGTTGTGCCCGCGTTTGATTCTTGGAAAAAACGTAAAGAATTACATTTGCGTCTGGGTAGGTGTACAGCCCCATAATTCCCCCAAGCCATCATAGCCGGCGCGTTCCCGTTCCATTGCTATCAATACTTCATCGCCGCTGAAGTGCCGCAAACCTCTGCTGAATGCCCGTTCCCGTAGCTCATCTACCCACTCATCCCACCCTGGCGCTCCCACTTCCGGCGCCCGCGCCAGTTCCGCCTCGACTTCAGGCGGCCATTTTATCGGTGATACATACTTCATCTTCTTGCCTCCATTGTTGGGGCACGACATGCTGTACCCCTACATCAACTCCACTCTGGATCCATTTCCAGGGCGAGGGCGTTAAAATTATTCCGGGATCATCGTAATTTCAGATCATCGAAGATATGCTCTGCAAGGCCGCTCCGCAGTTCAGGATCACAGGCGAAATAGTGCTCTTCCAGTTCTTCGGCGCTTAAGCCTACCAGTTCGTGGCTCATATAATGGATCCACATAGGCTCGTCCTGAACGGATAAGGTATGCTTACGGCACCAGTAATCAGGCTGAATGGGAAGCTGTACCAGGGCGTCATGGAAATGTTTATAATCATGGACCGCTACTTTTAAATCCTGCCGGGGGATGCCCTTCTCAAGGATAATCTCCGCCAAATGATTGATGGTACGACCAGTGTCAAAAATATCGTCCACCAAGAGAACCTTATCCCCTACCCGGAGATGCTCCGGGGCGTAGGTCCAGCCTTCAACCATGATCTTACCAGCCTGGCGGATATCCGTATAGGAACGGGCAACTACCGCGGCATAATAGACCGGACGGGCGTTTTGACGGACTATCTTAAAGTATTCACTGATGACATTACCCAGATAGGCGCCTCCCCGGAGTAAGACATAAATAACATCCGGGATATACCCCTCATGGTAAATCCGATGCGCCAATTTAAGCGCATTGTTCCGTACCGCGTCAAAGGGAAGAAATTCCTTTTTCATAGGGTGATTATACGGTTTTGCGTCTGTTTTACAAGAGCCGCTTGAGGGGTTTGATGCCGATAATGGCAAGTATACTGGAAATGGAGAAACATGATGCATTTGAAAGGGTTACTGGTGTTGGGGATGGTACTGACCGTCTCCCTAGCAAGGGTGATGGGCCAAAGTACCGGTTCTGAGGCTGATGAAGAGCCGGGAATGTCTGTAGAAGCCTCTTATCGGCAGGAATCAGTGGAATTGATGATTATCAGGGAACTGAGCCGGGCGGATGACCGGGATATGAAGCTGCAGGCCCTGGAAAACATCGGAAGGGTCCTTGAAAAGGGGAACAAGGAAGAAGCCATAGGGGCTGCGCTGGAATACATGGCCTTTGAGGGTACTGTGAACAAGACCAGGGAAAACGGCAGACTGGTCAATAACTATCCTGATGTCCGGGTCAAGGTGGCATATTACCTTGGCAAATTAGGCACCGCTGAGGCAAAGGCCATGCTCTTAAAGATGTTAGCAGTCGATTATGAATCCATGGTCCTGATCGAGGTGATTAAATCCCTGACTACCCTGGAGGATATAGATGAAGAAACCATAAACGCCATAACCAGGGTGGTACGTCGTTTCGATATCCGTGGTCCCGATAGCCTTCTGGCCCTGGCTGCGCTGGAAGCATATCACCAGTTTTTTATGCACCACGATGGAATCCGGGACCTGGTTACCGTACAGATGATCCGCCGTATTTCCGAAGGCCCCTATCGCCTGGCTGTTCGAGAACGGGCCAAAGCGATCCTAGCCCAGTTGAGTACCTACACAAAGGCGGGACAATAAGCCCTTTGCTCAAAAAGCTCTGGAACGAAGCCCCTGTTTGGGGTATAGTGCTTTTATGCACCACCCATCATACAGCGATGAAACCCCAATAGCCGCTATTGCGACTCCTCTGGCCGAAAGTGGCCTGGCCCTTATCAGAGGCTCTGGCAAGGGGGCAATAGATCTCGTAGCCCTTGTTTTTTCCCGGCCCCGGAGCTTGCTGGAAGCGCCGGGTAATACCATCGTTTACGGGTGGATACTGCGCCGCTCCACAGCAGAACTTCACCAGGACGGCCTTGATGCGGACCATTTTGGGGGAGAAAAGATCGACGAGGTACTGATATCGGTTTACCGCGGGCCTCGAAGCTTTACCGGCGAGGATGGGGTGGATATTTCCTGCCACGGGGGTATTGCCGCGGTGCGGGCAGTCATGGGGGTACTCCTGCAGGCGGGGTTCCGGCACGCCCTGCCTGGGGAGTTTACCTTCCGGGCCTTTATGAACGGGAAGCTAGACCTTACCAGGGCGGAATCGGTGATGGAGCTGGTATCTGCCAAGACGGATCGGGGGCGGGAACACGCGGTTAACCGGCTTTCCGGTGTCCTTGAAGGGGAAATCCGGGGTATCAAGGCCCTTTTAGTACAGGTTTTGGCAGGAACGGAACTCTACTTGGATTATTCTGAGGATGAGTTTATGGAAACCAGACCAGGGGACCACGAAGCTGCCGGACGCTTACCAGACCGGGCCTTGGCAGCAGAGGCCCTGATCCGGGTTCGGGCCTTGGCAGCCTCCTACCGCATGGAACGGCTGTACCATGACGGTGCTCTGGTGGTCATTGCAGGACGGCCTAACGCGGGAAAGTCCAGTCTCTTCAACTTGCTCCTCAAAGAAGAGCGGTCCATTGTTACGGATATACCCGGCACCACCAGGGACTGGATCGAGGCGTGGATATCCATTGAGGGGATTCCCATACGTCTGGCAGATACCGCCGGGCTTCACACCCTGGAGTATCCCGCACAGGATCAGGTAGAAACAATAGGCATGGAACGGAGCCGGGAACTCCTGGGAGAATCAGACCTGATCCTCTATGTTATCAATGGCATTGAGGGCATTACCAAGGAGGATCGGGATTTTTTCCATGAGCATTCCCAGGGGCACACTGCCCCCATCATCACCCTCTGGAACAAGATCGATACCACACCGCTGCCCGCAGAACCGGCAGTCCACTCTGCAGGCCCTGTATTCGGGATCAGCGCGAAAACCGGAGAGGGTATCCCGGAACTGACCGCGCTCATAGCAGCGGCTCTGTCGAATCCCGGTGCAGCCCAGGGGCGGGAACTCGCTCCGGGAATAGGTTCAGACCGTCAAAAAGCGCTCATAGACCTGGCAGCGGCAAGCCTGGAAGAGGCCCTGGCCCTGGCGGATCAGATGAGACCTCTGGATATCATCGCCCCCCTGCTCCGGGAAGGGATGAACGCCCTGGGAGAGATCACCGGCGAAGTATCCACCGCAGACATCCTTGAGGTCATGTTCAGCCGTTTCTGTGTGGGTAAATAGTAAGCCGGTTTGCAGGAAAACAGACAGCACGCGCTTGAGCAGGAGCCTTAAGGCAATGGTGTAAGGAACATAAGAACGCCCCCCGAAAGGGGCAACATAAAATGCTCACCCTTAAAATATATGGCCACTTATGCGTACTACGGGATATCACTCAATTATAAACAATTGGAAGCATACTTCTACGAAGTTACCCGGACATGGTACAAGCGGATAAACCGATGTTTCAGTCGCAGAGCGAAAAACTGGCAGCAGTTCAAAGACTTCCTCCAAAAATAGGTATCTGCCAGGATTTTGTTCCTCCGGATATCATAATAATTGGCCAGGTAGTAGAGGAGCCGCACCTTGGCATCCAAATTTGGCTCCTTTTCTACCTGGATAGCTACATCGGTGCCTCATGCAAGTATAAGTGGAAGATAGCCCCCCCCCGCCGGATTCCAGAGAACCTGGCGCATGGCTTGTTCCAGAAATTGGATCGTGATCTGCACAGTATGCTGATGAATTTTTATTTTTTTTATTTTTTTTATTTTTTTCCGTATTTCTATAGACAAAGAAAAATAAATGTGCTATATATTAATACAAGGTTATTTCAAGTAACCTGCGTTATCCTGGATAACGCTATATTTTACGGAGGGCGGAAGCTCCAGGTTATGATACCAGGGAGTAACAGTAATAAAAATGTACATAATTTTTTATAATACTATAAATTATACTCCCCCCCCTCTCTCTCTCTCCCTATACAGAATTTATATCTAGTATATCTTCCTTTTATTTATACGGTATATGCTCCTCAAGGATTAGTGTTTTCCAG
>JAITQK010000178.1 GCA_031288975.1 Treponema sp. | reverse complement strand
ATGGGCATGGAATAGTCCACGGTAGACTGCAATTCCATGAGGCAATAAAAGTAGACCTCTTGGCTCGTGGAAATGAGTTTGTAGATGATATCAGCCTCCCGTTTCTCAAAGTCCGGGGTAATGAAGCTGGTGGGGACCATTTTCAGGGCTTCCGGGCGTATTTTGGCCGTCCACCGGGCGCTGATAAAGGATTTCAGCAGGGAGGCAAAAACGATGCGGTTGCTCAGGATGTCCTTAAAGCCTTTGTCGTGTTCCTGGGTCATGGGGAACTCCTTAATGATATAATAGTCCAATGCAGGCCATACTGCAAGTGTCCTTGTGAGAGATCAAGATAGCAACAGAATGACGAGAGATAATCCTGTTTGTATGGAACTAAGATTTATTGGTTTATATCTGCACCTAATAATTTCACCAATTCAAGACCACCTTGTTTATTTAGATGATCCGTATCTTGAAAATATTCATTGTTATATCTAAACACGCTATTATAATCCAGAATAGCTATACCGTTAGATTTTAAAATGTGCGCAACATTATATGTTTTATCAGCTAAAACAGTAAGGTATTCCGATGATAATGGGAATTTTATACCAATGAGTTTAATATCATGTTCTTCGCAGGTATGTATAATCTTGAGTAAGGTTGCTTCCAAAGTTGCTGAATTTTCCTGAGAAGGGAACTGACCCAGCACTCTCTCTTCGGTATTTTTAATCCTATCCTCAAAAGCCATTTCTGCCCAATCTTTCGGTTGATGCTGCTTTGGGAGAATGATGTTGATTACTTTTGCGTACAGATAGCTCCGTACCAGATCTCTCACTTTGGGTTGAAAGATAACAAGATACTGCTTGATGTATCGCTCCTTAACATATTCATAATAATTATCAAATTCATATTGGGTACAATAGAATAGGGATCTATCCAAATTGTTTGTTTTTTCCCGGTAGGGACTTAAGGCGTGTTCATCTGCTACAATATACAGTGTGTCAATTTTTGTTTTATTTAATAAAAAGGTGATTTTTCTATACATATCAATATATGAGTCACTGGAGTAGGAAAAATTATAAATACCGTATTTTTCAGTTCCATTTGATAATGGCTCTCCATGTGAGTCCGCTAATAAATACGAAGGATAGGCTAATGAAAATTGTGTGTACTTATCAGAATATAATTTCTGACTTACAAAAAACAATATTCCATTAATCAGCAGCAATACTATCAAGAAATATAGCGCATGGGATAAAAATTTCTTCATACACTCCTCCTCTCAAAATTGAAAATAAATAAACTCAAGTTTTTCAGAAGAATTACTAAAAAACCATATCGCAGTGCATACCATACTATAAAATGATATACGCAAGAAACGATTCGAGGCAAAAAGTCTGCTGTGTACCTTAGAAATTGCATAAGGATACGTTCTTCCACACCATTCAACCATAAGAAAACCAATTATCAGCAGGATAGTTATTAATGCCCGTATTCTTCCGGCAAAGAAAGGAATACTGAATAGTGATGGCGAAAATATACCTGCTATATACCGTAACGCATGCCCGATATTCTCAGCACGAAAGAATATCCACCCAAATACGGTTAACCCAAAGGTTATCATGATAGATAGTGCTTCTTTCCCGCTGGGCAGCAGCTTTCCCTGCGCGGCACTATCAATATGTACCCGGTTCTTTTTTAACAGCAGTAAGGGTAAAAAATACACCCCATTCAGAAAACCCCAGAAGACAAAAGTCCAGTTTGCTCCATGCCAAAGGCCGCTTAACATAAAAATGATGAAGGTGTTCCTCACGGCAATGAGCGTACCACCTCTGCTACCCCCTAAAGGAATGTAGACATAATCCCGAAACCACGTTGATAGTGATATGTGCCACCGCCGCCAGAATTCTGCCATATCACGGGAAAAATAGGGGGTGGCGAAATTGCACATGAGATTGATGCCGAATAAACGGGAACTTCCTATCGCTATATCTGAATAACCGGAGAAATCACCGTAGATTTGAAATGTAAAGAACAAGGCCCCTAAAACCAGGGTACTGCCGGAATACTCCTGGTAATTGTTGAATATCATGTTGGCGTATATGGCGCAGTTATCCGCGATTACCATCTTTTTGAAAAAGCCCCAGAGCATCTGTTTGCAGCCGTCCACCGCTTTGTCATAGTCAAATACCCGTTTCGTATAAAACTGGGGTAACAAATTCGCTGCCCGTTCAATGGGACCGGCAACAAGCTGGGGAAAAAATGAAACAAAGGCGGCAAAGGCGATGAAATCCCTGGTTGGTTCCAGTTTCTTTTTGTACACGTCAATTGAATAGCTCATGGTCTGGAAGGTGTAAAAACTGATACCCACCGGTAAGATGATATGCAAATGCTGAGGGTTCAGCTTCATGCCAAGAAATGAAAAAGCCGTCATAAAGGTATCAATAAAAAAGTTGTAATATTTGAAAAATCCGAGGAATAAAAGATTCACCAGGATGCTGGTTCCCAGCAGTATCTTTCGTTTTGTGGGATGTTCCTGTTTTGACAGCCCTAATCCAATCCCATAATCGGTAAGGGTACTCAACAGTATTAAGAACAAGAACCGCCAATCCCACCATCCATAAAACACATAGCTGGCCGCGACGATGAGGATGTTTTGAAACCGTCCGGATTCATGGGTTTTATAGGTGCCCAGCCAATACAAACCAAAAACGATGGGCAAAAAAAGCGCAAAATCAAGGGAATTGAAAAACATCCCATACCGCCTTACTAAGTTTAATCTTGCCTATGATACCATCATAGATATTTATAAAATGACACTACCATATTCAAAAATATATGTCAACATCATATTTTAAAAATATATGATATTATCATAACTTTCATAATGTGAAGGAAGCCAATGATGACTTACGGAAGATCCTTTCCCAGAATATCAAGTTTGCCCGGGAAGCCCTGCATATTACTCAATCAAGGCTGGCGGAATATGCGGATATTTCTCTTCCGTACATGACAGATATTGAGCATTGTAAGACCTGGGTAAGCGATAAAACCCTGAAAAATATCGCCAGGGCGTTGAACATGGAAGCCTATCAGCTTCTCATCCCTTTAGGAAACATAGAAAAAGAGTCTGGTATGGAACATGACAGGGAAACCCAGATTTTAGGGCAGATTGCAGAATTGATTAGCAACGAAAAGAGCGTACTCAAGAAGAGTGTCGATGAAGCTATGGACGGCTTAATGGGGCAGATCATACGGCTCTATGCGGACCGTCACGATCAACCTGAGCCGAAAATGACGGCAGAACCATAAGCCTCCGGATTTATTCTATATTACTCCACAGTCCCCGCTTTTTGTTCTTGGCATCCGCCTCCAGGTTTTTGAATTCTTCTATAAATTGGAAGGCATAGCTGATGTAGGCATGACCGTAGCCTTCCCGAACTAAACTGGCGTTGAAACATTGGCCATCTTCAGTATAAATGTAGGCCAGAAGCCGGCCATAGCGATCCCGCAGGTCCCAATCAAAGGCAAGGTAGACCTGCCTGTTGAGGAGCCGCTCCTTGGTAAAATTGCTGGCCTCAATACCGAAATACTCTACCGGCCGCTTGGGGTGCACTGTTTCCGGGGTATCCACCCCGATCATGCGGATGGTCTCCACGGTCCCCAGGTCTTTGGGCGGATTCGGGATCCGCACCCGCACGGTATCGCCGTCAACATGGCCGACCACTTCCGCCTTGACCATCCGGGAAAGCGCCGCTTCTGTGGTCTTCGTAAGATGGGCCGTGTTTACCCGGTATAACCCTTCAGGCTGGGCAGACACTGGCGTAGCCCCGCCGGTTCCGGCGACAAATACCGGAGGCTTGCAAACAGAACACGGCTCATAGCCAGAGCGGACCGCATCCCCCAGGGTTACGGCGATCTTCGAACGGGCCAGGGATGAACAGCCGTCATTATGGTACTTTTGCCCAGAATTGGTCACATAAACCGTAGCATCCTCGGCCCCAGGGAAGAGCAGAACGCCTACCAGCATAAAGACCATGCCCAGCATGAACCTGATCCGGTTCATTGAAAATTCCTCATTTGATACATTTTATGGATTTTAAACTAGAATTACGCTACTATACAAGTATTATGAACAAAAACTCTATAGCAAGCGTTTTGTTGAGCATAATGGCAGTTATGGACCGGGCTGATGCTGAGGAACGGCAGGCACCTCAATAACTCCACTTTATCCCGAAAGAGGGCAGGGGCATGGCCAATTGGGTCATTACCGCCATACCTCCGGCCTCTTCTTCCGCGCCGGTATAGCGGTTGACCACGGTGCTCTTAATCGAGGGCAGAAAGAGGGCCAGAATATTCTCCACGCTGAAGTATATCTCAGAACGAACCCTGCCCTTGGGGTCAAAGCGGTACCAGGAAAACTTCAGGTCCAAGGGCAGGGAAAAGGTGGTCCGTTCCCGGTCCGAATAAGTCTCGGTACGCATAAACTGTTCGATAAGCTGCCCATCTTCAGTTTGTACGAGCGTACTGGTGATGGGTCCCTGCTCCTTCTTCGGCTTTCCAGAGGTGAAGCCCAGCCGGGCGGCAATGTGAAACTGCCGTAAGGGTTTTATGGTTACTACCAGATTTACCGTATGAAAACGGTGAAAAGCGGGGTAGTACCAACCGGTTCCCACCACTTCATTGCCGATAATCGTTTTGTTCGATACCACACCCTGGGGATCACGGTACCGGGCATGGGTAAAGGAATAGGAAATCCAACCATCCCAATACCGGCTCTCTGTTTTTTGTAGTAACACATCAATACCCCAGATCCTGCCTTCCCCATCAAACCGGTACACCAGGTCCGCGCCCTGGGCTTGTACGTCCAGGGAGGTGTAGGTCCGGTCAAACACGTACTTGAAATACCCTTCGATGTTCAAACGCAGCCCCGGGAAGAATTCCAGGGAGGTCCCGGCCAGACTTGTCCATGAACGGGTGGGCTTCAGGTCAAAATCCGCGACACCGTGCCGCTTTTCCAGGTAATGCAGACTTTCATCTATCGAGGAAAACAGCCCCGTTCCAAGGGTAAGATTCAGGGCTTCCAGGGGACCTCTGTTTTGCAGAATACGCCAATCCAGGTTGAGCCGGGGATTCAAGACCGGTATGGTTTGGATGCTAAAGTCATCTCCTATGAGGTAGCTATGATCGAGCCGTACACCCAGTTCAGTACCGAATACCCGGTTTGCGGAAGCATACTCAAGGAGTGTATAGGCGGCAGAAGAAAAGGCGTCGTTATGCACATCTGCGGTAAAATCCAGAGCCATGAGGGGATTTTCAGGGGAATTGACGAGCTGGCCATTATCGTAGGGTTCATAGTCATGCTGATTAAAACCCCACTGGGAATACAGCTCCTGGACACCGGCGGCAATGAGAAAGCCCTTGCCCAGCTCCCAGTCAAGATCCGCCCCTCCCTGATAATGGATAGTCCTCTTGGTCTCGTGGTGATATGCATCCTGGTCAATCTGGTAAGAGGTTTTTGGCTCCCCAGTACTTGGATCCATCAGACTATCCCCATAGATATCCAGAAAATCCTGAGTATACCGGATGCTGAGGGTATCCTTCATATCAATGTTCACGTTGGTTTGGGTGAAACCTGCGCCCAGGCTGGTTTTAACCACCATGGTATTCAGGGGATGCATCTGCAAACCGGTGATCAGAAACCCTATGGTATTATCAAAGAAATGGCTCAAAGAGGAGGTTCCCGATATGGCCACTTCTTCAAGCTGATTTTTATGTGCAAAGCCGATGCCGTCATTACCGATAAAGCCGCTGAGGGTCCATTCCAGGTTTGGGGTGAAGCGGTAATTGGCGGAAAGACCACCGCTGGTGATCCAGGGAGCCTGTTTTACGTTCCTGCTTATGGGCATGAAGAGGTGGGCAGCTTCAATAAATGGCTGCCAATAGCTTACCTTCCCCATGACCATGAGGCCCCCTTTCCCTCTCAAAGGCAGGGACAGGTTGAGGTCCACGGCGCTGGTTGAAACCCCAAGGTCCATGGTAACCACCTCACTAGAGGGCCGCTTTGAGGTCAGTTCCAAAAGCCCGGAAACGGTGTTTCCAAAGCGGGAAGAAAAAACCCCGTGGGAAAGCTGGGCGCGTTCCGTCATTCTGGGATCAAAGATGGAATAGGCCCCACCCCAGTGATAGGGGTTTTCGATATAGAAACCGTTCAGCACGGCGATCAGATCCTGGGGATCTCCCCCGCGGATCGACGGCATGGCATCAAAAAAGCCTGTATACCCAACACCGGGGAGGAGCTTGAGGGAACTCATCACATCTTCGACAATGCCCATTTCAGCGGTTCGGGCGAGTTCCCCCCCTGCGATTGCCACACCTCGTCCTGGAGCCACTGCATCTGCCCCGGGTCCCGCGGCCTCAAGGACCAGTTCCCGGTTTTCCAGGATCCCCGCAAGGCGCAGCGCGGCAATAACCACCGTTTCCCTCAGAGGAATGAGTACGCGCAGGGCTTCATAACCTGGATACGTGATGGTAATGACCATCGGAGCCTCATCGGGAACCGGCACTATGCAGACCCCGTGCTCATCAGCGGTATATTCCCCGCCATCTGAACGAATAAGGGCGCCTTCAAGCGGTGCTCCCACATCCGCATCCTGAACCGTAATTTCCACATCCCGCGCCCAGAGAGGGGTACAGGACAAAGCGAACATGAGTAAAACCAAGGTAACCAGCATAGTACCCTCTTCAAAACAGACAATAATAAAATATACCATAATTTGCAGGCTTGCAGGATTCCTTATTTGAGGCTATAGTAAAATTATTCATGACCATAAGCCAGGAAGACGCCCTTTACGAATTTCTCGAAAATGTTACGGAACCTTTTTCCCCGGAAGATGTGGTAGCCCATATCCGCAAGAAATCTCCCCATCGAACGGGGCGCTTGGTGCTGGAGATCACGTCCCTCATTAATTCCCGGAATATTGCCTTTCGTCTGAACACGAAAAAATGGCTTTCCCGGCGGGGTTGTTTTGAAACCGTGCCCTTTGTCATCAGTCCCACCCGGCTGGAACTGCTCAATGGCATCCTGATCCCGGGGCACCGCTGTATCCCCTTTGCGAATCCCGCGTTACTCCCCCAGGAATATACGTTTTATTGGAAGGGCGCCCCCCTCTCCTTTACCACCAGTGAAGGGTCGCCGGAAGAATTCTACCCCTATTACAGTGTGTTTGGGGAAGAGTACGCTCCCCAGTACGTGGCCCGGGACAATCCTGAGAATGAAGCTGCCTATAACTGCGACCCCTACGAGGATCCCCCGGAAGTCTCCATTCAGACCCTGGACATGCGGAACCTCTACCGGGAAACCGCCTTTGTACCAGGGGACCGTTTCGTGGTCAGGACTCTGAATTGGAAGATCGGCATGTTTGAGCTTGAGCGGGTTGGCGGGGACGCCTGGCCGGAGGCTGATTTAGATGCCTGGGCTAAAGCCGCTGAAAACGGGTTTGCCGAGTCCTTTGCGGTTTTAGGTCCGGGAAGTTCCACAGAAGAACAGATCGCCTATGCCTACTGGTACGGCGGTAAGCGGATGCGAGATATACCGGCCTTTGCCCTGGAGGATTTTCTCTACGAGAAAACCGAGGGAGTTGAAACCGTGGGCTACGGCATTGAGACCCGTTTCTGGTATGCAGGGAAGGAAATCCCCGACCGCAAGGAGATTGAAGAAAGCCGAATCCTGCCGGATCGGACCATGATCGAGGAACTCCTCTTGCAGAAAAAAATCCCCATCTCCGAATATGTGGTACAGTCCTATGCACGGGATGCCTTTTTCCGTAATGATCTGGATCTCCCCCGGATGATGCGGCGTATCGTCCCTCCCTCGATATCTATGACAAAACGGGAGTGGGATTTCCTGGCTGAGTATGCGCTGGAAGTGCTGGAAGAATACCATCAGACCTATAGCCTCTTTTTGGATAAGTCCATGGGCCCCATAAGGCAGCGGGTAGGGGAACTGCATACAGCGGTCATTAATTTGACCGCCCGGTTGCACAAGGGGGAGATTGATACGGCCTGGCTGCCGAAACATACCTTCATCATCCTCTCTCAGATACAGGAACATGCTGCCAGCGTGATGGAAGACCTGGACATCGATGATTCGCCTCCCGAAGCGGAACTGGAGATTTTGGATAATTCTGTGGATAGCATGATCGAGACCTATGGGGACATCAAGGAAATGATCGATGAGGCCCTGGATAGTTTCAGACAGAATAACCTCTCAGTGGTAAGGCCCCACCGTGAAGAAACCGGAAGCACCCTGGATATCCAACTCAGCATCAGTGGAATCAATGTCTGGCGCCGTATCATCATCCCTGAAACCTACCGGTTGAGCGATCTGCATCGGGCTATTCAGGGGGCCTTTGAGTGGCGGGGACGGTACGAGTACCGGTTCACGGTGCACACGGATAGTGTGAACCACCCCGATGCCCTTGATACGGGGCTGGATTTGAACCTCAACGTGCATGAACTTTCCACCCAAGGTACCACTGAAATTTTCTATCATTACGGAGCCAAATGGACCGTCACCATCATGCTCCTCTCCCCATCCGATGTCCGCCGTAAAAAATCGCTCCACTGTGTCGCCGGCGCCGGTGCCGCTCCACCGGAAGACATTGACGGCCCACTGCGGTTCAAGAAGTATCTAACCACCCTTACCCGAGGCTCCCTTGCTGAAAGGCAGGGGGCTTTACGGATCTTGGGGCAGGATTTCGATCCAGATTTTTTTGATATTGAAGCATGTAACCGGAGTTTACAAAACAATGAACGAACCAATTAAAACACCGTGGATTCAAACGGATCTGGTTACCCTGATTGAGCGGGGCAGAATACTCCACGATATTTCAGGGGCCACCCCTAATGAGGTCCTGGCAAGCATCGTCTATAATCCCCAACTCCCCGGGCCGGTGAACCGGAATGAACTTTTGCAGGCAGTCCTTGAGCGGGAAACCCTCATGCCTACCTCTATCGGCAAGGGGATCGCCCTGCCCCATCCCCGGAATCCCATTATCACCGATATCCAGGAACAGTTTGTTAGTATCGCCTTCCCAGAGCATCCGGTGGATTGGAAGGCCCTGGACAACAAGCCGGTACATACGGTCCTGCTCATTGTGTCGGCTTCCGCAAAACTGCACCTCCACACCCTTTCCTGGATCAACTTCTTCTGCCAGCAGGAAGGTTTCCGGGAACTCCTTGAACGGCGGACTTCCCAGGAAGAGCTTACCACGTTTATTCAGCACGTCGAAGCTGCCTGGACCTGAGCATCATGGAACACCCAACCCGTACAGAGGGACTTGAAAACCGGAAGAACCGGGCCATTGAGGCGCTATCAGTTCAGTTTTCCCGGAATAGCCTTCCCCTGGAAGAATACGAACGGCTGGTGGAGTACATTCACCGAGTGGAAAGTGAGCGAGAATTGGCCATTGTTGAGAAAGTCGTGAATGAAAGCACCTTGTATGCGGCGGCAGAGACCTTCAAAGCGGCGCCCATCACCGGTAAGCGAAAGCGGCGGCGGCGAACCATTAGCTTCCTTGCCTCCCGGACCAGCTCCGGGGTAAGCCTCAGACAAAGCCGGTGTTCCTTTTTCACCCTCCTGGGGAACAACATCATCAATATCGAGGAAGGGGATCTGCCTCCAGGGCGGACCGAAATACAGGTGGTTTCCCTCCTGGGCTTAACCATCATCAATGTTCCCGCTGGTGTACGGGTGATTAACGAGGCAATTCCCATTGCCGGTGGGATTTTTGTGGAAGGAGATACGAGAACCCCCTCCACCGGCCCGGAACTGGTCATTACGGGCGGTGCGTATTTGGGAAACATCACCGTCCGGGTGGGGAAGGGACAGCCGCAACCCCCCTATAATATGTTTAGATAGGGGAGGAGTTTTTCCTGCCATGCCTTTGATTTTAAGATATAGGCTTTGATACCCAGTTCCTCCAAGGCACGCTGTTTCTCCGGGGCTTCGTCTGCGGTAAGGACGATAACCGGAATCTTATAGGGTTCCCCCACGATCTGCCTGATAAAATCCTCACCATTCATGTCGGGAAGGGATATTCCCGTAATAACCAAAGCAACATCCCCTCCCTTAACCGCCTCAAGCGCCATAAGTCCCTGATCATAGCTCACTCCCTCAAATCCTTGTTCAGCAAGGAAGGTCCTCACCAAACGTCTGAAAAATTCGCTATTATCAGTATGAACAATCTTTCTCATATATGCTCCTCATAAGTTTCTTAGTCGCATTATACCCTATATGCGCCAGTCTTGACTATCAATTCGGGGAATTTATGTTGTTCTATTTGAACAATTCCAAGTTCAGAGGAAATACATGTAGCGAGAGGCTTTCGTTGTCGTGGTAACGGGAGCAACAGTGAACCGCTATACTATTAACAATGTTAATGGCAGTTTCAATATCCTCGGCAGGGTCCCAATCGTCAAATGTTACCTTTTCATATACCAATCTGAAAATATCCAATACAAAAAAACAAGTACCTATTCACTATCCCCATATATAGCATATATTATATTTGATATACACTATATGTAGTGTTATAAAGAATGCTGTTTTGTGTTGCACTGTATTTGGGGCTATTTTATTTATATATGCTATATATGGTGTATATCTTATAAGCACCTATAAAGGAAGGGTTACAAAAAAATAAATAAACATGCATTTTTTTTTCAAAGTGCTTGATAAAAAAATAAAAATGTTATATTATTGAGAGTCTCAAATGAATACAGAACGGCATATCATACTATAAGCGTTAAGGTCTCGTGGCTTGTAAAAATGCCGAAAAGCAAAAACAGGAGTTTTGTTGTAAGGTTTGATTCTTGTTTTTCATTTGGAAATGCAATGTCAACAAGTTAAGGGTATAGACAAAAGCGGCTAGAAAGAGTAAACTACAGAAAGCGAGGGATGATAAAATGAAGAAAAAAAACTGAAAGATTCAGAGTGGCAGTGGTATGGGCATTAAAAGCAATGATCGAAAGCATAGCTTACCTGAACCGTTCAAGAAAACGAGCGAATGATTTTACCCGGAATCGAAAGATGCCTTTCAAGAAA
>JAITQK010000168.1 GCA_031288975.1 Treponema sp. | reverse complement strand
CCAGATTTTTCAGAATATAGGCCGCCACCTTGCTTTGCCCGCCGGACAAGGAGGATGATTTTTCCCTGACAATTTGTTCAAACCTCATGGTATATATATACACCATGATGTCCATGTTTGTCAGCCCTCAGAAACCAAAATATGGAGTATACGCTACGCCGCTGCACAGCGACATCATAATAAAGATCATTACCGTAACCATGGGGCCCAGGTATACTCGTCCGGTTAGTTCAAAGAAGAACCGGTTGAAGTAGGGCAGAATGAACATCATGGGAATGATTGACTGGAGCATATTAATATAGAGCCACTGATCTGTCCAGAAAATCGTCCCGGTTGTTCCGAAGCAGACATATTGAATGATCATAATCAGGATAAGCCCTGTGGAGTTTGCAAAGCCGCAAAGAAGCAGGCTTTTCCATCTTTTTTGCCCTTCAAGGCGCATGGACCCATTAACCCTGAGAGAATTGGAAAAGTAGAAAATAAAGAAGAGTGGAAAATACATCAAGGCGATTAGAAGCCACCGGAGATTAAAGGGATGTGCCGCCAGTACCAGAAAACGGAAGTCCGTATGGAACAGATGATAGCTTATAAATAATAAAGTATAGAACGAACCAAAGACACTTACCGCCAGGGCAAAGGTTTTTGCCAGATCCTTCCGGGTAATCTCCAATCCCCACATGGCTGGAGTGATTCCCCTCTGCTTGCCGTGGAACCGGTAGTTCAAGAAAAAGATGATAAGTCCCAAGGTGCCATTTAAAACTGCCCAAAGCAGTACTGCATTAATCATACGGCCCGGGAACCACCATGTCATATCCGAACCCGTAGCCTTGGGGAAAAAGATACTCGTTGCTTTTGCCATGGGAACATAGGCAATACAGGCGACAAGGGCGGAAAACGTAAAGATACCGCAAAAAATAATTTTATCCTTCGGCGTTTTCGGGCCGGGAATGGCGGTGGGAATCGGTTTTACCAGGGACGCAAAAGCGGGAGTGCGAAGCAGTAGAGACGCAAAAGGAATAATAAATAAAAATCCGCCGATAAGAGCCAGGAAATTCATTAATTCCTTAAAAAACCAGATTTGATTATTTGACGTCAGGGCCGGCTGCAAATCAAAACAGGTGGTAAAAAATTCAAGGATGGTGCTTACCGCCGCCGGAATATAGGGCTGAATGGGATGTATGGTCTTCTCGTTGTATACGACCCGCAGGGTACCCTTGTCTTTATCGCCATAAAAGCGGCCGATTTCGATTTCCGATAATTTTTCTCCTTTAGGAAAAATCATATTGACCACTCGCAGCGACTCGGGGGCGGTGCGCATATCCCCATTTTTATTTTCATTTCGAAAAGCGCCCTCGTCATATAAGGCATAGCCCATGCCTAAATTGGTATCTACGGTCTTTAACACCGCATTGGTAAAGGTAAGCACATACCCGGAAACAAACGCGGCGGATACGCGGTTGGCCACTTCCGCAGCGGCCAATTCTCCGGGACTGATAAGTTCGCCGTCTTCGGAATCCACTTCCGCTGCCTTTTCCAGAAGGGCAATTTTTTCCTTGCCGAAATACGCCGCCGCCCGCAGTGCTGCGTTTCCCCCGGCGGAGTGACCGGTGGCGCCTATTCTTGATTTGTCCACATAATTAAAAACATTGGTATCGCAAATGTACTTGATGATCGGAATGATGCCGTATCCCTCATCAGTGGCGGTTCTTGAGCTGAGAGTGACGCTGGAATCTCCCTGCCAGTAGGGGTCTATGGTCAGGGCCACTATGCCCCGCCGGGCTAATTCAATGGAATTGCTGATCTGGGTTTCCTTGGTACGCTGAAACCCCGGGCATACCACCACCATGGGGGCGGGATTTTCGGCGGTGGCTGATTTAGGCTTGAATAAATCCGCCGTAACCCATTGTCCGTTCTCGGTTGGAATTTTAAGCCCGATGACATCAATGGTTCCCCCTGCGGTTTGGATAAGGGTTGCACCGATATTGCCTGTTAGAATGAGTGCCAGTGCAACGAATAAAAGTCTAGTACTTTTTCCTTTCATGTTATGCCTCCTTTTTCCAAAACTAAATCAATTAGAATATCCCGGATTCTTTTATATGAATTTCCTTCCAGGGACATCACGCTTATAACCATTTCTTTTTCCGGCAGCACAAGGCAGTACTGCCCGTAATTACCGTTGCAGATAAAGGTGTTCGGCATAGGGGTCATCCAGAACTGGTATCCGTATCCATAGGTCTGGTAGCGCTGCTCTTGTTCGTACACCTTCAGGGTTTCTATCTGTTTGGCGGCCGCCTCGCGGATATAGGCTTTGGAAACAAGCTGCCTGCCGGCGGCGGCACCTTCGCGGAGCAGCATCTCTCCAAAGAAGCCTAATTCATCAATGTTGAAGTACAACCCGTTCGCGGCGTGAACGTGGCCCTTGGGGCAGAGAGTCCAGTCGGGGTTGCCGATACCCAGGGGCTCAAAGAGCCGGTTACGGAGATATTCAAGCAGATTCTGCTTTGCCCGCTTTTCTATCAGGCAGCTGATCATATAGGTGTTGAAATTGCTGTACAAAAACCGCTCACCCGGAGGACGATCAAAGCCTGCGGTAAAGAAGTAGGCAATCCAGTCCTTGACGGTATAGCGTTCCGGATCATCGGCGAAAAAAAGCGGCGCCGCAAGCCCTGAGCTCATGGTCAAAAGGTGGCGGACCTTTATAGCCAGAAGATTGTGAGACGGATTGTCCGGAACATATTCAGGAAAGGCCTCGCAGATTTTTTCATCCAGGCTGATCAGTCCTTCATCAATGGCGATTCCGGCTCCCACAGATACTACCGATTTGCTGATGGACATGAGGTTAAGCCGGGTTTTTTGGGGGAACCGTGAATATTCTTCGCGTACCTGCCCCCCCTGGCGCAGCTGGGCATAGAGGATATTTTTCTTTTCAGCGTTCACCCGGTTAATATATTCTTCAATAAAAGTGTTCACAAAAACTCCTTTGCAAAATTATTATAACGGCCCATAATGGATCATTTGAGCTATAGTAACCAAAACCATCGCCGTGGCCGACCAGATTAAAAAGAGCTTCCAAAAAAATTTGCACCACTGCGGCAGGGTAACCCCGGCAGCCATGATGTTCCCCATCAGCGCCGCCGAAGTGGGAATAAGGAAATTGCTGAAGCCGTCGCCGAAGTTAAAGGCGAGTACGCAGGTCTGACGGGTCATGCCGACTATGTCGGCCGCGGGGATGAACAGAGGCATAACCACCGCCGCCTGTCCGCTGCCGGAAGTGATAAAGACATTGACTACAGAGTTCAGCACATACATCATAGCAGGATGGAAGAAGGCTGGAAAGATATTCAGTACCGAAACCAAGCTGTTTACGATAGTATCAATGATTACCCCCGCGGCCATAATCCGGGAAATCGTGCCGGCAATGCCTATCATAAGACAGGCGGTGGTCATTTTCGCTGCGCCTTTGGCAAAGTTTTTGGATATGTCGCTGAAACTGAGGCCGCCTATAAAGCCCCCGATTATGGCAAGCCCCAGATAGTGGCCCGCAATATCGCCGTTGCCCCAGCCAAGCACTATCGCCCCGTAGGCTACGGTAACATAACTTATGAAAAAGGCTATGACTACGCCCCAATGTCTGACCGTCATTTTTTCGTGTTCTATATCCGCCGCCTGGCTGCCGCTGTTTTGTTCGGCGCATTCCAGTTCATATACGATGCTGTTTTTCGGGTCCTGTTTTACTTTTTTTCCGTAACGGATAAGGTAGATGGTCCCTATGATCACGATGACCGCCGTACAGATGAGGCGGTACCCCAATCCTGAAAAGGCGGGAAGCCCGGCCAGGTCCTGGGCCACGGCGGTGATGGCGATAGAAAGAGCCCCTACGCTGTAGCTGCCTCCCGCGCCTATGATGATGATCGCCGCGCCGCAGAGGGCGTCATACCCGCATAAGCGGCAGAGCAGCACCATAAGCGGAACATAGCCTACGAGGGTCATTGAATTCTGTCTGAGCCCCATCAGGGTAAAAAGGGTGATGGCGATGAGAATCAGGGTTATTTCCTTTCCTTTGAATTTGACGATCAGTTTTTTCATTGCAATGTCAAAGGCCCCGGTGGAGAGGAGCACGTCAATACACGCAGTACTGATCATCACCATAAAAACCGTCCCTGCCGCCGCGACTATGGCGTCAAAGATAAACTTGGGGACATTCAGGAAACTGACCGGCTTATTTTCCACAAAATGGAAACTGTCGGGGTCCACCATGGTTTTGCCGGCTGCATCCTTGACCCTGTCAAACTGTCCCGCCGGAACTAAATAGGTGAGCAGGGTTGAAAGCAGGATAAGAAAGACCAGGATCACAAACACATGGGGAAGTTTCCATTTTTTTGCCGTCTTAAGCGTTTTTTCCATTACTGAACTCATAATCGCACCTCCATATTAAGGTAATAGCAAATAATACTTTTTATTGACAAAAGAAGTATTTAATGCTATTCTATCATAGCGTCTATCAGAACGCAAGAAAAATCGTGAAAAAAAGGAGAAAATTATGGATTACGCTGCCGAGTCTCTAAAACTGCACAAACAATGGAAGGGGAAGCTGGAAATGCGGTCCAAAACACCGCTGCGGACCCGCGAGGACCTGTCCCTGGCCTATACCCCCGGTGTGGCCCAGGCCTGCCTTGAGATTCAGAAAAATATAGACGAAAGCTATAACCTGACCGGACGCTGGAACACCGTCGCGGTGGTTACCGATGGATCGGCGGTCCTGGGGCTGGGGGA
>JAITQK010000140.1 GCA_031288975.1 Treponema sp. | reverse complement strand
GGATAATATAAATAATCATTCTGAACTTTACGGAAAAATTATTGGTGATTTAAGCGAAAAAAATATTTTTTTTATAGATTTGTTATTTGGGAGGGAAACTATTTTCAATACGAGAAAGGTAAAAAATATTTTTGAAAAAACTATTGTTCAAAAGGGGAAAATTATTTATGGAAATTGAAGATGTAATGGAGTGGGTACAACTTGCGGATGATGATTTCGATTCTGCGGTTTTATTGAACGAAGCTGTTCGTAAACATAATGAGATTATATGTTACCATTGCGCCCAAGCAGCAGAAAAATACTTGAAGGCTTATTTGACCTCTCAAGACATTATACCGGAAAAAACTCATAATTTGCCATTTTTGAATAAATTCTGTATAGCACAGGATAATGAATTTCAGAATATATCTACCTTGTGTAATATGCTCAACAGATTTGCCAATGATATACGTTACCCACATAAATACGAAGTAAATGAAACTGATGTAAAATTTTCTATTGATGCTGTTGAAACAATTAGAAACATAAAACCAGTACTTGCTTTAAGAAACTTCTTTAGTATAAAATAGCTTACACTTAGAGTCAATGATTTGTCAAAGGATTAACCTGTTTCGTGATAATTCGTGAGATTTGCAGCTTGATCCGATAGGATCAAGCTGCTGTTTTCAATTCTATCGCATATATTAATTTGCACTATTTTGTTATCCTGCTTGACAATCGAAATATATCCATTTGATATGCCTTTAATTTTTTCAAGCAATAAGCGCCGATAATCTTTATGCTGTTTCTTTTGGTATATAATTTTGTTCATCCTATCTTGTAATGATCCTGTGCTAATATGGTAGTGCTTGATACCACAGCAGATGTACTACCCTATCCAATTCAGATCCGCTACCCCAGAGCTTCAACCAATACCGCCTTCATTAAATAAGGGTGTTGACAAGTACCGTTCCCCAGTGTCGGGCAGCAGTACCACTATGATTTTACCGGCGTTTTCCGGGCGTTTGGCGATTTCCGCTGCAGCATACACTGCGGCGCCGGAAGAAATACCTACCACCAGACCCTCTTCTGCGGCCAATGCTCTGCCGGTTATGAAGGCATCTTCGTTTTTAACCCCCACGACTTCATCGATGATTTTAGTGTTTAAAACCTTGGGAATAAACCCCGGACCAATGCCCTGAATTTTATGGGAGCCTGGGACGCCACCGGAAAGCACCGGCGAATCAAAGGGTTCTACCGCCACAATCCTGATCCCCGGCTTGTTTTGCTTTAACACCTCTCCCACACCGGTGATCGTGCCCCCAGTACCAACGCCGCTGACAAAGATATCCACTTCACCGTCAGTATCGTTCCAGATTTCAATGGCAGTGGTCAGCCGGTGAATCTGGGGGTTCGCGGGATTGTCGAATTGGCCGGGAATATAGGAATTGGGGATCTGAGCGGCCAGTTCCTTTGCCTTGGCTATGGCGCCCTTCATCCCTTCACCACCAGGGGTGAGGATGAGCCGCGCCCCCAGGGCTGTTAACAAGTTGCGCCGCTCAAGGCTCATGGTTTCGGGCATGGTAAGGATGATCTGGTATTTCTTTGCCGCCGCAACAAAGGCCAGGGCGATACCGGTATTTCCGCTGGTAGGTTCAATGATGACCGTATCCTTATTAATCAGTCCCCGCTCCTCGGCATCCTTGATAAGGGCGTAGCCAATGCGATCCTTCACCGAGGCCAGGGGATTGAAATATTCCAGCTTCGCAAGGAGCCGTGCCCCCAACTGCTTTGATTCGCTGAAATTGGTAAGTTCCAGAAGCGGCGTATTGCCCACCAGATCCGTCAGTCGTTTTGCAATCTTCGACATAATGTTCCTCCCTTATACAAGCCTAATTTTTTCATGCTTTTCAATCTGCACCACCTTTCCATTTTGTATGATCAGCGTTACAGACCCGTGTTGAACAGATGCGAGAATATCGATAATCTGCTGCAAGTCGCGCTCTCTCAGCAGCTCGGCAGCTCCTTTTGTCTCTTTTTCTTCTGCCATGATGCCTTCCCCTTACAATGCGGCGGAATCGAGATTCCGCTTTTCCGCTTCTTTATAAACCTCTACCGGCCCGGAAGGATCCCTGTTTTCGTCAATCTTAATGTCGTGGAGCAGGTTCCACACCACCCCGGTGATCCGGTTGAAATCAATGGAATTCCGGGTGTCGCTCACCCGCCGCGGACGGGGAAGATTAACCTGGACAAAGCACTTGATCGTACCGGGACTCGATGACATAACCGCAACCCGATCCGCCAGAAACACCGCTTCTTCAATACTGTGGGTGATAAAGATGATGGTCTTGCCTGTCTTTTCCCAGATGCTGAGTAATTCGTCCTGCAAGGTTTCCCTGGTTTGGGCGTCCACCGCAGCAAAAGGTTCGTCCATGAGGAGCACCTCCGGGTCATAGGCAAGGGCCCTGGCAATGGCCACCCGCTGCTTCATACCCCCTGAAAGCTCATAGGGAAAACAGTTTTCAAAACCTTTCAAATCCACCAGTTCGATAAACTTATTGCTGATCTGCTGGCGTTCCTGTTTTTTTACCTTCTTGATTTCGAGTCCATACTCAATGTTCTGCTGCACTGTACGCCAGGGGAACAAGGCGTAGCCCTGTAACACAATGCCCCGGTCCAGCGCAGGTCCTGCGATCTTGTGCCCATCAATGAATATATCTCCAGAACTCGGTTCGGCAAGTCCTGCCAGAATATCCAGGAGCGTTGATTTACCGCAGCCTGAAGGACCAACAATGGTGACAAACTCCCCTTTTTTGACCTTCAAGTTCAAATTTGCCACAGCCGTAAATTCCCGCCGCGCTTCTCCGGTTCGCTTAATACGAAAAACACGGTTAATATTCCGGGCAACTATTTTGAAATCATTGATCGCTTCAGGCGCGATATCCTGCTGCGTTTCAATTAAACCTACCATATATACCTCCTTATGTAATCACCATACCGCACCGCAAGGAATGCGGTATGGTGGTACAATTTTAACTGTCCAGACTGTTTCCGTGATCAGGCTGGTACACTAGCGCGTTATCACCACCCTGACCGGATTGTTCCGCCACGGTTTCATCGCCATAGTGTTCAAATTCGTGGGTAATAAAATCACCTGGCTTTATCTTGGTATCCGGCGGCAAGGCTCCACCTCTGATGGCGCCGTCTATCCACACCTGGATTGCATCTTCCGGTATAACCCCGGTCCGGGAATGCCAGTGATTAGCCAGCACCGGCACCCCT
Organism: Treponema sp.; assembly: GCA_031288975.1. Lineage (GTDB taxonomy): Bacteria > Spirochaetota > Spirochaetia > Treponematales > Breznakiellaceae > JAITNP01. The sequence continues at coordinate 8,410 of JAITQK010000140.1, read as the reverse complement.
ATGGCCTCGGCGGTCCATTGTGCCGCCTGCTCTGGGTTATCATTGTTCCAGCGTTCCGCTCTTTTGATAGCCTTGACAAAGCGCTTAACCGCCTCGGGATTATTTTTGATAAATTCATCCGTAAAAGCCCAAAGGGTGGTTCCTCCATCAAGCCCCGCGATTTCCCGGCTGGTGATAAGCACATTGGCGATGCCCGTATCCATGGTCGGCTTGAAAAACGGGGGATGGGGAGTGGTAATATCAACCAGTCCCTGCTTAAGCGCCAGAACCCCTTCCACATCAGGGAGCAGGATATATTCGATCTTGTCCTTGGGAATGTCCAGGCGTTCCAGCAATATATCGGTCATGAATTCCTGGCACTGATTCCGGCTAATCGACTGCATCTTTATTTTACCAGGAAAGGTTTTGATGTCTTCCAGGGTCTTGAGATGGCCATCTTTATTACTGACCCACCACATGTGCAGCAGATAGGGATTCGTGAGTTCCCAAGGGGGTTCTGTATCTCCCCTGGCCACGCCGCGGATCGGAGCGCCACCAGCACGGGCAACAGCCAAAAGATTCGGATGCCCTCCGCCTATATCGTTATCCCCACTCAGCATGGAAGGAATTCTTTGGGCAGAGGTAAGCTCTCCGGTATAGATGATTTCTAGACCTTCTTCCTTAAAGATGCCCAAGCGGTCACCAATGATAAAGGGAGCGGCAGAACAATCCAGCCGTGACCAGGTTTTCAGTTTGTACACTTCCTGGCCCTCGCTGTTCACCGTGGCCTGCACTACTCTACCGGTCCGCCTGGCGCACCCAGTCAAAGTTCCAGCCGCCAAGATAAGCACCAGCACTCCCAGGATTACGCTTTGCGGCCCATCATTTTTTTTCATTCTAACAGTACCTCTCACTTTACATATATGGTGTTTTCAGGTAATCAGAGATTACCGAAAAACATAAAGGCATCAACGACGCCTCCTTGCGCACTATTTCATCACTGTTTCTTCTTTCCAGCTCAAGGCTTTTTTTTCAACAGTCTCGATCAGGTAATTAATCAAAAGCCCCAATATGGCGATAATAACCACTGCCACAAAGAGCCTCGGTATCTGAAAGTTGATCTGGGCGTTCAATACTATAAAGCCAAGTCCGGCGGTAGAACCGATCATTTCCGCGGCAATGAGCATGAAGAAGGACGAACCTGCCCCCTGCTTGATGCCCGCGAAGATACTCGGAGACGCTCCGGGGAGCACGACTTTCCAGAACAGTGACAGCTTGGATGTCCCCATGGCCAAGGCTGCCTTTACCAGCACCGGATCGATACTTCTTACCCCGTTGATCGTGCCGAAGAGTATGGGCCACACGCAGACCCACAGGATGATCACCACCTTGGTCAGTTCGCCAATACCAAAAAACAGAATGAATATCGGAAACATGGAAAAAGGGTTTATCTTGGAAAGCACCGTTAAAAGCGGGTTGAGGTATTCTTCAAAACGCTTAAACCATCCTCCCAGCATGAAGCCCAGCGGCAGGGCAATGAGAATTGCGATAAAGAAACCCAAAGCCGCCCGCCTGAGACTCACGACAATATGGATTAAGAGCTTTCCCTCATACAACAGCTTCCACATCATCGAGAATATTTCACTCAGGGTTGGAATAAAGGTCCGGTCCACCAATCCAATCTGGGGCGCTATCTCCCAGAGGACCAGAAATAAAATAACCGCGATACTTTTGCGGTAGTAATAATACAGCGTGGCGCCTACGCTTTGCCTTTCAATAGTACCCATCCTCATCTGCTCCTCATGGTATGCTCTTAAATCCGATAGCTTTCAACTAAATCCATGATGCCGAATTCCACCAGAATTGCTTCCAGCCGTTCCTGGGTCATGGGTTGGGGAATGACAAAGTTGGTGTTCTCCTCAATAGCCTGGGCTAAGGCCCGGTACTCCCGGGACTGAGGCGCATCGGTTTTGTATTCAATAACCGTTTTTCGCCGAATTTCCGCCTGCTGAACGATGTTGTCACGGGGGACAAAATAGATAAGCTGGGTTCCCAGTTCTTGGGCAAAAGCCCGCAAGACCTCGTTTTCCCGGTCCACATTGCGGCTATTGCAGATAATCCCCCCCAGTCTGACGCCCCCCTTGGTGGCGAATTTCCGGATTCCCTTGGCAATATTATTTGCCGCATAGAGGGCCATCATTTCTCCACTGGCCACAATATAGATTTCCTTGGCCTTACCCTCACGGATGGGCATGGCGAACCCGCCGCATACCACATCACCTAACACGTCGTAGAACACATAGTCCAAGTCATCGGTATAGGCCCCCAGCCGTTCCAGAAGGTTGATAGCGGTGATGATTCCCCGGCCCGCACATCCGACCCCCGGTTCCGGCCCGCCGGATTCCACGCATTTGATTCCTTTGAACCCTTCCTTGAGGATACTGGTGAGTTCCACCTGTTCTCCAATTTCCCGGAGGGTATCCAGGGTGGTCTTTTGGGCCAGCCCGCCCAGCAGCAGGCGGGTGGAATCCGCTTTGGGATCGCAACCCACCACCATCACGCTTCGTCCCAGCTCGGCAAGACCGGCGGTAAGATTCTGGGTGGTCGTCGATTTACCGATGCCACCCTTCCCATATATGGCAATTTGCCTGATTGTTTCCATTACCAGTTCTCTGTCTCCTGTCTTATTCTGTTTTTGCGCCACTGGTCCCGTATTTGGCGTTATATACATGCACCTTTGATACGGCAAAGCCCACATCAGCAGGCGCTTCCAGTGCTGCAATTCCCGCCCGTTTCAATACCGATTGGGGCTTTGGCCCAATTCTTGCGGTAAGCAAGTAGCGGCAATCCCCAAGGATGTTGATCACCCGTTGTAAGCGCTGGGCGTTGTGCCCCTGCCCGCCACACCCGCCGCCGCAGCTCGAAGTACCTACAGCCGGGTCCACAGGACCCTCGTCCTGAAGTTCCCGCTTTTCAAGAAGCTCCCATGAACCATCGGTGTCATCCACCTGGAGTATGTAAAAATGGGAGGTATGACCAAAATGGAGATCAATATGTTCCCCATCTGAAGAGGTCAGCGCGATCTTATACGGCACAGCGGACCTCCGGTATAAATACTCATGCTCTGCTCCTATTCATCAATAATGAACTGCGTCCGGGATGTGGTCGTTTTGACCTTGAACACATTGGAATAAATTTCCTCCACCAGTTTAAGCCCTCCATCGTAGCCCACAAAGGTGTTATTGAGGATCACCGTTTCCGGCAGGGGAAGGCTTACAAAGGCGTAGAGGTTATTGGTCTCCTGGGCCAGGACTTTTTCCCAACTGCTCCCCAGAAACAGCGCCTTCTTTGATTTCCCCAGTTTTTTTCTCATGTCCTGCTGTACCAAACCCCCATCGGTTTCAAAAACAAGCAAATCCGCCAGGGTCTGATCCCGTTCGGCCAGGGCCTGGGTAATAGGGCGGATATGGCTTTCCGCGGCCCCGTCGGTAACATACACCCCCTTGGGGATAAAGCCGATTTCGTTCACCAGAAAACTGCTCGTCCCCAGGGCGTAGGCGCTGTCGGCCACTGTATACAGTTCCGTGGGCAGGTTATTGCGGAATTCCGCCAGAAAGTCCACCAGAGAGGCAAGGTACTGATAAAAACGGTCTTCTTCTTTCTGGATGACCTGTGCAAGCACCGGTTCGGCAATCCCCGCAAAGGCGGCCACAGCGCGTAAAAACGCGCTGGTTTCCTGGGCCCCCACAGGCAGGACCGGATAGTGGAGAAAGGGCGTGCCGTATTTTTCCTTCAACAGGCTTACGGTGCTGAGGCCCACCCAGGGGGATACCAGCAGGTTAAACTGGGCGTTGGGAATGTCCTTCCATTCTGCGGCGCCTTTCGCCTGGTAACCGAACAGTATATGGGCTTCAAGCCCGATGGATTCCAGCAGTTTTTTGAGGGCTTCAATATCCCCCCGCCAATAGGGGTCCTGATAGGGGACGATGGAAAACACGTTCACTAGCCCTTTCCGCGGCTTTGCAGGCACATCCCCGGTAAACTGTTCGATAATGGCGTTTACCACCAGATCATGGCCAAAATAGCTGTTTCCCTTGAAACCAGCGGTCTCCACCCCCACCACAGGCTTGCCCAATTCGGCAAATTCCCGGGCAATGTTGACGGAATCATCCCCCACAATATCTGCGGTGCAGCCGGTCATCACCACGAAGAGATCCCCCTTGAGTACCCGCAGCGCCCCATCAATGGTGGACCTGAGTTTTGTCTCCCCCCCGAATACCACCTCTTGTTCGCAGGAATTGGTACTGGATACGATATTACCACCTGCATAGCCCTCGCCCTGATGACCGGCGTTTGTGGTGGCAAAGCCCGAAACTTTCGCGGAACATCCTGGTCCGGCGTGGACAATGGGGTGCGCTCCAGGAATGGCAAGTACCGTTTGCTGTGCGGCCAAGGCACAGGAGTAGCGGGCCTGTTCAATAACAGAACTCATGAAACCGCCCTCACCTGAAAATAGAAGGGGTCTTCCTCTGCCAGCCACCAGTCAGTGTAGGGCTGTTTGACATGGCGGGCGATATTTTCCACCAGCTTTTTGGTTTGCAGCGCCTCGTAGAAACGCCGCCCCATCTTGACCACCCCCTCGTAACCAATGCTGAAGTTAGCGTCCCCCTCAAAAATCGCCGGGATGCCGATCTTTGAACCCAGGGATGTCAGTCCCATATGCCGGCATACCAGCAGATCTGGCCGCAGCCGCAGCAGAATCTTGATGACCTGATAGGGCTGCATATTGCAGACTGAAAAATTCGGTATATCCCCATTGGTCTCTATCAACGCGCTCAGAGTGTTGACCGACGCAGGGTTGTCCGTATGGAGGTCGTGGTGCAACGAGGTGGCGCCGGCCAATTCAAGCCCCAGGCTTTTCCCCACATTGGCGAGGTTATGGGCAAAGGAATCACCAGAGATAACATACACCTTCTTGCCCGCCAGTTTTGCTTTCAACGCTTCAATTTCATCGTGATATTTTTCCCCATCCTCTTTAATGAGCTGTTCGGCCAGTTCTTCGCGGTGGGTAAGCTTCGCAATTGCCCGCAGCCACTGATTCGTCCAGTCGATGCCGTAGGGAGAAGGGGCTTTTACTTCCGGTACGCCGTATTTTTCTTCCAGAACCGCCCCCACATACATCGAAAGGGTCTCGCAGATAGTGGTTGAACAGACCGCTTCGGATATGGTTTCAATTTGCTCAAGGGATGCCAGGGGCAGCAGATAGTTCACCCGCAAATTAAGCCGTGACAGCAGGGGTGTAAAGGTATCCATTCCCTCAAAATTAAAGACATTGACGAGGTCCTCCTGCTTTTTCCGGGGGGACTTTACGAGTTTACGCAGCACCCCATGAAAGGCCGCATCAAACCCGGAAGACCAAATACGGGATTTAAAGCCCTCGCAATAAATAGGCGCGATGGGATAACCCAAGGCTTCCTCCATTTCATTGACCACGCTTTCGATGTCTTCACCGATAATACCCGAAGCGCAGGAGGTGGTAACAAACATCGCCTTGGGGTGAAACCGCTGATCCGCTTCGCGGATGGCGGCGCGCAGTTTGTCTGCAGCCCCAAAAATAGTGTCCTTTTCCAGAATATTGCTACTGAGCATATTCAGCGAGAATTCCTCTTGCTTACGGGACTTGGCAGTACCCTTGGATACCAGGGCGTTGTTGAACATCCCCGCGTCACAGCCGATAGGCGCATGAAACACCACAGCGCAGTCCCGTATGTGGGTTACCACCGATGTGCATCCCTCGGCGCAGGCACTGCACTGACTGTAGGACCGTTCGGTGTGCAGTAGAGAACGGCTCCTTGATTGTTCGTAGAGGTCTTTTGCCGTCCCATTATACGAGATTATCGAATGTAAACGCCGTTCCCGAACTTCAATTTCAGGACTTGTGCTGTAAATACCCATGTACGCTCCCTTAACTCCCTCAAAATAAAAAAAGCTCAAAAAACTCGTACCAAGAGTCTTTTGAGCCTCCGGATAACCGGTCAACCCATAATTCTTATAAAAAACGTATGTTTAATATACATTAATCAAAAATTAAATAAGAGTCAATAGGTTTCTCATTTTTTTATTTTTTAACAATTAAAAAACAACCTATTCACCACTGCCAATTTGCTCCCGCCACCGAAAAGCGTGTTTTTCAAAAAAGATGAGAGCATAGCTTATCAAAATTCCCAGAATTGCCATCACCACAATCATGGCATACATTTCCGGAATCCGAATTTGCCCCTCATAAAAATGAATGGCAAATCCAAGTCCCTTTCTGGCGCCCATCATTTCAGCGGCCATGAGAATCAGTACCGAAGAAGTGGCGCTAATTCGGATGCCCGTTGCAATTGAGGGCATTGCCCCTGGCAAGATGACCTTCATGAAGAGCATCCACTTGGGGGTCGCCATGCCCCGTGCCGCCTTGACCAGTTGAGGATCAACGCTTTTAACACCTGCAATGGTATTCAGCAGCAGGGTCCACAAGACCCCCCAGAAAATCAGGGCAACCTTGGAGGCTTCGCCAATGCCGAAGAACAGCATAAAAACCGGCAGCAGGGCAAGTACCGAAAGATTTCTGAAAATATTTATCAACGGGTCAATAAAAGATTCAAACTTTCGAAACCAGCCGATAACCATTCCCAGGGGAACCGCGATTGCCACGCCAAGAGAAAATCCCGTCAGCGCCCGTTGAGCGCTGATGGTAAAATGTTTAGCCAGTTCACCGTTCATGGATAGCTTCCAGAGGGTGCGGATAATGTCGGTAAAAGGGGGCAGGAAAATCGGGTTGACCATCTTAAAGCGTGTGGCTATCTCCCATAGTACCAAGAACAAGATAACCGACAGCATCCGGTAACTATAAAACCCAGCCTTGGCCACCCCTTTTTTCAGAGTATCTAACACACTCATTGTGCAGCCGGCGCAAAATCGTTGGTATAGATATCTTCCGGCTCAATGTCCCCGGGCTTCCAATACCCAAGAGCCTCGCACAGGTCAAACCATGTATCGATGTACTCTTTTCTGAAGATCGGGGTTTCCTCATACCAGCGGCCATCCCACTCAACACTGACCTTTTCCGGATCAAGCCCAAGATATTCGCTAACCAAGGGCACCGCTTCATCCATGTTCTCGTCGATCCATAAGCGCGCTTTGTACATGGCCCGGGCGAATCCCCTGAGGATATCCGGATACTTGTTGATGAAATCTTCGGTAAAGACCCGGACCGAAAGCCCTGAGCCGGGACTGTGCAAAATATCCCAGGATGTGGCGATCTGCTTATTACCCCCTGCGCGAATTGCCAAGCTGCCAAAAGGCGGGTGGGAGGTAGTCATGTCAATCTGTCCTGTGGTCAAGGACTGCTCCGCCTGACCTCCTGTGGCGAGGACCACCCAATCCACCTCTCCTTTGATGCCCCTTTGCTGCAAGTAATACTGCAAATAGCCTTCATAGCAGGAATTATAAGATTGAATCGCCACTTTTTTACCGATAATGTCGTCCAGGGACCGGATCGGACCATTCTCCCTGGCAATATAGCGGACATGGGGAAAGTCGGGATGGTCTACCATGCCCGGCACCACCGCCTTGACCTTCATACCCGCAAGCCGCGCCTGGGCAACCTGGTTTGGATGACCATCGGTTACGTCAATGGCCCCTTGTTCCAGGAGCTGGTAATTGGAAAGCCCCTCAACCCTGCCGACATATTCGAGCTTGATCCCCTCCTCGGCAAAGTAACCCCGCAGATCAGCCACGTTGAACTCGTTGAACACCACTTGCGTGATCGTCCTCACGACAAACAAGCCATCATCCCCACGCCGGCCAGCCTCTGGATCCCCAGCGGAGGAAGCAGTGCTTTTCTTACTGCAACCGGCAAACACCAAGATCGCCATGCACCCAAGGATACCCACAGTACTTAAACGCTTTCTCATACTCATACCTCCAAAAAATTGCTTGTATCTAAACCCCCACAAGGGAGCTTTTCACGTAAACCCGGGAACAGCATAAAAACATGGATACGCGAGAGCCGGGGCTCCCGGCAGAACCAGCGGGCCGTTCCCGCCGAACCTTCGGTTCGAGCGGAGAACGAGCCGGTCGTTTTTAGGCTGCGCCTTATAAGCTGCCAGGGGCTCCGCCCCCGGACCCCCGCTGGGAGGACCAGTCCTCCCAGACCCACCATTCTTGCTTCTTACTGCGCTGAGACCCAAGGGGCGTAGCCGTAATCTGCCCGCACCCAAACAACGCGGGCTAAACCGCTCTCCGCCTGTTGCACGGCCCCAGAGGGCCTTTGCTCCATGCAATGGGTGGACATGAGGACAAGTGTGCCAGTTTTTGCAATCTGCTCAAAAAGACGTATGACCACATCGGCGGTCTCAGGATCCAAATCTCCAGTAGGTTCATC
>JAITQK010000133.1 GCA_031288975.1 Treponema sp. | reverse complement strand
CTGGAAAAGTTTCACCAGTCAAAGGCCACCCGGGGTGATTACCCTCTACGAAGGCTGGTGCCGCTTTTTCAATCTCTTCGACGGCTGGGCTATCGCTAAAGATGTGTATAAACGGTAGGCAACATGGGTATAGCGTTCAGTGGTACAGATAGAGGTATGCCCTCATAATTCCTTGATATAGCGGATGCCAGTCCTTTGCTCAAGAAGATGAGTAACGAAACTGTGCCGAAGACTCTGAATCGAAACAGATTTGAGAATGCCTGCTTTGGAAGAGGCACACTCAAATCTTTGCGTCCTTTACCAGTGCGAATATTAACCTTCCGGCCAATATCGATGTCGCCACATTTCCAGTTTTGAAAATACCTCCGGCAGGCATTTATCCCCACGAGGCCGCCTCTGATCCCGGATAATAAGCTTGTTCAGCTTGTATGTACAAGGTGAATGCCCTGAGCTTAACCCCTTCCTACCCAGTAATGCCAATCCTGAACTGCTTCTACTGTTTCTTCATCTGAATCTACAGGCAACAGTTGTTCGAGGGGAACGGTTAATAAGCGATTTTGCCATGCTATCTCTACAAACATAGCATGGTAACACAGTTCCATATCAGCTATTCGTAATACCTTTACCTTTTCATTTTTTAATAAAGGTGATGTTGCTAATGCCTTGATACATTTTGCCTTAAAGGGGAATTGTAAGGTATCCTGTAAATATGTCTGCCATCCCACGGCCTGCTCTTCATCGCCATAAGCATCTACAATTATATCATTATATATCCTTTCTTCTCGTTCCTTATCTTCCTCTGTTTTCTCCATTCTCTTTACTCCGATTATATGGTATACAGCGTTTCCTGAAAAAATACAGCAGCCTTTTCACCAGTTTAGGATAAGGCCGGAAAAGACCTGATGCATCGTTTTAGAAGTTCCCCAGGCCGACGAAACAGGCTCCAGAAAATCAGGGCTACGCCTTTTGCATCATTCTACAAGCTCTCCAGCCTTTCGTCAAGCACCTTTATTTACTTTTTCATGCTGATAAGCTGCACCGCCACCAATGCAATCACCATAGCCGAAAGCAGGGAGAGCCGGGCGGGAAGCACGAACACCGTCAGAACCGCCGCAAGGGCGGCAATGATGAAGACCTGCGCCTTCCGCACTCGCAGGATCTGCTCGATCATGAGAACTACAAAAAGCGCGCTCAGGGCAAAGCCGATTCCATCCAGGGTAAAGGGCAGCAGAGAACCCGCCATGGCGCCTATGACCGAACCAAGTACCCAGTAGCTTTGATCCAGTAGGGCCACCAGAAACAAGAACCGGCCTCGCTTCTCCTGATCAGGAAGGGAAGAGAGGAGGGCGAAGGTTTCATCGGTGAGGGCAAAGATGAGGTAGTATTTGAAGGGGCCGGTCCGGTTGAAGCGTTTGAGCATGGAAAGGCCGTAGGCAATATGCCGGGCATTCACCACGAGCTGCACCAGCGCTGCTTCGGCAAGGCCAACCCCGGCGGCAAAAAGCCCCACCGCGATGAACTGACCGGCTCCGGCATACATGACGATGCTCATCACCAGAGATAGCCACCAAGGGTACCCCGCGTCTACCAGGAGCAGGCCAAAGGCAATCCCAATGGCCATATAGCCGAGGAGTACGGGGACAGAATAGGTGAACGCAGCTTTTATATCATTCATACCCATTTCCAACTCATACACCGGTATAGAGCGAACCGGTGGGGTTTACCCCTTCACCGCGCCAGCGGTAAGCCCCTTGATGAACTGCTTGCTCATCAGGAGGTAGAGGGCGATGACCGGGAGGGCCGAGAGGGTGAGCACCGCCAGCACCTTGGACCAATCGGTCTGATACTGGCCGAAGAGCCGCGTTACCCCCAGCAGTACGGTTTTGGCCCGGTCGTCGGTGATGAAGATGAGGGGGAACCAGAGGTCGTTCCAAAAGGGGACCAGATTGTAGATGGCCACCGAAGCCAGGGCCGGCCTCAAGAGAGGAGCTATGATCCTGGTGAATATCCCCAGGCGGCCGGCCCCGTCGATGATCCCCGCTTCGGTGAGTTCATAGGGCACTTGCCGGATAAATTCGGTCAGGATAAAGATCGCCACCGGCACCCCCATGGCAACATAGATGGGAATGAGGGACCAGATGGTGTTGAGGATCCCCAAGGCCCGGACCAGTTCCAGTATTTTGATAGAGGCGATCTTGATGGGTAGCATCATACCGGCAATACAGAAAAAGTAAAGCCCCCGTGCAACGCCACCCCGCCAGTTTGCCAGGGCGTAACTCGCCAAGGACCCCACGATGAGCAGGATGATGAGGGAAAGGACCACCACCACAAAGCTGTTCCTGAAATAGACCAGAAAATCCCCACCTGTTAGGACTGTGCTGTAGTTGGAACTGTTCCATTTTGAGGGCAGCCCAAAGGGACTGGTATAGATGGAGAGCCGGTCTTTAAAGGAATTGATCAGCATCACCCATAAGGGGAAGATCACTACCACGGACCAGAGTACCAGGATGCAGTGAGCGGGAATATTCCGGTTTTGCCGTTTTATTGAACCGATTCGATGGCCCATGATTTACCCCTTGTTCTGGGTAAGGGAGAGGGTTGGGATCACCCCAAGGCACAGCACAAAAAAGGTGATCGTTGCAATGGCGGCCCCCAGGCCCGGCTCGGGGATCCCTACTGGATGCTGCCCCGCAATACCTACCCGGTAAAAGAGGGTCCCAATCAGGTCCGTGGCATAATTCGGCGCCCCGTTGACATTCTCCATGGCAAAGACCACGTCAAAGGCGTTGAAGTTATTGACAAAGGTAAGAATGGCAATCATCCCCACCACCGGTTTAATCAGGGGGAGCTTAATATGCCAGAAAACCTGGTATCCATTGGCCCCCTCAATCGTGGCAGCCTCAAAAAAATCCTCGCTGATATTCCGCAAGGCCGCCACGAACATCATGGTGGGGATACCTATCCACTGCCAGCAGGATACCAGGGCCACACTGGTCAGCGCCGTGGTCCGATCCCCCAGCCAGGGCCGGGCCAAGAAGCCAAGCCTCAGTTTTTCCAGGAAGGGACCGCTCCACACCGGATTTAACATGAGCTTCCAGAGATAACCAGTTACCAGAACCGCCAGGGTTACCGGGATAAAGAGCACCGTTTGATAGAAGCCCGCCCCTTTCATGGACCTGTTGGTCAACAAGGTCGCAAAGAGGATCCCCAGGCAGTTCTGGACCAGTATATGCATCAGAAAAAAATAAAGGGTATGACCAAAGGCGCCCCAATACCGCTGGGAATACGGTTCCACCGTAAAGAGCTTCTTAAAATTCTCAAATCCCACAAAATGGCGGTTCCCGCCGGACCCGGTATACAAACTCAAGCGTAGCGAATCAACCAGGGGCCATGCCATGAAGAGTATATAGAAGAACAACGCCGGCGCCAGATAGGGGAGCCAGGTTATAAGCCCCCCTAAGACCCCGGTTTTAAGACGTTTTTGCTGTAGGATGGTCATAGTATTCCCTTGTGCCATTACCGGTATTTCGCCGCCTCTGCTTCCATAGCATCCGCCGCCGCCTGGGGTGTCAGTTCATTCTTGATGACCTGAATCACCGCCTGATTCATAGGGGCGTAAAGCTCCATGAACTTGGGCCATACAAAACGGGCATCCGTGTCCTTACCGTTATTCAGGGCGAGGAATTCATTGGCATGGGCATCCGTAAGCTGGATGGGGAAGTTGATCATGGGAAAGAAGCCAGTAGGCAGATTCGCCGCCGCGGTGGCAGCCCCTTCTCTGGAGGCAATCCAGGCCAGGAACTCCTGGGCTTCCTTAGGATGTTTGGTCGCCTTGTTGTAGGTAATGGCCATATCAGGGTGGAAGGTGATGGCGGTTTTCCGGCCTTGAGGAGCGGGCATGGCAAACACGCCCCATTCAAAGGGCGCATCTTCATAGACCACTGCGGTCCAGGAACCGTCCATGAACATCACCGCCCGTTGGGTATTGAACAACGCCTGGGAATCATTGTAGGTTATGGACTCAAAGCCCTTGGGAAGGTAGGGGGCAGCATCTGCCATGGCCTGGAACGCTGCAACAAAGTTGGGGTCATTGAGTTTTTTGGCCCCTGATTCATACTGCACCCGCTCGGTAGCGCCACCTATGAAATTGGGAAGCATCCCCAGGAAAAACACCTCCAAAATATCCCATTCCTCGGCAACACCGTTTGCCAGAGGGGTATAGCCCTTGGAACTGAGGGTCTCGCAGAGGGCCAGGAAATCTTCCCAGGTTTGGGGAATGGTAAGCCCCTCTTTTTGGAAGATCGTCTTGTTGTAATACACCCCATGGGAAACCGCTGCAAAGGGAACGGCGAACATCTTACCATCAGGCATCTGCCAGGGGGCAAGATTCGAAGGGGTAAAATTCGAGGTAAGCCCTGGAATCGCAGTACAGTCCCCGAAGTACCCGGCATTGAACAGTTCCTGTCCAGTCGCATAGGAACGGGCGTACATCAGATCCGGTCCGGTACCGCCTTCAAGCTGAAGTCTGAGGGTGGCATTGTAATCCGGGGGATTCGTCGGCCTGAACTGGATTTCCACATCCGGTTTTACCTTCTGATATGCTGCCAGCAGTTTGGTTACCTGGGTCACATCATCGGCCCGCCAGGAACCCATGGTCAACACCACCTTCCCCGATGCTCCGGCACTTTCCTTATTGCCGGTCGCATACAGGGGCACTAACAAAATCGATATAAGCGCCATCACGCTTATCCATTGAAGATTTTTCTTCATTATTATTCCTCCATACGTCTATTATACCGCGATATCAAGTTCCGGCAAGGCCCTTTAAAAGAATTTAAGAATTCGTTAATATTATATTGAAGATACCGATAAAAAAGAGTACGCCTGTGGGCGCGCCAATTTTTTGGTAGAATGGAGGGGGCCATTTTGGCATATACAAACGCAATTTCCGTGTATAAGGAAACGAAGGTTACAACCGCAAGTAAGGGACAACTTATCATCATGCTCTATGATGGGGCGTTGAAACAACTGGATCGGGGACTGGACCTTTTGGGGATGAATCTTGCCGGGAAGAAGGATCCGGCGAAAATCGAACAGATAAGTAAGGCTATTCTTAAAACGCAGGAAATCATTACTGAATTGATGACCTCTTTGGATTTTGATCGGGGAGGGGAAATCGCAAAAAACCTGTTTGCCCTGTATACCTGGTTTAATGGGGAGCTTTTTGAGGCGAATATTAAGCAGGATGTACGGCGTATTACCATTGTCCGCAATCTGGTTGATGAACTCAGGACCGCATGGCTCGAAATCCTAGCCAAAAGTGCCAATGAAAGCGTAGAGAGGCCCATAGGCGGCATCAACATCGCCGGTTAGGGGGTATGATGACGGCGGCTCAGGAAAGACTTGTACAACCTGATAAGGTGCAGACACAGCAGCGGGTCGCCGTTCTTAAGCGTTTCTGGGAACTCGTGTATGCACAGCAGGAACGGTTCCAGTTGTATCTGGTGGTACTGGATAAGCAGCGAGATGCAATAGAACGGGGCAGCATCGAACATATCATTGCCTACATTGAAATAGAAGAAAAAATTATGGCAGAAATTGTTTCTATCCGCAAGGTAATAGGCCCTTTGGAACTGTCCTATGTGGAAATCCTCGGGCCAGAGGAAGACCGTGTTCAGGCATCGGTGCTGGAGGTGCTTAAAGGCGAGGTAGTGATCCGCTCGAAACGGAACCGGGAATTGCTGGGGAAACGGATGGCTGGTCTTCGCTCCGAAATACAGGCACTCAGAAAAAATCCTTATACCGGCCGCTTGTCAGTATACACAGACCCCGGTGTGTCTTCATTTTTGGATATGCAGGGATAGTACCGGAAGCGGCTGCTTTGCGGTGTTCTGTAATCATCCTGTCCATTAGTTAGAGGTATTCAATGTCAGAAAAAATCATCCCATCAGGTGATAAGCCGCCGCTCTATCTCATAGACGCTTACGGTCTTATTTATCGTGCTCATTTCGCCTTTCTCAAGACCCCCTTGCGTAACGCTGAGGGCCGGAATATTTCAGCGCTGTTTGAGTTTATGCGCACCCTGATAAGCCTGTTGGATAAGGGCGCTCTGGTGGCTCGACCGGATGGGCAAATCCTGGATATACCCCAGACACCCCGCCGCTTGGCAGTGGTTTTCGATTCCCCAGGGCCTACGTTCCGGCATAAGCTGTACGACGCATACAAGGCAACCCGGCAGAAAGCCCCGGAGGAACTCCACGAGCAGGTTCCCCTGATAAAAGAGGTCTTGCAGGCCCTGGGCATCCAGAGTCTGGGACTTGCAGGATATGAGGCTGACGATATTATCGCTACCTTAGCCCGGCAATGTCAAACTGAAAACCGGCAATGTTATATCCTTTCCGCTGACAAAGACCTGCTCCAACTGGTGGGGAATGGTACTTACGAACTGCGGCCGATGAAGTCTGGAAAAACGCCCCTCAAAAGCGAGGCCGATAGTGCTGCGAAAAACGACAAAAAAAAGGGCAGCGCTACCCCTTGGCTTCCCTACGAACTGGCAGGCCTGGAAGAGGTCAAGGCCGAATGGGGGGTCCTCCCTGAGAAGCTGCTGGACATCCTGTCTCTGGTAGGGGACACAGCGGATAATATACCTGGTGTGAAAGGCGTGGGGGAGAAGAACGCGGTAAAACTCATTGAGCGCTATGGTTCCCTGGATGATATCTACAAAAATATCGCCAGTATTACTGGGTCAATCGGCAAAAAGCTTGCGGAAGGCCGGGAAAGCGCCTATTTGGCAAAAACCCTCATCAAGTTGGAAGAACAGGTTCCCCTGGGGATCACCACTATCGACCTCTTTTCAGTTGAAGCCCTGGACCGTCTTGCCGGGGCACAGATACTCTTCCGGGAAGGGGTACTGAGGATGGCTCATATGTTAGACCCTGGTGTAGAACAGCATCAGAAGGATAGGCTGGTGTATGCTGATTCAGCGCTCCTGGGTGAGGGAACATACCGGACCGTACTCGATGCTGCCGAGCTTTCCGCTTTGCTGGGGGAGGCGCAAGAACAGGGGTTCCTGGCCCTGGATTTTGAGACCGATTCCCTGGATGCCTGGCATGCCCGGCCCATCGGCATTTCCCTGGCAATACGGCCCAAGGCGGCGGTCTATGTTCCGGTTGCCCCCCACCGCGGCACCGACGGGGAATCCCCCTTCCTGGAGCCCGGCACCGTACGGGATATGCTTGCCCCCCTGCTTGGCGACCCCAAGATGACCATCATCGCCCACAACGCTAAATACGATTACGAAGTTTCCTTGGGCTGGGGCATGGCCCCGTGGCAATCCAGGATTTGGGATACGATGATTGCCGCATGGCTTACGGATCCTGAACGGAACAAGTATGCCCTGGATGCGCTGGCGTCCTATTATTTCGGATACACCGCTCTCAGTTATAAGGACATCGTGCCCAAGGGCGATACCTTTGACGCTGTTGACCTCGAAACCGCCACCCGGTATTCCGCTGAGGACGCGGATCTCTGTTTGCGGCTGAAACTGCACCTGGAATCTATGCTGCAACAACAGGCCGCTTCAATGAATCTGTTCCTGAACATGGAAATGCCCCTGCTTCCCATCCTGGCCAAAATGGAGGAGGAGGGCATAAAAATTGAGAAACAGGTACTCAGGGACTATGGCGTTGAGCTTTCCAGAGAAATGGAACACATCCAGGGAGAAACCTATACCGTGGTCGGTCACGAGTTTAACCTCGCCTCGCCCAAGCAACTCCAGGAAGTGCTCTTTACCGAACGGAAGCTCAAGCCGGGGAAGAAGACCAAGACCGGTGCCTATTCCACGGATGTGGAGGTCCTGGAGGAACTGGCCCCGGAAGATCCAGTACCTGCCCTTATCCTCCGGCACCGGACCCTGGCAAAGCTGAAATCAACCTACGTGGACCCCCTGGCCACTATAGCTGATGCTGATTCCCGGCTGCACACCAACTTTGTTCAGACCGGCACCGCCACAGGCCGCCTTTCCAGCAAAGAGCCGAACCTCCAGAACATCCCCATCCGGGACGAAGAGGGCCGCCGTATCCGGGAAGCCTTTATCGCAAAACCAGGACACCTGCTCATCTCCGCAGACTATAACCAGATAGAACTGGTGGTCTTGGCCCATCTTTCAGCAGACGAAAACCTCGTTGCCGCTTTCAAAGAAGGGAAGGATGTCCACGCCCGGACCGCTGCCCTTATTTTTGGCATTGATGAAAGCAGCGTATCAGGGGTCCAGCGCAGTATTGCTAAAACCATCAACTTCGGGGTGATGTACGGCATGAGCGCCCATCGGCTTTCCATTGCCCTGGGCATAAGCCACAGCGATGCTGCCGCGTTCATCGACGCCTACTTTAAAACCTACGCAGGAATCCGCCAGTACCTCGATGAACTCATCAAAACGGCTGAGGAAACCGGTTATGCCTTCACCATCTTAGGACGCCGCCGTTTCATCCCCACGATCAAATCCCCGAACAAGATCGAAAAGGCCGCTGCAGAACGGGTGGCGGTAAACACCCCTATCCAAGGCTCTGCTGCGGACATTGTTAAGACCGCCATGTTAAACCTGGACAAGCGGCTCAGAGCCGAACACAGCCCCGCCCGCCTCCTCTTGCAGGTCCATGACGAACTCATCCTGGAGGTTCCTGATGCGGCAGCGGCGGCAGCGGCCATACTGGTTAAAGAAGAGATGGAGCACGCCATTGTCCTCAACGTGCCCTTGCGGGTGAGTGTGGAAACTGGTATGCGGTGGGGAGATTTCCATTAGGATTAAGGTACCATGCGTGTATTAATAGTAGACGATGAACGGAACATCCGGCTTTCTCTGAAAAAATACCTGGGCCTTGAACACATCGACTCTGAGGGAGCGGAAACCGGGGAAGCGGCCCTGGCGTTTCTTGAAGGGGAAACGTTTGACGCGGTTATTCTTGACCTCAAGCTGCCGGGCATGAGCGGTCAGGAAGTGCTGGAATGGATGCGCCAACGGGGTATCCTCTCACCGGTGATTATGATCTCTGCTCACGGACAGATTCCCGATGCGGTCAATGCCTTAAAATCCGGTGCCCAGGACTACCTGGTCAAACCGTTTGACCCAGCAGAACTCATCATCAAGCTCCAAAGCCAGGTGGAAAACAAGCGCCGGGAAAACCTGCTCGAAGCAGAAGCGCGAACCACGGTGCGGGAGAATACACTTATCGGCAACACCCTGGTGATGAAGCGGATTTCCCAGCAGCTTGACAAGATAGCTGATACCGAGGTAACGGTCCTCATTACCGGGGAGAGCGGCACGGGCAAGGAAGTGGCGGCACGGGAAATCCATGCACGAGGTATCCATAAGGACGAGCCTTTTGTGGCGGTGAACATCGGTGGCATCCACGAGGGCCTTATGGAGAGCGAACTCTTTGGCCATGAGAAGGGAGCTTTTACCGGAGCCGCTGTCCGGAAACAGGGACTTTTCGAACTTGCAGGCCGGGGCTGCCTCTTTCTCGATGAAATCGGAGAAATGCCTATGCCCCTCCAAGTCAAGCTCCTGCGGGTACTACAGGAACGGAAGATCCGGCGTCTTGGCGGGGTGAGCGATATCCCGGTCAATGCCCGGATCATCTCTGCCACCAACCGGGACCTGGAAGCTATTGTAGGGGAAGGCCATTTCCGGGAAGACCTCTACTACCGGCTCAATGTGTTCAGAATTGAACTGCCACCTCTGCGGGAACGCCGCGGGGATATTCCCCTCCTGGCGGATCACCTGCTTATTAAGATTGCCGCCCGCATGGGCCGGCCCGTGTCCACCCTGAGCAGCGAAGCCGCAGAGCGACTCTGTTCTTACTCCTTTCCCGGCAACATCCGGGAACTGGAAAACATTTTGGAACGAGCTATTATCTACGCCGAAGGAAAACTCATTCAAACCGGGGACCTCGTTTTCCATGAACGGACCGTGCCTTACGATCATGAGCCGTTGAAGGACACCTCGGAAACCCAGTCTCTGGAAGACATTGAGCGCGAGGCCATTCTGAAGAGTCTTACCCACTGTCAGGGAAACCGCACCAAAGCTGCCGAAGCATTGGGTATCAGCAGGAAAACTATCCTGAACAAGCTCAAAGCCTACGGGTTGTAACGAGAGCCTCTATTTTACAATTTTGCACTTTTGCAATGATCCCGCTTCCTTTTTCTGATGGGTTCGTGTATAGTATAAGGCAAGGAGACAGCTATGGACACGGCTTTTCAGGAAATAATAACACACATAATGACGGATTACGGCATAGCAGTATTCAATCAGGTTCGATACAAAGCGCTTTTGCTTGATTACGCCAAAGGTGAGTTTAAAAAGGAGAGACGGCTGTTGCTCCAGGTTCTGGAAGCTGGTTGTCATAGGAAGATACGGGAATCCCGGGAACTTCCAATAACCAGAAACATACTGGTCCGGGATTTACAGGACGACTATTATATTACCCAATCTGATTGGAAACAAGGCATTTCTGATTAGGAATAGCATCAAGCCAATGCAGAAGCCGGTGGAAGCGTAGTATACTTACTGTATAACGCTGATGAGACAAAGCAGGGATTGCTGGAAACAATCTCGGCAAAGAACAAGGGGGTAGCAATGGCACAGGAGGCATTCCTGACCGTGAGTCGAGATGAGCTGGAACAGGTGCGGCTCATGAGTGAGTACAAGTTTGCGGTAGAC
>JAITQK010000124.1 GCA_031288975.1 Treponema sp. | reverse complement strand
GCGGCGGTCTCAAGCTCGTGGGCAAAGTCGTGGCCTGCGAGTTCCGCGTGGTTGGCTTCGATGTTCATCCTGAAGTCCTTGTCCAAGCCGTAGTACCGGAGGAAGCCTGCCACGGTTTCCACATCATAATCGTACTGATGCTTAGTCGGCTCCATGGGCTTCGGCTCAATGTAAAAGGCCCCCTTAAAGCCCTGCTTCCGGGCATAGTCCCGGGCAAGACCCAGGAATCTCGCCAGGTGTTCCTTCTCCTGCTTCAAGTCCGTGTTGAGAAGGCTCATGTAGCCCTCCCTGCCACCCCAGAAGGTGTAGCCCTGCCCCCCCAGCTCGATGGTGGCGTCAATAGCCGCCTTCACCTGGGAAGCTGCCAGACTTACCACGGCAAATTCCGGGTTAGTCGCGGCGCCGTTCATGAACCGGGGATGGGTGAACAGGTTCGCGGTACCCCAGAGGAGCTTGACCCCTGTGGCCTGCTGCCGTTCCTTGGCCTTGGCAACCAGGACCTTGAGCTGCTTCTCGCTTTCCGCAGGAGTGGTGCCTTCAGGGGCCATATCCCGGTCATGGAAGGCGTAGAACTCAGCCCCCAGTTTGGTGAAGAACTCAAAGGCCGCGTCCATTTTGTGTTCCGCCGCCTCCATGGGGCTTTTCGCATCAACGATCCAGGGATGAGGATGGGTAGCCGCCCCAAAGGGGTCTGCTCCGTCGGCGCAGAAGCTGTGCCAATAGGCCACTGCAAAGCGGAGCTGATCCTTCATCTTCTTGCCACCTACCACTTTTTCAGGATCATAATACTTAAAAGCCAGCGGGTTATCGCTCTCTGGCCCCTCGTATATGATCTTTCCGATACCAGGGAAATACTCTTTGTTCCCCACAAAATAATCAGCCATACAAACCTCCAAAACAGTTACTTAAATATAAAGCGGGCTTAATGCCCTAAGATACCGGGAATATACCTGATAGGCCGTATCATAGGCCCTCACCAAAGGGGCATCAGGGTTTATCGTGGCCCCGCCTTCCAACATGATGTGTTCATCCACCAGGGATTCAAGGGTGGTGTTCCGGCCTTCCGCCCGTTCCCAGGACCAGAGTCCCTGGATAGCCCCGCCCAGGGCAGCGGCTTCGTCCCCTGCGGGAACCCGGACCGGCAGGTTCATCACATTGGCGGCAATGGATTGCCAGAGGGGACTCTTCGCGCCGCCGCCGATGAGCCGGATCTCTTTGGCCTTGAACCCCAGCTCGCTGAACCCTTCCATGCCAATACGCATCCCGAAGATCGCCGATTCCAGGGCGGCACGGGCGAGGTTTTCCCGCTTGAAGTTGGCTGCGGTGATCCCATTCACACTGGCCCTGCCATTAGGGAGGTTCGGGGTGCGCTCTCCGTTAAAGAAGGGTAACACCACCAGCCCATCTGCACCTATGGGAGCCTTGGCAGCCTCGGCGTCAAAGGCTTTCACCTCAAGCCCGAAGAGGCCCCGGAATTCCTCACTGGCCACAGTGCAGTTCATGGTACAGAGCAGGGGCAGCCAGCCTCCAGAAGAGGAACAGAACGCGGCGAGGTTCCCGGTGGGGTCCACCACCGGCGTAGTGGAAAACCCGAAGAGGGTGCCCGAAGTTCCGAGGCTCATGGTCAGGAAGCCATCCTTCACCGCGCCGGTCCCAATGGCGCCCATCATGTTGTCCCCGCCTCCAGGGGCCACCAGCGCACCCTGGGGCAGACCGAAGGTACGAGACGCGGCTTCAGAAACCCTTCCCACCAGCTCCCCCGGTTTCACAAGCCGCGGAAGGTAGCTGATGATCACCGGATCAATAAAGCCGCAGACCTTGGGAGACCAGGTACGGTTACGGACATCAAACAAAGCGGTCCCGGAAGCGTCGCCGTATTCCGCAGTGTACTCCCCGGTCAAGAGCAGGTTGATGTAGTCATGGGGGAGGAGAATGTGCCGTAACCGGGCAAAGCGTTCAGGCTGGTGGTTCTTGAGCCACTGCACCTTGGGTGCCGTGTATCCTGGCCGCATGGGAAGCCCGGTCTCAGCAATGAGCGCGGCCTCTCCCCCGGCAGCAACGGTGAGTTCTGCACATTCCGCGGCAGTGGAGGTATCGCACCAGAGCTTGACGTTGTAGATGGCCTTCCCCCCTTCATCCAGGGGCACAAAACTATGCTGATGCCCGGAAACGCCAATGGCAACAACGGTTTTCTTGAGGCCCCCGTCAATTGTATCAAAACAGGTTTTCAGAGCCGCGTCATACCATTCAGCCTTCTGTTCTCTGGCGCCGTTATTTTCGGCTATCATGTCCACCGGCGCCTGGGAACGGTCCAGAACCACTTTCTTTTCAGCGTCGTAGATGACCACTTTACAGCTCTGGGTTCCCAGGTCAATGCCGCATAGGGTTTTCATAAATCCTCCCAATTACTATGTTCACTCCTGACTGGAGTGAGACTTCATTCCTTTGTTTATTATAAGCAGGGAAAATGAAGCCTATCCATGCAAAATATTGACAATGTATATCTATTATTGATATTATGTACTAACTTTTTTTGAGCCGGTACTATGCGTATAAAAGATGCGGTCTATGTCTATAAACTGGTCGGAGGGGATAAACTAGCCTGGCATGGACGCTATCATGCCCATGACCGGGGCGAGTATGAGATTCACCTGTTTCTTGAGGGAAGTGGAGCCTTTCTGTTGAACCGTTCCAAATATACGATTGAGGGGAACTGCCTGTTCTTAACCAAACCCCGGGAATTCCACTCCATCCTCCCCGATGCAGTACGGCGGCCGCTTAGTTACTATGCCCTGCTCTTTGAACCAGACCTGGAAATCACAGCGGATCGGGAATCCGCATCCCTTATCAATGACCACAATGACCGGATCATCAACACTGAGAGCCGGGAGCGTTTCCTGATCGAGGAGTTGTATCGCCTTGCGGCAGATCGAGACCATGCACGGGCGGCAGAATATCTGTTACTGAGTTTGCTGTACCGGTGGTATGGAGAGTCTGTTCAGGAGGGAGCTGGAATGCGGCGGGAACAGGATGATAGAAATGAGTATGTGGAATGGGCCTTGGCCTTTATGGGAAAATCAGTACAGGAAAAACTGCGGATCGATTCCCTGGCAAACCGGCTTGGTCTTTCAGAAGAGCATTTTATCCGCCTTTTTCATAAAAAGCTGGGGATGTCTCCCCTTCAATACTTTACCCGTCTTAAAATTGAGGCTGCATCTTCCTTTATCGTGGATACGAATCGCACCATAGGAAGCGTAGCAGCTCACTTCGGCTTCGAGAATCCCTTTCATTTTTCCCGGATTTTCAAGAAATGCACTGGCCTTTCGCCAATGGAATACCGGCGGGTCTTTGGACCGCGGGGACGCGAGGTAAACGAGGAGTAACCAGGATTGCAGACCACTGGATCAACCCGTTACACCTATGCCGACTATCTATGACGGTAAGCGTTACGAACTCATTGACGGCAGGCTTACATGTCGCTGAAAGGCCGGGGAAACCATTTCCTGCTCCATGCGTGAAATCCCCTGTGTTTCGGCAATCCTGCGCCACTGTGAAACGGCATTTTTTACGGTGTCCAGTATTTGTTTTGCTTTTGCGCTGGATAGCCTGAAATACGGAATAACTGCCATGGCCGCATCAAAATCAAGGGAATTGTCGTCTTCGGAAATGTTGAGCTTTAAGCCGGTTCCATTTTCATCAGGATTTATATCATACACCGGGGATAAAATCCAGCCTGAGGGAGTCAACAAAAACCCGTGATTTCGCAGATGGTCATCACAATTCGATATAGCGATGTTAAATACCATGCGGCGCCACAGTTCTTCGAGATTCGCGTCTACATCGGCGCTCAATCGTGTAATGATACCGGCTACATCAAGATAGCTGATGCCCTGCGTATAGTCTGCGCCGTCTTTTTCACCCAAAAGCGTCATTGCCGATGCAACATGTATCCGCCTCCCCGACGCGCTCCGGTCAAAACGCCTGGTGAGAAACGTATGTTGCTTACTGGAAAATCGTTCTGCCCGTGTTTCCGGCGTTTGAATCCCGCACTGAGCCGCAAGCGCGTTTGCCACCTGTTCCCACGCGCCAATGTCTTTTTCGTCGCTACCTGACGGAAACTTTGCAATCCAAAGCTGCCCGTTTCGATCCACCACATTTGCCTTGGGACGGGCGCCGCCCAACGACGAGCCGGGATTAACCAGCATGGTGAGCCATTTTGCGTATTCCGTATCTGTGGCATTGTCCCGTTCCAACTGCAAACTGGTGTATTCCAAATCACGGATTGATGTCCATGGCGGAATGGATAACGCGGTACCAGTATCTAAAAAATCGCCTGCCGGTTCCCGTTTCAGGCGAAGCGCCCCCATACGGCTGCCATCATACACGCTGAACAAAAAATCACTTTCATACAAAGGTCGCGGGGGACGCTTTTCCTGCTTTGCCGCAATCGCCTCACGCCGTTTTATTAAATTTCGTCCCCAGCGGTCCGGTGCGGAATCAAGCAAAAGCCCGAAATTCGTTTTTCCGTCCCGTGGATACTGTCGCCCCTGAAATGGCAACAGTTCCGGATCAATCCCATACAGCTCCGTGTGGGACAGCCACTTCGTATCTGCGCTAAACGAAAACACTTCTTTGCCGCGAATCACCTCACTATGCAAAATACCAATTAAAAGTGGCGCCGCAAAGTCCTGTAAATCAAGATATACAAAGATGTCTTTGCCCGCGCTCATGGTAACCCCGCTTTGGGCGCGGGTTTCGATGAACGTTTTATCGAAGCGCGTTTTCTCACCGGCAATTTGGCGTCCTGCAAGGCGCGTCCGAGTTCATCATCGGCGGCTACTTTCAGCAAATCCGCGTCCAAATTCAGCACATAAAGCACTTTAAGGTACGCGCCGATTGTTACCGCCGGATCACCGTTTTCTATTTTGTAGAGCGTCGTGCGGCTGATTCCGGCGCGTTCTGCCGCCTGGGTCGTGGAAATATCGCGCCTGAGCCGCGCAAACTTGATGTTTTCGCTTAACCGGGCAAGTGTTTTTTGCTGTGCTGGCAGCAATATATGTGTTTTTGCCATAATGTTCAATAGTATAGACAAAACAGTCAAGTTTGTCTATGCTACTGAACATTATTTTGATTTTCATATTTCGCCTTTGGGGTATCATGTCCATAACAACATTACTCCTTTTCGATGAAGTTTTACCGTTTTGGTTTACCCCTTGACAGACCCGGCTAACCGGCTGCTGTCAAGGGAGCGTTGCACTTCGTGATTGAATCAGGGATCCCTTTTCAAACACCTGTTCATTCTTAAAATCGAGCAATGGCTTCCATCTCTTCTATTGTCATGGTCCTGAACGGCGGATCACCCCGCCTATCCGCTTCAATCATCTGTTTCCAGTTTGCCTCAGTTGAGGAAAGATGCGCCGTCTCGTCGGTAAGTTCCTCAATAGAGATGACTATTTCCTTATCCGAAAAAGTCTCCGCTGCAATCCCCTGCCGCCTCTGTTACTCCCTGATTATGGTCACCCCATCATCAAATGCCCTATCCCCGATGTATGTAACGCTGTTCGGGATCGTTACACTCGTTAATTGTGTGCGATAAAACGCCTTCTCCCCGATGGAGGCAACGCTGTTCGGGATATTTATATTCGTTAATTGTGTGTCACTAAATGTATAATCCCCGATGTGTGTAACGTTGTTCGGGATCGTTACATTCGTTAATTGTGTGAAGTAAAACGCCAGATCCCCGATGGTGGTAACACTATTCGGGATCGTTACACGCATTAATAGAGCACAATAAAACGCTCCCCTACCGATGGTGGTAACGCTGTTTGGAATCGTATAACTATTTGATTTTCCTTCAGGATATACGATAAGAGTCTTCATGTCTTTGGAAAATAATACGCCGTCTACACTGGTAAAGGTTGGATGTTGGACATCAACAGCTATTTCAGTAAGACTTGAACAATGAACAAATGCCTTCTCCCCGATGGTAGTAACACTATTCGGGAGTGTTAAACTCGTTAATTGTGTTCCAGCAAACGCATAATTTCCAATGGCGGTAACGCTGTTTGGTATCGTTACACTTGTTAATTGTGTACGATAAAACGCCTCATTCCTGATGGTGGTAATGCTGTTCGGGATCGTATAACTACTTGATTTTCCCCCAGGATATATGATAAGAGTCTTCATGTCTTTGGAAAATAATACGCCGTCTACATTGCTAAAGGTTGGATGTTGGACATCAACAGCTATTTCAGTGAGACTTGAACAATCAGTAAACGCCCTATCCCCGATGGTGGTAACGCTGTTGCCTATTGTTACACTCGTTAATGGAGTCCGAGCAAACGCCCAATTCCCGATGGAGATAACGCTGTCCGGGATCGTTACACTCGTTAATTGTGTGCTATCAAACGCCAAATTCCCAATGGAGGTAACGCTATTACCTATCGTTACGCTCGTTAATGGAGTCCGAGCAAACGCCCAATTCCCGATGGAGATAACGCTGTCCGGGATCGTTACACTCGTTAATTGTGTGCTATCAAACGCCTGCTTCCCAATGGAGGTAACGCTGTTTCCTATTGTTACGCTCGTTAATAGAGTCTGAGCAAATGCCAAATTCCCAATGGAGGTAACGCTGTCCGGGATCGTTACACTTGTTAATTGTGTGTTACTAAATGCATAATCCCCGATGCGTGTAACGCTGTTGCCTATCGTTACGCTCGTTAATGGAGTCCCAGCAAACGCCAAATTTCCGATGGAGGTAACGCTGTCCGGGATCGTTACACTCGTTAATTGTGTGCCCCTAAATGCCCCCTTCCCGATACCTATTACCGGACGTCCTCGTATCGTTTCCGGTATGGTAATTGTGGTCTCACTGCCCCTATAACAAGTAATGATGCGACCACCCTCGCCTTGCTCCGAGACCCACACCGATGTATCCAGCCGGGGTGCTACCAGGGGCTTGGAAACCGGTGATATTTTTGTGACCAGTTGCCAAGTCGATACTGGTTTAGCGGGGGACACCTGAGTGGCGGGGGCTTCTGATACACAGCCAGCGAGCAGCAATGCCGTGCAGAGCAACGCGGTAACCACAAACAATTCCTTTTTCATAACATCTAACTTCTTTTGTGTTTTAAGCCCACACGGCTTTTTTTGTGCCGTCCAACGGACGGCTATCAACTCCAGTCAACGCCGGTTAAGCCCTACGGAATGATCGCCGCGACCACATCGCTCCATGTCCCCTTTCCGCCCCTGGGGGAACACTTTTAGAAAAATAAAAAAATCACCTCAAGCTTTGTACGGGAAAGGTCGTACCCTGCTGGGTTCCCGCAGCCAGGGCTTCCAGCGCCCGGGGACGGCCGCCGTGGGCAAGGATCATGGGGATGCCGTAGGAGACTGCCCGCTGGGCCGCGTCGAGTTTGGTGGCAATGCCTCCGGTGCCGAAGTTGTTGGTGCCCCCGATGCTGATCTGGGTCCTGATCTGGGCAAGGTCCTGGACTTCCCGTACTGGTTCTGCATCGGGATATTCCTTGGGGTTCTTGTCGTAAAGGCCGTCGATGTCGCTGAAAAGGATGAGGAGGTCTGCGCTCCAGAGTACTGCTGATTGGGCTGCCAGGGTGTCGTTATCGCCGATTTTGATTTCTTCTACGCTCACCGTGTCGTTTTCGTTGATGATGGGGATGATCCCCTCATCCACCAGGGTGAAGAGGGTGTTCC
This sequence comes from Treponema sp., assembly GCA_031288975.1. Classification (GTDB taxonomy): domain Bacteria; phylum Spirochaetota; class Spirochaetia; order Treponematales; family Breznakiellaceae; genus JAITNP01. The sequence continues at coordinate 13,603 of JAITQK010000124.1, read as the reverse complement.
GCATGTTCAGGGTGCGGATGGAATCGCCAAAGTCGTCTCTGGTGAGGAGGATTTGGGCAATGTGGAGTCCATGAGGGGTAAAGGCGGCTGCCCAGGCCCCCATGAGTTCCACCTGGCCCACGGCGCAGAGGGCCTGCTTGTAGTGGATGTCTTGCTTGCGGGTCCACTTCCCCAGGGTGGAGAGTCCTGCCACCTGGGCGCCTGAGGACACGATGACAAGCTGCTTCCCGCTAGTGATGAGGGCCGCAGCTTGGGCGGCGAATTCTTCAAGAAAGGTATGGTTGATCCGGCCTTCCCGGTCTGCCAGGGTGTTTGAGCCGATTTTGATAAGGATTTTCCGTGCATGGGCGATTAAACTGGGTATCATGGCTGGGCTGTTCCCTTGTCAGGGCCGTATCTGGCCCTGGCCTGTTATACGATACTGGATCGTGGTTAAGGCTTCAAGTCCCATGGGGCCTCGGGCGTGGAATTTCTGGGTGCTGATCCCCAGTTCCGCGCCAAAGCCGAATTCGCCGCCATCGGTAAAACGGGTGGAGGCGTTGACATACACACAGGCCGCATCGACCCGGCGGCAGAATTCCTCTGCTGCCGGGAGGTTCCTGGTGAGGATCGCCTCGGAGTGCCCGGTCCCGTAGTAGTTGATGTGGTCGATGGCCTCATCCAGGGACTCCACGGTTTTAACTGCCAGGATAGTATCGAGGAACTCGGTTTCCCAATCTTCGCTCCAAGCTCCTTTCAACACCAAGCCTGGAGGTACCCCATTTTCCGCACTTGCCATGTGGGAATCTATATCACAGCGCAGCTCCATCTTGCCTGCAACCCGGGGCGCCAATTGCCGCATAAGGGAAAAGACAATAGCCCGGTCCACCAACAGGGTTTCCACTGAGTTACAGGCTCCGGGTTTCTGGAGTTTAGCGTTTTCGATAATATCCATGGCGTTTTTCAGGTCCGCGCTCTTTTCCACAAAGATGTGACAGTTGCCTGCTCCGGTCTCAATGACCGGGACCCGTGCATGGTCCACCACCCGGCGGATGAGGTCCCGGCCCCCGCGGGGGAGGACCACGTCGATATACCCGCGGGCGTTCAGGATTTCGTCCACCTCCTCCCGGGTGCCCGAATCCGCGAGGCTCACCGCATCGGGGATGCCGTCCTGCTCCAGGCCTTGCTTGATGGCCTTTACCAGGGCGCGGTTCGATTCCAGGGCTGCTGAGGATCCTCTGAGCAGGATGGCGCAGCCTGCTTTGTAGGCCAGGCTAAAGGCATCCACGGTAACGTTGGGGCGGGATTCGTAGATGATGGCCGCCACTCCCAGGGGTACGGTAACCTGTTCGACAAAGAGACCATTGGGCAGGGTCCACCCTGCTTTCACCCTGCCGATGGGGTCTTCCAGACGGATCACCGTGGCAAGCCCCTCCAGAATGCCGTCGATCCGCTGTTCATCCAGGAACAGCCGGTCAACGAGGGCCTCTTTCATTCCTCTAGAGCGGGCCTTGGCAAGATCCGCTTCATTGGCTCTGAGTATAGCGCCCCGGGCGGCGTCAATGGCGGTCATTGCCGCTTTCAGGGCTTTGTCTTTTTTTTGCCGGTGTTCCCGGGCTAATTGAGCCTGGGCTTTCTTAAGAGAACCGAAAACTGGTTCAAGGGAATTCATGTGTGCCTCCTAGTGTACCGGTTTTTCCTCCTGGCCCGTATAAAGCCTTGGATGACAAAGATCAAGGAGATTGCCTGTTGGACAACCAAAACCGGTTTATCTTGAATATACATCAAAATGCCCATGCTGATCAGCATGCCGGCGAATAAAAGCCAGCCAAAAGGATTTTTTTTGGCCAGTAAATAGCTGCCCAATAGAAACCCCAGGGTAACTCCCATCTCCAAGACTTGAGAAAGCGCGGTAATGCCCCCAAAACAGTACATGCTATAGGCAATACCCAGGGCAATCATCAGGTACGTCAGGGCTTTAACTCCCCAATCAAGGTAACGGGGTACCTGCTCAAGGCGTTTCCAGGCCATGACCAAACCGAGGAGCAGCGCCGGTGCGCCTCCGGCCTCAATCGCGGCGGCGATCCAGTTCTGTTTGCCCCCTAAGAGTATAACCCAAGGGGGTAACCCCAGTAAATATGCGGTCCAGCCGATGAGACGCCATTTCCGGTCGTCTTGTACCCCCTCGGCGTGGGCAAGCAAAATCTTAGCCAGGAGATACGCGGCGCCGCCCCACACTTGCAGAAAAATGTCCATTGGTTTTTACTATACCATATATGAAAGATCGATTATATGTACTAGGTCTCGCCCTCATCTGTGCTGCGGCGCTGGCGTCCTGCGCCGGGAACCGGCCTGTGCTCAGAGCCGAACCGGTTCCCCACGGCCCGCCGGCTGATACAGGGGCCGAACCCGTTCCGCAGTCTGCTCCTACAGGTGTTCCTGAAAGCCCTGAATCTGTCAAGGCCATGTACGCGGTCATTCAACGGGTCAAACAAAATTCCCCGGAAATTAAGAAATACTTTCTCCTGGATGAGGATTCCAACATCATCGTTAAGGCGGACCTGACCGAGGGTGGAGACGAGTTTGAGGTGATGTATGATTTGAAAAATGCCCGGTCCCATTCCGGTGTAAAGGCTCCTGTGGAGGTGGGCTTTGCGGTGGTGAACAAAAGAACCGCAGATATAAAACAAGATAGTCTCCAATGGAGTATGGGGGAGGATGCCGCGGGGCTGCTCCTGGGGTTTGATGACAATTATCAAGCGGCCTGGGAGCGTCATTTTGAGGTATTTGCAAAGTACGGGGCAAAGGTTACCTTTTTTGTGCAGGGGGAGCTGGATGCTTTCTGCACGGCAGCCCTGGCACAAGGGCATGATGTGGGGTATCATTCCCTCCACCACCTGAACCTGACCAAGGTTTCACCGGAGGTGTTTTTCGAGGAGACTCTTTCTGCGGTGGATGGATTCCGGCAACAGGGTATCCCCTTGCGTGCCTTTGCCTATCCCTATGGCCTTTGGGAGCCGTGGATGGAGGAGGAACTGGCGAAGGTCTTCAAAATCCGGCGGGGGTACGGCGTTACCTTCCGGGTATACGATGGAGCGGCAATTCGCAAAGGGTACATTTCCTCAAAGGCCATTGACAATCTCCTGTACAAGCATGAAGAGGACTTTGAGGCGATTATTACGATTATGTTCAGGACCATCAAGTTTATCGGCGGGGAAAGCATCCTCCCCCTGACGACCCATGACATTTCCGATACTGCCGATTGGGGCATCATGCCCCATCGGCTGGAATATGTGCTGCAAACCGCCAAGGATTTAAAACTGCGCTTTTACCGCTACGGAGATTTTTTTTAACTCACCAGCCGTGGGCCAGGGCCTTCAGCCTTTTCCCTTCAACGCGGTAGCTGGTCCATTCCGAGAGGGGCTGCGCCCCTTGGTTCTTATAAAACCCGATAGACGGCTCGTTCCAGTCAAGGCAGGCTAATTCCAGGCGTCCACAGTTCCGTTCCACTGCCAATTCCGCGATAAAGGCCAGGATGATCTTTCCCAGTCCCTTCCCCCGGAATTCAGGTAATACAAATAAGTCTTCGATATAGATACCCGGCTTTCCCAGGAAGGTTGAAAAATTTGTGAAAAAAAGAGCAAATCCCACAGGTTTTCCAGCATATTCACAGAAGATCACTTCAACGCTCTTATCTTCTAACACCGCCTGACGCAATCCTGCTTCGGTCGCTTCAACCTGGTCCAAAAGATGCTCATATTCTGCCAATTTTCTAATAAACTCCAACAATAAAGCGATATCTTTCTTTTCGGCAAAGCGCAGGCGGATATGCTCAGTAATTTGGAAATGGTGCATGGTTACTCCTCATATTGATACTCTTTATCATTATCTTCTATTCTGGACCTATGGATCAATATAAGGGACAGTACATCCTGATGCTCATCGTGTTCGGGCTTGGAGCCTGTTCTTCTGCCCCGAAACGTCCCGCAGCGGTCGTCACCCTGCGGAATATGGCGGAAAGCCAGTTGGAGCTGGTCAACCGTGCAGCGGATCAGGGGAATTATGAGGAGGCCCTCAGCCTGTTGGAAATGGCCCGCCGGCTTGCCCTGAGTACCGACAACCCGAACCTGCTCATCAGAACCGGACTTGCCCAGGGGAATGTGCTGTTCTCCCTGGGCAGGCAGGAGGAGGCCGCTGCTGCATGGAACCATGCCTTAGCCGAGGCAGAACAGGCGGGGGAACGGGAACTGGCTGCGCTAACCCGGATATACATGGCCCGGAGCAGGCTCCTTACCACAGGGGCAATGGCCGCTGAAGAGGTGAGAACCCTGGTACAGGGTGACATGGCAGCCCTCAAGACGGATCCCCTCAATAGCGCCCTGGGCTGGACCGTCATTGGGCTTGCAGAAAAGGAACTCCGCCGTTGGACTGAAGCGGAACAGGCCCTGAAACAGGCCCTGAACATCCATGAGAAGGGTAATTACCTGGAACAGGCCGCCTACGACTGGTACCTTATCGCCTCGATCCGTTCCGTGGCCAAGGACTATGACGCCGCCCTAGAAGCCCTTGAACAGGCCCTGGGCTTTGATCGCCGAGGGGAAAACAGCTATGGTCTGGGCATGGATTGGCGGGCCAAGGGGGATGTGTATAAAAAGATGGGGCAAGAGGCTGCCGCAAAGGCTGCTTACCGCCGGGCTGCGGATATTTTCCGGTCCATTGATCTTGAAAAAGACGCGGTGGAAACAGCAGCCCGGGCAGAGTGACCAGGTGCGCTTAGTTGGGGATTAGGAGTCCACCTGTAGATGGGCTTTCAGGAGCTTTCGCTTATCCTCCGGGATGGGGGTACTCTGCTTTGCCTGAAAATCGTAGTGAACTATCACGGTACTTCCGGTGGCGCAGAGGCGTCCCTGCTGCCGGGCCTCATGGTAAGTCGTAAAGGACTTTGTTCCAATACGGCTGATGAAGGTACGGATCTCCACATCGTACTGCAAAAAGAGTTCCCCCAGAAAATCATAATCCGAGTGGGCCATGATGAGGGGCCAGTCCTGATATGAAAGGTTGGGGGCAAAGATTCTGAACACCGGGTTCCGGGCCAACTCAAACCAGACCGCTAAAACTGTGTTGTTGATATGCCCCAGCCCGTCTGCGTCTCCAAACCGGGGTGTTACCGTGGTGGTAAACATGTGGTTTCTCCCTATTAATAATGTTGGGCCGCATACTCCACCCAGCCTCCGACTTCCACCAGGGCCTTTTCAAAATCTTTAAGCCCAAAGGAGACGATCTTTTCCTGGGTTCCGGCCTTGAAGGTGAGGGTCCCCTGGGTCGTATCGACCGACAGGGTTGTGGTGGTTCCCGCGAATTCCCGGAATAAGGCTTCCAGGGTCTCGGCAGGGAGTTCTGCGGCGATCATCCCGCAGTTGTACATGTTCTGCCGGAAAATCCGGGCGAAACTTTCTGCAATGACGATGTTGATGCCATTTACCTCGAACACCCAGGGGGCATGTTCCCGGGAACTGCCGCAGCCGAAGTTTGCCCGGGAGACCACGGCTCCAATCCCGGCAGTATGCTTCTTGGGATCAAAGCCTGGGAGTTTTAAATCTTCCAGCAGGTAAGGCTTGAGGGCCTCCTTGGAATTCTCGGTTAAGTATTTCGCCGGAATGATCTCATCGGTGTTGATATCACTCCGATCCAGAAATAGTACGGTTCCGCCAAATACCTTCATCTTATTACACCGCCTCCTTGATACATGCTTCACTGCTGGTGATAACCCCTGCGACCGCAGTTGCCGCGGCAGAGACGGGGCTCATAAGGTGAACCATACCGCCTTTGCCCATGCGACCGTAGAAGTTACGGTTCGTGGTGGAAGCGCAGACCTCTCCCTCGGCAAGGACCCCGTTGGACATGCCGAGACAGGCCCCGCAGGTGGGGTTCGTAACGCAGAAACCCGCGTCGAGGAACACCTGGAGGAGCCCCTCCCGGAGGGCCTGGGTATACACCGCCGTGGTTGCCGGAGAGACCACAGCCCGGACTGTGGGGGCTATCCGCCGGCCCTTGAGCACCGCAGCGGCGGCCCGGAGGTCCTCAATGCGGCCATTGGTGCAGGAACCGATGTAGACCTGGTCCACTGGGGCACCCTGTAGTTCCCGAATGGGCTTCACCTGGTCCGGTTTGTAGCCCACCGTGGTGGAAGGCTCCAGCGTAGAACAGTCCAGGTCCACCACCCCGGCATAAACCGCATCATCATCGCTTTGCCATTGCTCGTAATCCTTGAGGGCCGCTACTGTGGTCGGGTACAGTCCTTCCCCCTGGGGGGCATCTACTCCCTTAGGACCAATAAAGGGCCACAGGTAATCCACGGTGATCTTGTCGGGCATGCAGAGTCCGCAGGTGGCCCCTGCCTCCACCGCCATATTGCAGATAGTCATGCGGCTTTCCATGCTCATGGCTTCGATCACCGAGCCTCGTAGTTCCATCACCTGGTCTGTGGCGCCTGAAACCCCGATCTTCCCGATAATGGCGAGGATCACGTCTTTGGCGAAAACTCCGGGTTTGAGGGTACCCTTAAGGTTGATTCTGAGGGTTTCGGGCTTTTTGAAGGCCGCAACCCCCTTGAGCATACCCACTTCCAGGTCTGTGGTACCCACGCCTGCGGCAAAGGCTCCAAAGGCCCCGTGGGTGCAGGTGTGACTATCCCCCATGATGATGGTAAAGCCAGGCCGGACAAAGCCTTTTTCGGGAAAAATGGCATGACAGACTCCGTTCCGGCCAATATCAAAAAAGTCCGTGATATGGTGCCGCCGCGCCCAGTCCCGGAGGATCTTGCCCTGTTCCGCGGTCTTGGAATCCTTGGCAGGACTCACGTGGTCGATCACGACCTTGATTTTAGAGGGGTCGAATACCCGATCCATGCCTTTTGCCACGAGGTCATTGATGGCGATGGGGGTGGTGATTTCATGACAAAACACCCGGTCCAGTTTCAGCACCCAGGTTTCCCCAAAGGGCCGATCCGCCAGATGGGTATCAAAGATTTTTTCCGCTAAGGTTCTTCCCACATGTATCTCCTCTTACGAGCTATTTCTGGTAGTATACAAAAAAGAACGCATGGTTTCAAGCATAAGCGTCCATGCCTTCTGCCTTTACTGATGATTTTCTACAGTTCCGCTACCTCACTCCATCTCTTCCCCCAGGTTGAAATAGACGATATTCACCGATCCGTTCTTAGGGTATTTGTTGGGCCTGTAGAAGTTGCTCAGGGGTTATTCCCATTTTGAGCAAATTCTGCATCAACCTTTCCTGTTCTGCTTCAGCTTTTTGCCGCTCCGCTTCAGCTTTCTGCCACTTTTCTTCCAATTCCTGGCGTACCTCTTCCCCTGCAAGCCGGCGGGTTTCCTGGACATTATAGCCATCAAAACATGCAAACATCTTATCTATCCTCTGTTCATAGATTTGTTCGGTAACTACTGCTATCTCTTCCGAGGGTACGTTGATCCGTTCCAAGAATGCCCTCATCACATTGGCTAATAGTTGGAGGTGATCCACAAAGTATGCTGAGGCATCCGACCTTCATTGATGTAAAAGAATGTCGAATCAAATACTTTCCGATGAATGAGTCGCTTTTTTGAAAAACAGCACGTCTTCCTGAAAACACGCCGATTCCGATGCCGCAGTCGGCCCTGCCTTCAATACCAACGGTATGTTTTTTACCAATATCATGCTCCGTTTCAGTAAACGTGCTCACAAAACTCTGCCAATCATCAGTAGCAATGCGATCATAAGTAATGCCCAAACATTTGAGTTTCTTTTTAATTTTTGTGCTGTTTTTAAGTCTCGTTTCCCCCAAACATACGCCACAATCTCCCCGGAAGCGCGATGATAGGCATAAATAAGCCATATTTTATTCGATTTTTTTCCAACATATGTCCAAAATTCGTCGATTTCAAGGACATCATAGTGGTTTTTTTTGGTTTTATTTTATATAAAGATTTGAGTATGCTGATACAGAGGATGGCGCTTGGACGCCACACCCACGTACCACCATGCGTTTCACGAAGGTGAGTATATTAGACCGGCCTATACGTCTGTTCCCGCTCATCGATAAACTGATGTCCGCAATCTTTGCATCGATAATTTTGTTTCCCATTGCGTTTTTCATACTATGACAATGGGGGCAGTAGAGTTTTATAGTTATGTTCATTTTTCTATACTATCTCTTTCTGCCTTTTTTGTCATCTACTAGTCCAGCATACTTTCTGGATCACCACCGAAGTATCTATGGAAAATGTCTTTTTTCTATAATACAATAGGTATTATGATTGAATATGTGGTTCCCGGCAATATTGATGATCGGCTCCTGTCCAAGGGAGCCAAACTCCTGGGGAATGGCGGCCTTTTGGCACTGCCGACCGATACCAGTTGGAGTATTGCCTGTTCTTTTACCTCTGGAGGGGGAATAAAAAAACTCAGGCGCCTTTCAGGGGAGCGGGATGACCGGTACTTTACCCTGCTCTGTTCTGATATTTCCCAGTTTGGGGAATTCTGCAGCTTGGATAATACCCGGTTTCGCCTTATTAAACGCCTGTCCCCAGGGCCTTATGTATTCATCCTCAAAACCCTCCTTGGAACGGAAAAAGTCCTGGGCCTGCGGCGCCGGGAATTGGGAGTCCGTATTCCAGATCATCCGGTGCCCCTGGCACTCATCAAAACCCTGGGATGCCCCCTGTATTCGATAACCGCAAAACAGGCCATGGTTCCCGGTTCTGAAGGGGAAAACCCGGGTCTGGACCCTGAAGCACCAGAGCTTCCACCCATCCCCGAGGAGGAGCTTTTTGAGGGGGGCTGGGAACTGGACGCCATAGACGGGTTGGACCTCATCCTGGATCCAGGGGAAGAACAGAAACGGAGTTTCTCCACCATCCTCGATATAAGCGGGGATGAAGTCCGGTTGCTGCGTCAAGGAGCGGGAGCATGGCCGGTGTAGGGGGATTAAAAAAAACAGGAAGCCGGTTGATGAGCAAACCATGGGTGCGAGTTGTATTCAGGCGAAGGGTTTTTATCATCGCTATGCTCCTGGTACAGATAGGTTTTATCTTATCCCTCATTGCAGGCTCAAGTCTGGCCTTTCGTAAGGTCAGTCTGGCCCTGAATAGCTTAAGCATCATAGTATCCCTGTACATCCTGAATAAGAAAGAAAAATCTGCCTATAAATTGACCTGGATCTTCCTTATCCTGACCTTCCCGATCTTTGGGGGCTTCGTGTACATTGTTTTTCATGCCCAGTCTTCCCGGAAAGTACAGCGACACATTGACAGGATCATTCGCCAATGCGGTCCCTTCTTTTTTCTTCCTGGAAATGTCCTCCCCGGCTTGGCCGCGGACCACGAGGACTGTCTACCCCAGGTTCGCTACCTCCAGGAATACGCAGGATTTCCGGTCTATGCCCATACCCAAACGGAATATTTCAGCTCTGGAGAAGCCTTTTTCAAACGAGTTCTTGAGGAACTGGAAAAGGCGGAACGCTATATTTTCCTGGAATTCTTTATCCTGCGCCAGGGGCTTATGCTGGACCCCATCATCGAGATTCTTGAAAAAAAAGTCAAACGCGGCCTGGACGTGCGGATCATGTATGATGATTTAGGCTGTTTCATGTCCCTGCCGCCGAATTACCATGAGTACCTGGAGCAAAACGGGATTAAATGTATCATCTTCAACCCCTTTAAACCAGTACTCTCCTCCCATCAGAATAACCGGGATCACCGGAAGATCATTTCCATCGACGGCAAAGTCGCGTTTACCGGGGGCATCAACCTTGCAGATGAATATATCAACAAATATGAACGCTTTGGCCACTGGAAAGATGCGGCCATCATGCTGAAAGGGGAGGCAGCCTGGGGTCTTACCATGATCTTCCTCAGAATGTGGAACCTGGAACAAAAACAGTGTGACGACTACGAGGCCCTGTATCCGTGGAAGGAAGCAGCCTGTACGGTTGCGTCCGACGGCTATGTGCAGCCCTACGCGGACAATCCCATTGACCCTGAAAATGTGGGAGAACATGTCTACATCCAGATCATCAACAACGCCAAGGAGTATGTGTATATCAATACCCCCTATCTGGTGGTGGATGATAATCTCCTCTCCGCCCTGACCCTGGCCGCAAAAAGCGGCGTCGATGTCCGCATCATCACCCCTCACCGTTGGGACAAGAAGATCGTCGAAATCACCTCCCGGTCCTATTACCGCCAATTGGTATCTGCCGGGGTCAAGGTCTACGAATATTCCAGTGGTTTCAACCATTCCAAGACCTTTGTGTCTGATGATAAAGTGGCCACGGTAGGTACCACCAACCTGGATTTCCGTAGCCTCTATCTGCATTTTGAATGTGGGGTGTGTATCTATAAAAACCGGGCAGTTGCAAAAATAAAAGAAGACTTTCTCAACACGATCCCTATTTCCCACCGCATTACCGCCGAAGACTGCACCTGGAACGCCTTTCAACGGGTTGTCCAGGATGTGCTCCGGCTCTTTGCGCCGCTCATGTGAGGCCCACCAGGTTTGAGCTGCTTCCGTTGGTCATGCCTCTGATGGATGAGGCGCTTTTTTGAGAACCAGCAGAAGCCTTAGCTCCCCAGATACCCCTTGGCCTTGAGCAGTTCCGCGTTCAGGATACCGCCACCAGCGGCACCTCGGATTGTGTTGTGGGAAAGGCCGACAAACCGGATATCGAAGAGCTTACAGGGCCGGATCCGCCCCAGGGTAACGGACATGGCCTTGTCAGTATCCCGGTCCTTCCGGGGCTGCGGACGGTTCGCCTCGTCCCGGAGTATGATGGGTTGTTTCGGGGCCAGAGGCAGGGCCAGTTCCTGGGGTAGACCGGAAAAACTGGTCCAGATCTGTTTGATTTCCTCAATAGTGGGCTTCTTCACACCGAATTCCAGGCTGACACAGGCGGTATGGCCATTCACCACGGGTACGCGGTTGCAGTGGGCGCTGATCTTCGGCTCCGCCGCGTTCTGGATGATCCCGCCTACAATAGAACCCAGCACCTTGAGGGGTTCCAGCTCGGACTTTTCCTCTTCCCCACCGATGTAAGGAACCACATTGTCAATGATGTCCAGGCTCGGCACTCCAGGGTAACCTGCACCGGAAACCGCCTGCAAAGTGGTAACAAAGAGTCGCTTAACTTCGTACCCCGCCTTGATAAGGGCATACACCGGGATCATGTAGCTCTGTATCGAACAGTTGGGCTTTACCACAATGAACCCCTTGTCCCAGCCCCGGGCTTTTTGTTGCAGGGGGATGATATCCGTATGATGGGGATTTACCTCGGCGATGAGTATGGGCACGTCGCCGGTCCAACGGTTGGCAGAGGCATTGGAAATGACTGGGATCCCCGCCCCAGCATAGGCATCTTCCAGGGCGTGGATTGCATCCTTCCCCATTTCCAAGGCGGAAAACACGAAACCCAGCCTTCCCGCCTTGACCGCGGCTATGGCACGGGACAGGTCGTTGGCATCCTCCACCACCAGGTCCCCAACCGCCGGGGCATAGGGCTGGGGAAGCTGCCAGCGTCCTGCCATAACATCGTTATAGTGTTTACCAGCGCTCCGGGGGGAAGCCGCCACGTACTGTACTTCAAACCAAGGATGGTCTGCAAGCAGGGCAAGGTACTGCTGCCCCACCATACCAGTTGCCCCAAGGACTCCAACAGGAATTTTAGCCATAATTTTCTCCTCTTCCGTATGTTACCATGTTTCCCCATCCTTAACTACCTCAAGGGCGACTGAAAGATGAAAGACTTCATCCTCAAAAACGCTAAAGGGAATGCAGAGTATCCGGGTCCGGTTGGTAGGCCACTTGATGGTATGTTCTGAACCCATCACGATGGTGGGCAAAGATATCACCAGCCTGAAGCTATCTTCAAGCTTCTGTTTCGCGTTCCCGGTGATGATGTTGACAATCTCGCCAATGGCATCCATCGTATCCTCATTCAATTCAGTCTGGGGAGTGCCGGTCAATTGACTGGTAAGTCTGAGGGCCAGGGATTTGTGCATGGATAGGACCACCGCGCCCCGGGCTTGACCGGTGAGACCTATCACTCCAGAGATATCCAACCCATCGAAAGTAACCTTATCCAAGAAATAAGGCCGTTCCGCCTTAATCTCAATTCCCACAAAGGCTTTGAATACCAACTGGCATACCTCAATAAAGGGTTTTATATAGCGTTCCATACCTGCTCCTGATTAAGGAAAGAACTTGAGTATCTTTTCTTTAAAGTTCTTCTCGGTTATTGGTTTGATGATGTAATCAGTAGCCCCAGTTTTGAGGGCCTCAATGACATTGTAGCGCGCCCCTTCGCTGGTAACCATGATGATCGGCAACTTCTTGTACTTCTCGATGCCCCTGACCCGCTTTAAGAAATCGATGCCCGAAAGGACCGGCATGTTCCAATCCAGGAGCACCACATCGACCTTCTCGGTTTCCAGGGCCTCCAGGGCCTCTATGCCATTCTTGGCTTCGACGTAACGGCATGGGATCTGCACATTACTAAAGCAGGCTTTAACTGTACTCCGCATGATCTGCGAATCATCGACGATTAATACGGTTATCATAATCCAACCCTCCCCTGAGACAACACAGTATAAAAAATCAGATACCCCCGGCAAAGCCGAAAATTTACCATCCTAATGATAACTTGTATTATAATCGTTAGTCAAGTAGCTCATCATTAAGCAACACGGGGTAACGGCATTTGTTTATAGATGTATGGGTCAAAAACACTTAATTTTCTGATAATTTTTTTTAGAAGATGATCCAAAACTTGTTGACAAAATAATATAGAAAAATATACCATACTATAAGCGTCGATGTTTCGAAGCTTGTAAAAAATGCCGAAAAGAAAAAATAGGTATTTTGTTGTTAATTTTGGTACAGGTTGGTAAAAATTATTATATTCTCTGGAGGGTTAATTTTTTTTATGAAGTGTTTTGAAAATAATGTGCTTGTTGGTGTGTATGGAACCATACCGTTCTTTGGATATGCAAGTTGCAGGCAATGCCTGTAAAAATAAAAAATGAGGGTAAATTAATGGTCAGCAATGTCTTTTTAAGGAGAAAATCATGAAATTAAAGACGAAATTGACTTTGGTGGTTAGTTCATTGGTAGCCGTATTTGTGATAACCGTAGCAATCCTCTTATTAACTACCGCGAGAAACCTGCAAATAGAAGCGGCTGCTGAGAATATGAAAAATTTGACCGGTTTGTATGCGGTAACCTTACGGGACCAGTATAATGGCTACTTCAGCACCGCCAAAACGGCTGCCGAAATCATGAATGCCTATGAGGAAGTATCGGCTGAGGACCGGCGCGACCGTTATGACTCTGTTTTGCTCAGTATTATGGAATCAAATCCCGATTTTGTGGGAATCTGGACCGTCTGGAAGCCCAATGTCCTGGATGGTAATGACGCCGCATACTCCAATACGCCGGGAACCGACTCTTCAGGAAGGTTTATGACCTGGTACAACCGCAGGACCGGAAATATTGAAAAACACCCCCTGTCCGAGTATGAATTGTACAATGATATACTCGCCAATCTCGAAAACAAGTCTGCTGTTTTCAGTAATCC
>JAITQK010000200.1 GCA_031288975.1 Treponema sp. | reverse complement strand
AACACCCAATTTTCAAAGCGTTTGCGTATGGCTTCCTTGCTGGCGGAGGAGAGTCTGCTGCAACCCTCAAATGCCCCATCCTCGATAGAGATAACACTGTTGGGAATGGTGATGGAAGTAAGCCCGCTGCAACCGTAAAATGCCCACTTCCCGATATAGGTAACGCTGTTGGGAATGGTGATGGAAGTAAGACCGCTGCAACTGGCAAATGCCGCATACCCGATAGAGGTAACGCTGTTGGGAATGGTGATGGAAGTAAGACCGCTGCAATCGCGAAATGCCGACATCCCGATAGCGGTAACCGGACTGCCGTCTATTACGGCGGGTATATTCACCGTAGTCGCCTTGCCTTTGTACTTCGTAATGGTAACGCCATTCTTCCCAAACTCTAAGTTAAATTCGCTGGCCGGTGTCCAGTTAGACGGCGCGGGTTGGACGGGTTGGACGGGTTGGACTACCAGCGCGGGAACTACAGGCGCGCTCTGGTTCTGGGACCGCTCGTACAGGGTCCGTATAAACTGCTTCAGCGCGGTCCGCACCTCCGCCACGTTGCTGTCGCTCAAGGACCGGCTGGCGTCCAGGACAATGTACACCACTGCTGACCGGGACTCCACCGTGGTTATCGTCGTATTCTCCGTTTCGTACTCGCTGTTCACCTGCCACACCGTGCTCCCGTTCCGCTGTATCCACTGCTTCACCTGCTTGTCCGCCGCCGGATCATAACCTTTGAAATTCGTAAAGGTGTAGAGCGCCTCGGTCCCGTTCATCACCCCCTCAACTGTCAGCCCCGCGTCAGAGCTTGTCCCGCTGTACACGATGTTCCTCAGCCGGAACGTCCGGTTAGGCGTGGGTTCCACCGTGCCTTCCACATACCGCTTCGATGCTTCCGCGCTGTTCACCCCGTCAAAGGTCATCCTGATCTTCGTGCCCCGGCTTAAACCTGGGGTACGCAGTTCAAAGGTCGTGTTCTCCGTGGTTATGGTTAGGTTCTTGGCGATATCGTCAAAACGCTGGTTCAACTGGGAGAAATCGCTCAGTTCAAAGAAATTGCCCTGGTTGCTGGCAAGGCCAGAGAGGGAACTCCTGAACATGGCCGTGTCCTGCACGTCGCTGCCCCGCACACCGGCGCTATACGCCGTGATCCCCCGCCCCGCCACCGGACGGTGCGCTATCTGTCCCTGCAAATACGCCAGGTAATCGCTCTCATACTTATCGCTGAAATCCTGATTCTCCAGGGGGGATAGAAAACCAGTAGAACCCATGTCCAGGCCGTCGGTAAACGTCACGAGGTACACGCCGTCAAGGTTCAAGGGATACCGCCCTGCATTGCCGGAAAGGGCGGCCAGCGCCCGGTGCACCCCGTAAAAGAGCAGGGTACCGGACTTCTCCGTGCGTTTGTAGCTGGTATCCAGGATCTTGTTTATCCGCTCTAAGCCAGCGGCGTCCAGAAAGATAGGGGCGCCACGGGTCAAGTCCTCCACGTCTGCCCCAAAGGACACGATGCCCACATACACGCCGGTATTGCTGGAAGTATAGGTCCTGCTGCTGGATGCCGCGCCCTGGGACGGCGGCGTCCATGCCTGGGCGCTATAAAAGGCGTTCAGTTCGTTCCGGCTTATAGTTTTTGAATAAGACGCGACCTTCTGGGCATCCTCAGCCTTCACGGTCTCCACATAGAGCCGCAGCTCCTGGCCGAACGTCCGTAACGATCCGATCACCAGGTACTGGGCGCCCAGAAAGTGTCCTATCCTCTGGGCCGAATCATCAGACACATCCCCCGAAGCGTCAAAGCCCAGGGAAATCTTTACCAGGTCCATGTTGATCTTCTGCCGCTCAAGCACTTGAAAGCGCCCGGTATTGACCATCCGGGAACAGAGTTCCACAATCAGATAATCCGACAACTGAACCACAGTCTGTGCCCCCACCGTCTGGGGGATAACAAAATCAGGAACCGCAATGGTCGCGTTCTGAGGCACTTTCTGCCGTATATCCGCTACCGCCTCGTTCAAGGCGCTTGTAAAGGTGTCTTGGGCGAAGCCCTGTACTGCAACTAGGCAGCCTATCAAGAAAAAAACAATGCGTTTCATAGAATCCTTCCTTAAATCAGCATTATACCCCGTGTCACCTTTAATTGCAAGCGAAAACGTACGGGCTGGGATAATCAAAAAAGTTTGGAGGGCCGCTTCCGGGAAGTCATCGAACCACCCGGCAAAGAAACCTGTGTACTTAAGTGTCATCATTGTCTCCTTGCTCCCCTAAAACACCCTGTCCCCAAAGCGTTCACCTATGGCTTCCTTGCTGGCGGCGGAAAGTTCGAAGCAACCGGAAAATGCCTCTTTCCCGATAGAGGTAACGCTGCTGGGAATGGTGATGGAAACAAGTCCGCTGCAACCGGAAAATGTCAAAGCCTCGATAGAGGTAACGCTGTTGGGAATGGTGATGGAAGTAAGCCCGCTGCAATCGGAAAATGCCCCCCACGCGATAGAGGTAACGCTGTTGGGAATGGTGATGGAAGTAAGTCCGCTGCAACCGTAAAATGCCTTCCCCCCGATTTCGGTAACGCTGTTGGGAATGGTGATGGAAGTAAGCCCGCTGCAACCGTAAAATGCCCCCTTCACGATAGAGGTAACGCTGTTGGGAATGGTGATGGAAGTAAGCCTGCGGCAACCGGAAAATGCCGAATCCCCGATAGAGGTAACGCTGTTGGGAATGGTGATGGAAGTAAGCCCACTGCAACCGGAAAATGCCGAATCCCCGATTTCGGTAACGCTGTTGGGAATGGTGATGGAAGTAAGCCCGCTACAACCGACAAATGCCTTCATCCCGATAGAGGTAACGCTGTTGGGAATGGTGATGGAAGTAAGCCCTCTGCAAACGTAAAATGCCCACTCCCCGAGTTCGGTAACGCTGTTGGGAATGGTAATGGAAGTAAGCCCGCTGCAATCGGAAAATGCCCACTCCCCGATAGAGGTAACGCTGTTGGGAATGGTAATGGAAGTAAGTCCACTGCAACCGGAAAATGCCACCTCCCCGATTTCGGTAACGCTGTTGGGAATGGTGATGGAAGTAAGTCCACTGCAACCCTCAAATGCCCCATACCCGATTTCGGTAACGCTGTTGGGAATGGTGATGGAAGTAAGTCCGCTGCAACCCTCAAATGCCCTCTCCCCGATAACGGTAACCGGACTGCCGTCTATTACGGCAGGTATATTCACCGTAGTCGCCTTGCCTTTGTACTCCTTAATGGTAACGCCATTCTCCTCAAGCGCTAAGGCAAACTCGCTGACCGGTGTCCATGCCTGGGCAAAGGCGTTCAGTTCACTTCGGCTGATAGTTTTTGAATACGAAGTGATCTTCTGGGCATCCTCAGTCTTCACCGTCTCCACATAGAGCCGCAGCTCCTGGCCGAAGATCCGTAACGACCCTATCACCAGGTACTGGACGCCCAGAAAATCTCCTATCTTCTGGGCCAACTCATCGGACACAGCCCCCGAAGCGTCAAAGCCCAGGGAACTCTTTACCAGGTCCATGTTGATCTTCTGCCGCTCAAGCACTTGAAAGTACCCGGTATTGACCAGCCGGGAGCTGAGTTCAGCACTCAGATAATCCGGCAACTGGACTGCCAGCTGCTCCGCCATCACATCCTGTGGGATAACAACGTCAGGAACCGCAACCGTGACATTCTGCGGCAACTTCTGCCGTATATCCGCTACTGCTTCGTTCAAGGCGCTTTCAAAGGTGTCTTGGGCAAAGCCCGGTACTGCAACTGAGCAGCCTATCACGAAAAAACCAATGCGTTTCATAGAATCCTTCCTTAAATCAGCATTATACCCTGTGCCACCTTTAATGGCAAGCGAAAACGTACGGGCATGTATTTTAACGTGGCATTTCAGCAATGACGCCGGGAGGGGGATTTTTCTCAAGCGCGGCTCTTAGCCTGAGCCTTCCTCATTGAAAACATCGTAAGGATCATCCCCCAGGCGGCGGTGCTGGATGGCCTCCAAGATATGGACCGCTAGGATGCTGTCTTTTCCCTCAAGGTCGGCAATGGTCCGGGCCACTCGCAATACCCCGTGAAAGGCCCGGCCTGAAAGTCCCAGTTGTGCCGCAGCCTGATGCAAGGCGCTTTCCGCTTCATTGGTCAAGACGCAGTACGTGTCGATCATGCCGGGGGACAGCCGGGCATTGCGGCGTATCGCGGTTCCTTTGAAGCGTTCCTGTTGTGTTTCCACTGCCCGGAACACCCGTTCTGCTATCCGGGAACTTGGTTCTTCCTGGGGCTGTCTCATCTGCTCAATCTTAGGGGAACTTACCGGAACGCGAAGCTCCACCCGGTCCAGGAGGGCGCCGCCGAATTTGCGCCAATACCGGTGCACCTCTTCAGGGGTGCAGAAGCAGCTTAATCCCGCCGCGGCTTTGGAGCGTATACCGAGGCGTCCACAGGGGCAGGAATTGGCAGCCAAGAGAAGTTGAAAATCCGCAGGAAGCCGTACCGGGCCTTCGGCGCGGGCAATGGTTATCACCTTGTCCTCCAGGGGTTCCCGGAGGGATTGAAGCACATTGATACGGAACTCCGGTGCCTCATCCAGAAAAAGCACCCCGAAATGGGCTAGGCTGATCTCTCCAGGCCGCAGGGCCTTACCACCGCCGAGGATACCTTCGGCACTGGCCGAATGGTGGGGGGAACGAAAGGGCGGCCTGGTGATGAGACAGGTTTCACCGGTTTGGCGTTCAGCTTTTATCTGTCCCGCAAGACTATGCAGCCGCGTTACCTCCACCGCTTCCCAAGGGACAAGCGGCGGCATGATCGAGGGCATACGCCGGGAGAGCATGGTTTTTCCCGCCCCTGGCGGACCAAAGACCAGCAGGTTATGCCCCCCTGCGGCGGCGATTTCCAAGGCCCGTTTATACCGTCCCTGCCCCCGGACTTCGGAAAAATCCCCGGTACAAGCAGGGGCCGCCATCTGCTCACCGGTTTTTACCGCCCCTGGTACTGCCCGGGATTCCACGGGAAGAGAACCGGTTTCCGCCCTGACCATAAGGGCATGGACCGCTTCACCCAGGGTAGCAGCAGCCATAACATGTCCCTCTGCAAGGATAGCCGCTTCCAGGGCATTTTCCACCGGTACAATAAAGTCCCGGATTCCCGCCTGAAGTCCTGCGGCAGTGGCAGCCAGCACGCCCCGCACCGGTCGTAGGTGACCTGAAAGCTCCAGTTCTCCCATCACCATGAGATTATCCAGAGACGGGGCCAGTCCTGCTGCGGCCATTACTGATAACGCAATGGGGAGGTCCAGGCCAGCGCTCTCTTTTCTGACCCCAGCAGGCGCCAGATTAATCAGGATCCGGTCCGGCGGAAAGGTATACCCCGAATTGCGGAAAGCCACCCGCACCCGTTCCTTCGCTTCCCGTACCGCCCCTTGTGCAAGCCCCGTAATATCGATCCCCGGTATACCCCGGCGTATATCCGCCTCAACCCTGATGATAATTCCATCAGCCCCATAGGGCACATAGCCCATCACATACATATTTCTGCTCCCCATTGTACCACCTCCTATACCGTAATACGGTGTTGGTTCAGGGATTTGCATGATCTGGGGCGATAAAAGGTGGAGGGTCTATCTTGCCAGAACACCCATGTCCCGTCTCAGTTCAACATAAAGCCGGTCCAGGGCCAGGGCCGGGCTTTGGTTATAGGTGCTCACCGCAATGAGGGCTTCCTTCACCTGGGCTGCCCATAGTTCTGTACAGCCGATCCCCGATGGCCCGGCGCTTCTCCGGCAGAGGCTTTCGGCGATCAAGGTGAGGACGCGGTTTAAAAACTGGGAAAATAAGGAGCGAACCTCGAAATTGGCAGCTCCCTCAAGTACCTTTGATACGGTGCCCTGAGCGGTTCGCAGGGGTCTCCCCAGGCCGGCGGCTTCCGCAAGAGGGGCGGTATAGGCGCCCAGATCGACAAGCCATGCTGGTAAAGAGGAAATCCCCTGTCTCCGCAGATCGACCACGGCGGCAGAAGTAACAGAGGCGATGAACAACGCGGCCAGGGGCATGAGGGCTTCCCCGGAAACCGGCAGAAATGAATCAAGATAGGAGCGGAGCCACCCGTCAGAACCAAGCCCGGAGCTTTTTGCGTGCTCCTCATCCTTGAACACCTGGCGTATCACCTGGGCTTCAAGGTCCTGGGACCGCTGGGTAAACCGGTAGGGCCTAAGACGGGATAGAATGGTGGGGAGCAGGCTTTTCTCCCGGGAAGCGGTCAACACAATGGTTACTGCTTCAGGGGGTTCTTCCAGAATTTTCAGCAGGGAATTGCGGGCCCCATCCTGCATGTGATCGGCATGTTCAATGAGGAGGAGTTTTCCCCGGCCAGAGGGCGCCAGATGGCTCCAATAGGCGGCTCGCCGGATCAGGGCTATGGGGATAAGGTCCCCGATCCCTTCGGATTCGAGCTTTAAGGCGTTTTTGATGATCCCGTCACAGCATTTTTTTAACTTTTCTGGAACAGCTCCGCCTGCTTCACCGGACCTGTTCCAGGCGCCGAGGGTATCGAGGTCTTCCTCCAGCGCGGCAGTATAGGTGCTGAGTTTGCCTATCTTAGGATCATCCTCCCAGAGGATCGGGGTAAAACGGGCCAGGAGTTTCCGCACCGAGCGGATGAAGAGCAGCCTGGTGGAGGGTTCCGGTGCCCGTAAAAAGGCGGCAACAGCAGCGGCGATCTCTGCGGAAAAGCCCCGGGGACCCAGGAGCAGGAGGTCCGGGTGGGAAAGGAGCCGGTGCAAGGAACAGGCATGACAGGTACAGTCCAGAGGAGCGGCGGGGTTTTCACAAGAGCGAATCCGCCCCAGTTCCAGGGCAGTGGTCCCCTTGCCTGAAGCGGACGGACCGGCAAAGAGCATGGAAGGCGCCACAATCCCCTCGTTTATATCATTCGCTAGTTGGCTTACAGCACTCTGGCCGAGAATATGTTCAAACACAGTAGTCTACTCCTGTACTTCTTTTAATAGAGGGATAACCCCACTATGAATCATCGGCAAGAGCCGCTGGGCAAATATACTCCTATCAAGGAAGGGCGTGTCTTTGAAGAAGATGGGTTGAGCCAGACTCAGTACAAAAACCACCAGGCTTACCAGGCTGATTCCTTCAATCAAGCCAAAGATGATCCCTAAAATCCGATCCACCATGCCTAATTTAACCCGCTCAATGATGTCTTTTAAGATACGTCCCAGGAGCTTAATCAGCACATAGATGCTAAAGAAGAGGATCATCACCGCCAGCAGTTCCGGGATGAATTGTACCGCAGCGAGAGAGGGAAATTGGGTCCGTATAAAAGCCGCGCCATTTTTATAGAACAGAAAGGCCCCTAGAGAACCGAATACCACCGCTGCCATGGATAGGACTTCCTCGATAAAGCCCCGGAGGGCACAGCGGATAACAAAAATCACGATGAGTACCATAAAAATCAGGTCGATAATGGCTATATTCTGCATAGCTCTTCTCCTCTCTTTCAATCCACGCGCTCATAGAGCGTGCGACCCAGTGCCTTTATGGGGATGCTTCATTAAGGTTTCGGCAATGGTTTTTGCCCCATCCACCGCGCCGATTCGCCAAGCAGCAGCAGCCATAGCGCTCCTCGTTTCCAGATCGCCGGCTAATGATGCAACCTGCTGTATCAGGGCATCAGGGCCTATCCCTGTTTCTGGAGCTTCCCCCAGAAGCACCTTTGCGGCGCCGGCCTTTTCAAAGAACCGCGCATTTTCCACCTGGTCCCCCCGTGTCCCTGACCCGTGTAAGGGGATGAGCACCATGGGCCGCCCCAGAGTGGCACATTCCCACACCGTTCCAGCCCCGCTGCGTCCCAGAACCAGTTCGGCGGCGGCAATGACATGGGGCAGTTCCCCCCGTATATACGGGTAGGGCCGGTACCGCTCAGTGGGCTGCGTATCCAGCGCCTGAGCCGGGCCGGTCTGATGCACTACCACATAGTGTTTGGTAAGCTCAGGAAGACTTTTCCAGACCAGTTCATTGATCTCCCGTGCACCCTGGCTTCCCCCCAGAACCAGGAGGAGCCGCTCATCAGCGCCAACCTTGAGGAAGGCCCGTCCCAGGGCAGGATCAGCAGCACGGAATTCGGCACGGACCGGGTTACCTGAGAGGATGATGCGGGCTTGACAGGATGGGGGGAAAAAGGCCGCCGTATCTTGATAGGCGGTGAATATGGTGTGAGCGAAACGGCTATTCAGTTTTGTGGCCAGCCCAGGGCTGAAATCCGATTCATGGGTATAGACCGGGATGCCCAGCGCTGCGGCGGCAGCACAGGGCGGCACACTCACGAAGCCCCCTTTGGAGAAAAGCAGGGCCGGTTTTTCCCGTTTCAGGATATTCCTGGCGGCAAAGAACCCCGCTCCCACCTTAAAGACATCGGCCAGGTTCTGCAGCGACACATAACGCCGCAACTTTCCCGAAGGGATCCCGAAAAACTCGAATCCCGCCTCAGAAACAATGGCCTTATCCATGCCAGTATGAGACCCTATCCAGAAGATACGGTAATCCCCCTGTTTTTGTAGATACGACGCCACTGCGAGACCAGGGTAGATGTGTCCCCCCGTACCGCCACCGGCAAACGCGATATGGACCATACTTCAGGGTACTGTTTTTGAGGGTTTTCCGCAAGCCACACCCACATGGCTCCAAGGTGGCGGCATTTACTTTTTTCACCATGAAATACCAGCAATATCACAGCAATTCAGAAGAAGAAAACCACTCAGTTACACGAAGTAGCACAAAGTTTTCTTCTTCCTTTGTGAAACTTAGTGATACTTTGTGGTTTATTCTTCGCTTTCAGAGTAAATGCCGCCGCCCTGACATGACTCGCATCATCCTGCACCATTTCGCAGAGCGGCAAGGGACACAGAGGAAATAGAAGGCCGTGGAGCGGAGGCGGGGTGCGGCTCAAGCGACCGGCTTACCGAACCTATCGAAAGCAAATGAGCAACAGGGTATACTGTACTTATATGGAGGAAAGAAAATGAAATATGTATCACCGATACCATTACCGCCGGAAGTGGAGGCAGAGCTTGCGCGGGCGCCGGAGGTGGGAGCGCCAGGG
>JAITQK010000197.1 GCA_031288975.1 Treponema sp. | reverse complement strand
TTTTCATAGGCGTGCTCCACCTCCATTACTACAATCATCCTAATCGTTCTGGTCTTTTTTATAGTTCTTTTTCCATAACTCTCAGTATTATATGGACTTATAACCCGTGAACGGTTACCTACGCAGGAAGTAATACTCTTGGAGATGTAGCGTGGTATGGGGATAATTCAGGACGTAACACTCATCCGGTGGGTACAAAGCTGGCAAACAGCGCGGGTCTGTATGACATGACCGGGAATGTCTGGGAATGGTGCTGGGACTGGGATGAGAGCGTTAGTAGTAGTACGCCTGCGGATGGGGCTATTGCGGGCAGCCTCCGGTTGTTTCGGGGCGGTGGTTGGGACAATATTGCGAGCCACTCCTATGTGTTCGGTCGGGCTAGAGAAAGCCCGGACTACAACACGGGTAGCAATCTGGGTTTTCGTGTTGTCTGCCCTTCGGGTTCCTAAACCAGCGCCGTGGAGTGGAGGCGTGGTGCGCCTCAAGTGCGCCAGAGCCGCAGCGACAAAGGTGGCGGTTTTCAGAGTACGCGGGACATGGAAGAAAGCGAGGGACAGCGTTTAGACGGATAGAGCTTGAAGGTGGGCGGCTTTCGGGTAGGCGAACTTGTTCGCCACGGAGCCGCCCGCTTTTTTTGTGGGCGGAGTACCCAACAGGGCGGCAGTGGGGTAGAGTGGGAAAGAAGAGGAAAACCACAAAGTATCGCAAAGTATCACAAAGTAAGATAGAGAAAGGAATACTTTGTGCGACTTCGTGTAACTTAGTGGTTAATCTTCCTTTTATTCGACTTTTTCCCGATATATTCCACAATTCGTCGATTTCAAGGACATCATCGTGTTTTAACGGTGAAGAAAAGAAATGTAAAAAAAACTTGACAGAAGAGAATTCCGGTACTACCATCTATCTATGGAATTGGCTTTTAATTATTTTTCGAGGAGGCTTTTATGATAAAGCGAAAATTGTTGATTGTTCTCACCGCGCTTATTGCGGTGGGAACCTTGTTTGCTGGCGGTTCAAAAGACCCGGCAGGTCAAAGCACGGCGGTCAAACCAGTGGTAATCCAGATTGGGTATGAAAACAACCCTGGAGAACCGGTTGACCTGGGGATTCACCGGTGGGCGGAGTTGGTTGAACAACGCTCAAACGGCACGATGAAGATTGAGATTTTCCCCTCCAGCCAGTTGGGGAACAAAAACGCCCTGATTGACCAGATGCTGGCCGGCATGAATGTGATTACCCTGGCGGACGGCGCTTTCTACGCTGACCGGGGCGTTCCGGATCTGGGGATCTGTTTTGCCCCCTATCTGTTTGGAAGCTGGGACGAAGCGTGGCAGCTCATCAAGAGCGACTGGTGGAAAGGTCAGATGGGACTGCTTGAACAGAAGGGTCTGAAAATCCTTACTGCCAACTGGATTTACGGCGAACGCCATACCATTACCAAGCGGCCTGTCCGCGAGGTAAGCAACTTTGCAGGTCTCAAGATACGGGTACCCAACAATGTGATTCAGGTAAAAGGGATGGAAATAATGGGCGCTACCCCCACCCCGATGCCCCTGGGGGATGTGTATACCGCCTTGCAACAGGGAGTAATCGACGGCATGGAAAACCCGCTGACCACGATTTACGGTAACAAAACCCAGGAAGTCGCTAAATACCTGACCTTGGACGGTCATGTCAAAAACTTCACCACCTGGGTATGCGGCACCCAGTTTTTCAACAGCCTTACGGCAGAACAGCAGCAGATTCTGGTGGAGTGCGGCAACGAGGCCGGAATTTACAACAACCAGCTTCAGAATCAACAGTCGGAAGAAACCCTTGCCAAATTGAAGGCCGAAGGCGTAGAAGTCATCACCGTGGATATAGGGGCTTTCCAGGAGCAGGCAAAAGGTTTTTACGACATACCAGAAATTAAGGCCATGTTTTCGCCTGGTCTGTATGATACCGTTTCCAACGCCAAAGCGGTCAACTAGGGAGGCATTATGAATAACAAGCCGGTTGATATACTGAAAAATCTTGACGTGATCATCGCCGGGAGTGCCCTTTCAGCATTGATTGTGGTAACCTTTCTCGGCGTAGGTATGCGGTATTTTATCGGCCGGCCCATTATTTGGGGAGAGGAATTCCAGTTGGTCTGTATCACCCTGGTGGTGTTCTTCGGAGCAGGAGCGGGGTTCAGGTTTGGCAGCCATGTGGCCATTGACATTGTAGTGGAACGGTTCCCCCAGGGCGTACAGAAGGCGGCGGAAGTAATTATTTACCTTATTTCCGTGATCATCCTCGGGTATTTTACGCTGCAAAGCGCACGCTTGGTACAGCAGATGTATACCACACAACGTACCACGGATATTCTGGATATTCCCTACTGTTTTATTTATGCTGCGTTTCCCATTGGTTGTGTATTGATGATTGGCAACTATTCAGTATCGGTGTACAAGAAACTACAGAATCGGAGGGAAGAGGCATGACATCATCCCTCGTTATCATTGCTGCATTGATCATGCTGGTATTGCTTTTTATGAAGGTACCGGTCTTTATTTCGGTTCTTGCCGGTTCCTTTGTCTATTTTATATGCAGCCCCAATCTACCAGCCCAGATTATGGCCCAGCGGGTTCTCGCCGGTGTTGAAAGTATTCCCCTCCTCGCCATTCCTTTCTTTGTGTGTTCCGGGGTCATTATGAATTATTCGGGGGTTACTCGCCGGGTAATGCGTTTTTGTGAAGTGCTGGTCAGAAAAGTTCCTGGCGGGCTTGCCCAGGTGAACGTGCTCCTTTCTACCTTGATGGGAGGGCTTTCGGGTTCCAACCTGGCTGATGCGGCAATGGAAGCGAAAATGCTGGTGCCTGAAATGGAAAAGAAGGGATTTTCCCGGGAATTTTCCTCGGTCGTTACCGCGGTTTCCGCCATGATTACGCCGCTTATTCCCCCGGGAATTGCCATGATCATCTACGGTTCCATTGCCAACGTATCTATCGGTAAACTCTTTGTGGCAGGTATCGGCCCCGGCCTGCTTCTCTGCTTCGCCATGATGATCATGGTAGGAAGTATCTCGGTTAAACGGCGCTATACCAACGAGATGTCCGAGACCATTTCCCTGGGCAAGGCGTTCAAAGAGGCGGTGTGGCCCCTGCTCCTGCCGGTTGTGATTATCGGTGGTATCAGGCTCGGTATCTTTACCCCCACGGAAGCGGGCGCGGTGGCAATCATCTATGCTGTGGTTCTTTCACTTATCTACCGGGAATTCAGTTTTAAAAATCTCTTTCAGGCTATAAAAGAAACGGTTGCCACTACAGCGTCGATTATGATGATCGTTGGGGCGGCGTCTGCTTTCGCGTGGATTCTTACTCGTGAGCGTATACCCCAGCAGTTGACCGACTTTATGGTTGCTTCTATTTCCAACAAGTATATTTTTCTGCTCTTTGTCAACGTATTCCTGATTCTTGTGGGGATGTTTATCGAGGGAAACGCCAGCATGATCGTGCTGGTACCCCTTCTGGTGCCGGTTGCCCGTGCCTTTGGCATTGACGACATTCAGTTCGCCATGATGTTTATCTTTAACAACGCCATCGGTGCCATTTCGCCGCCTATGGGAACCCTGATGTTTGTTACCTGCGGCATTACCCGGTGCAGAATCGCCGCGTTTATCAAGGAAGCCCTTCCGTTTTATATCCTGCTCCTGGTGTGTCTTGCGCTGCTTACGTTTGTACCGTTCTTCTCCCTTGGAATGGTCAACTTGATTTATTAATGTATATAAAAGGATATCAACATTGAAATCAATTACTGAAGTGGTAAAGACGGTAAAACGTCCAGAAAAAATTCTGCAATTTGGAGAAGGTAATTTTCTACGCGCATTTGTTGACTGGCAGGTTGACCTTGTTAATGAAAAAACAGCTTTTAACGGAAACGTCGTGGTCGTACAGCCCCTTGAACAGGGCTTGTCAGATATGATAAACAGTCAAAACGGCTTATATACAACGGTACTGCGAGGTGTACAGGACGGCAAAATAACAGAAGAATTCCGTACCATCACTTCAATCAGCCGTTGTCTTAACCCATATACGCAGTACGACGATTATATCAAATGCGCCGAAAATCCTGACCTGCGTTTTGTCATTTCCAATACGACGGAAGCAGGCATCTCTTACGGCGCAGGGGATACACGTTTCGACAAGCCGCAACGCTCGTTTCCAGGTAAAGTAACTGCGTTCCTGTACCGCCGCTTTGCATATTTTAAAGGGGATGAAACCAAGGCCCTGGTGTTTATTCCCTGCGAGCTAATCGAAAAAAACGGTGATAAACTCAAGGAGCTTGTCGAACGGTATGCTGCCGAATGGAATCTCGGCAGCGCGTTTGGCAAATGGCTTGAGACCTGCGATTTTTGCAACAGCCTGGTGGATCGCATTGTCCCTGGTTATCCCAAAGAAGAAGCCGAAGCCTTGTGTCAAAAGATCGGTTACACAGACAATCTGCTTGACGCTGCCGAAATTTTTCACCTCTGGGTCATTGAAACCCGCAGAGACTACCGTGCTGAACTGCCTTTTGTCCAAGTGGGGCTTAACGTGATCTGGACTGATGATATGAGTTTTTACCGCACCCGGAAGGTACGTATTTTAAACGGCGCCCATACCCTAAGCGTTCCAGCGGCCTTTCTGTACGGACTTGATACGGTAGAAGCATGTATCAAAGACCCAACCATCGCCGGCCTTATGAAGCAAGGCATCTTTGAAGAAATTATCCCGTCGATGGACGGAAACACTGGAGAATTGACCCAATATGCAAAGGATGTGCTTGAACGTTTTGCCAATCCGTATATCCGGCATTTGTTACTTTCCATTACACTCAATTCCATATCAAAATATAAAACCCGTGTACTGCCATCGCTGCTTGATTATCAAAAAAAGAAAGGCAAACTGCCCCGGGCAATAACATTGTCGTTTGCGGCGCTTATCGCCTTTTACAACGGTAAAAATCTTGCCAACGGCGAACTTTCGGGCACGCGGGAAAACGGGACCTATCCGATAAAAGACGATGAGGATATTCTTGCGTGGTTTGCCAGGATCTACGCCGAAGCAAACGGCGGCGCTCAAACCCCCACGGGAACCGATGCGGCAAAAAAAATCACCCATGCCGTACTGAGTAACGCCGCTTGGTGGGGAGAGGATCTAAGCACTATCAAGGGTCTTGAAGACGCTGTTGCGGAGTATCTTGATGCAATATGGAAAATTGGTATAAAAGGAGTGATTACCGGCAAGCGGAGAAACCTTTTGATATAGAAAACATTGCCGTTTATCGCATAAATTTAATATGACTGAATAGTGACCTTCTTTTAAAACGCTCTCTTGAATGCCTACCGTGTCATTTACGTTCCTTGGTGATATTGAACGAAAAAAAGTAGCCCTATCCAGATTATTAACCAATCTCTTGAACATCTCCGTAAGCAATATTCATTTTCATCCAAGGGTTCCGTCCGAATATTACAAAGAATTACATGAATGCGGCGAAGAAGACTTGAACTTCCATGCCTCTCGGCACCAGCACCTCAAGCTGGTGCCACAGGAGTTTATTTTCCCCTATAAATCTGTATG
>JAITQK010000195.1 GCA_031288975.1 Treponema sp. | reverse complement strand
TTTTCATAGGCGTGCTCCACCTCCATTACTACAATCATCCTAATCGTTCTGGTCTTTTTTATAGTTCTTTTTCCATAACTCTCAGTATTATATGGACTTATAACCCGTGAACGGTTACTCTTTGAGATTGTAGCAATAACACCACCATT
Organism: Treponema sp.; assembly: GCA_031288975.1. GTDB lineage: Bacteria > Spirochaetota > Spirochaetia > Treponematales > Breznakiellaceae > JAITNP01. Next base: position 5,404 of record JAITQK010000195.1, on the reverse strand, counting down.
GGTCTCACGCGTCGTTAGGGTTATACGATATAAAGTACCCTTGTTAAGCTGCCATGTATCAGTCCCACCTTGTGCAAGTTGTTTGTATTTGATGGCGCTTTGAGCAGGTTGTTGATTTGGAATCTCTACCTGTACCTGTACAATAATCTTATCGGCAGCGTCGTTCCTAATCGTCAAGGTCCCCGGATCACCAGGCACAGGCAAACTACTTACAGGCTGGGCGAGGGCTCCTTGATTGTTGTTGTAGGTATATACCCATTCGTTCGTACCCTCTATAAGTGTGCCTATTTGGTGTAATAGATCAACAACCTGGTCAGCCTTTACGTCTATTCGATACTTAGCGACAGCAAGTGTCCTCACAGTATTGTCATACGCTCCCACAATGATGGAATTTACTACCGTTGTGGGAAGGTTGTTCTCATCGAGCACCTTTATGCTTACATCTATGCTCTTGTTTGAACCATTGTAAATGGTCAAAGTCCCTTGCTGCACTTGCGGCACTTGCGGCACATCCCCACCATCATCATCATCGGACGAACAACCGACAAATAACGCCATCCTGAATACCAGCACGAGGCTGAGTATTCCCATGAAAAAAACCTTTTTTTTCATAAAAAAGCTCCTATAAAATAAATTCCTTCCAGGTCGTCTATACCCGAAAGCCCCATCGGTCCATAGATATGATTTTGCTTAAAAATCAATCCAAACAAATGAAGAAACTTATAATAATATATACATCTAAATGGATTGTTTGTCAATGATCTTTATCTAAATAGACTGATTTTTTGGCAAATATTTTATAATTCCTATATGGACTCGGTCATGTTCTGGGAACATATCAAAGAAGAGATAAAACGGCAAAATACCACCCAGGAATGGGTTGCGAAAAAAGCAGGAATCAGCTTTAATACCTTTCAAGGTTGGATATCAAAAGGGATTTATCCACGGGTCGATGACGCCGTGCGTATAGCGACGGTGCTCAATACCTCGGTTGAATACCTGGTTACAGGCACCCTACAGGAATGGGAGTGGGGCAATACCCGAGTCATTGAGACCATCTGCCACCATTTACCGCAAATCAATAAGCACCTCGACGCCATCAACCAGGTGGTCAAGGATTGGGGTAATTAAAGGTGCCCGCCATTCTCCCACGCCCTTGACCGTTCCCAGGGTTTGTCGCTACAATCAACTATGCGTTTTGAACTAACCGAAGCATTACTTGATGATATCTTGTTCTCTATGGAAGATCAGGGTGCAGATTTTCTCTTGGATACCGAGGAGGGCATCATCGTAGGGGGTGTTGATTCCGATGCTGATGAAGAACGCTTCATCGCCCTTCCTCAATGGGATTCTGCCGATGGATACCGGCTGATGGAACATTTTACCGCCACTCTTAGAAATCCCCTGCTCCGGGAAGAATTGACCGCTGCCCTTAACCGCGGAAAAGGAGTCTTCCGGGCTTTTAAAGATACCTTGAGCCATCATCCAGAGGTGGAAAAACGCTGGTTTTCCTTTAAAGAACGGGAATTGAAAAAGAAGATCACCGACTGGTACAATAGCCTCCGGGATTTCTGGGGTCTGGAACGTGTGGGTACTGAACCTGAAGAAACCGATGACTTGGTCCTTGAGGACTTCATCTTCCGGGAGTCTGTTCTAAAGGATCAGGCCGCTGCCGCGGAACTGCACCGGTATTGCTGTGAGGAGTACCAGAATGCCGGAGATGAATATACCGCCTATCTTATGGTAGCGTCTTTGTTGAACAAAACCGGCTCCTTTCCAGGAGACCTGGCCCTAACCGTGGAAACCAGCAGCGGTGACTTTGCCGCCTATATCGCCACGGTCCGAGAGGGGGATACCTTGTATATAAGCGCCCTGGAAGTCAAGCCCGAATACCGGGGCCTGGGCATCGGAGAGACCCTCTTCAACCGGCTCCTGGATACCCTCGACCGCCATTCAATAGCCACGGTTCTCATGGATATGCCTGTGGAAGTGGAATGTTGTGCACGGGTACTCCTCAGAAACGCCTTCAAACCCAGGGTAACCCGCTATGCTTTGAATCTCCAGGACCTCCAGGGGTAATCATATCAGCGCCAGTACGATGATGATAACGATAAAAAAAATGTTGATCCCAATGCCTGTCAAGAGCAAAAACGTGGCGCCTAGCTCCAGGAGATAGGCTTGTATAGTATACCTCAGTGCCAGCTTTGCGGGATTGCCAGGGACCCCCCCAAAAGTAGCAAAGCAATCCTGCGGTTCCCGTGGTACAGGATTGGGGTTTGTGGAGCTTCCTTCTGGGATGCTCCCAAAGATATACCATCCAGATTTTTTATTTTCCGTTTCGGGGATGAGCAGGGGAACCTGAATTTCCAGGGCCTCTGCCGGTAAAGAGGCATAGTAGACCACGCCGTAACGCTCCCCCTCAGGGAGCCGGCACTCCCAGGTACCGGATCTGCGACCCTGACCCCGGGGCATGTAGATTAAGGGAAGCCGTGCCAGATCCCGATAGGCCCTGAATATCTTGGCCCGCTTCCAGAGTCGTCGGCAGAGTACGGTACACAAGAACGCCGGCGGAATGAAGGGAAGCAGGGGGATGAAGAGGGCGATCATGGCGGTGATACTGGTCAAGCGGAAGGCAGGCCGGGATAAAAAGGAAACAGCCATGATGATCTGGCAAAAGGTCCCGGCAATAAAGGCATACGGGGTTGCGGCATTCCAGTACTCATTCTTGTGCCGTCCAGCCCGGATGGCCCGGACGGTGAGCGAACGGTCGTGTCCATCATAAAAAATGATCAGCAGGGGGTGTTCCCTGGAGGAAACAAAGCGCCACTGTTTAGCCTGGTGGATCACAGGTCCCCCCACAAAGACCCGTGCACCCTCGGTTACCACGGAAATCTGGTCCCACCGGATCCGTTCAGGGACCTCTGCCCCAGGATCAAAGGATTCCGGGATGGTGTCATCTTCCAGCATGGGCAGTATATAGATATAAGCCCCTGCGAGGGCAACCGGAATGGTCAGGGTATCGCTCTTTACCCAGAGGGTATGGCCATCGGTGATGGATTCAAACCCGCCGATGAACCGGTACACCCCCTCTTCGGCCTGCTGGCAATGGCCGTAATCCAGGAGGGGCCTGAGCCGCAGCTCATCGAAACGCTTCCTGAACACGCGCCAGGCATGGCGGCTGATAAAGGCCCCCACCACCGGGACCAGAACGTACCAGAAAACAACCATGCCGGAGATTACTAGTAAATCAACAATCCGCAGGGTATTATCCTCCTATGGAAGAAAATATAATTGAAGATTCCGATGTAGAACACATCGTCCTCGGTGCCTTGGCTACCAATTGCTGGATCATCCCCTTCAAGGGGCCTTCAGAACCTCGGTACTGCGCCATCATCGATCCGGGAGCAGATGCCCCAGCCATTATAGCCCGCCTGAAGCGGCGTAAGCTACGGCCCCAGTATATTCTACTGACCCACGGGCACTTTGACCATATCGCCGCCCTGCCGGACCTGGTCGAAACCTTCGGGCCTATCGAAATCGCCATCCACCGGAATGACGCGGTATACCTCGGACCTGATGCCTACGAGGCCCACCACGCCAGCTTTACCGCTGCCGCAGGAGATGCCGCCTTGGTGGATGCGCTCTGGAAGCCCATGCCTTCCGCCACCGTCCTCATTGCCGAGGGGAATACCTTGGGACCCTTCACGGTACTGCACCTCCCTGGACATAGCGCCGGTTCTGTGGGATTTTATGATGAGCAGAAGGGATGGCTTTTCTGTGGGGATACCCTGTTCAAAAACGGAGCCGGACGCACGGACCTTCCTGGCGGCGATGAAGAACTCCTGGCGGCAAGTCTTAGCCGGCTTTTGGCCATGAACGGTAGTATCCGCATCTTTCCCGGGCACGGTCCGGTCAGTACCTTAGAGCAGGAGCGGCGGTACTATACCTGATCATGCACACAGTAATAACCACAATGGAGTGATATGACAACCAAAACGCTTGTTTTGAAAGGTTCGCCCCGGCAGGATGGGGTTACCGCAGCTATGATACGTTGCTTTTTAACCCAATGGGACCGCCTTATGGACCAGAAGAACCTGGTCACCATGGTTGATGCCTATCAAGCGAAGATCAAGCCCTGCATCCATTGTGGTCATTGTACCCATACCCCAGGCTGTGTGTATGATGATTTCATCCCCATTGACCGGGGCTTACAAGAAGCGGACCTCCTGGTCATTGCCTCACCGGTCTATTGCCTCGGATTTCCAGCGCCCTTAAAGGCGATTTTTGACCGTACCCAGCAGTATTTTGAGGCAAAGTTCTCCTTAGGGATGCAACAGCCGGTTCAGAAACACAAACACGCCCTCTTTTTTGTCGCCTTTGGTTCCCCTGATCCCCGGGGTGTCAAGATTATGGAAGCACAATTAGGGCTTGCCTTTAAAGCGATGAATGCAACACTGGAACACACGTTTATCGCCCCTCATACAGACAAAATCCCCCTGAACGAAGCAATTCTCAGTGCTGAAATAGACCGTATTTTACTTGATATTAAAGCGAAAATATGATAAAAGAACGTGTATATGGCTAACTTTATTGAACCGAGAATCCTCAAAGGATTCCGGGATTTTCTTCCCCCTGCGGAGATTGCACGGCGGAATCTGATTGAGCGGATCGAGGCATCCTTCCGGTCCTATGGTTTTGTGCCCATTGATACGCCGGTGCTGGAATACGCGGAGATCCTCCTGGGAAAGGGCGGGGGAGAAACGGAAAAACAGATTTATCGTTTTAACGACAACGGTGGCCGGGATGTGGCCCTCCGCTTCGACCTTACCGTTCCCTTTGCCCGCTTCCTCGCGGAACACCGGGGGGAACTCTCCCTGCCCTTTAAGCGCTATCATATTGCCAAGGTGTGGCGAGGGGAAAACACCCAGCGGGGCCGGTACCGGGAATTTACCCAGTGTGATTTTGATATCGTGGGCAGTGACAGCCCTGCTGCGGATTTTGAGGTGCTCCTCATCATGCGGAATACCCTCCGGGCTATCGGAGCAGGGGACCTGACCATCAGGGTAAACCACCGGGGGCTTTTCAACCGCTTTCTCACCAGGCTCGGCGTTTCAGAACAGTCGGTGGAAATCCTGCGGACCGTGGATAAGCTGACCAAAATCGGCAGAGAAGAAACCCTGCGCCAGCTTTCGGACCTGAGCGGCCTGGACAAGGCAGGGGCAATTTTGGGCTTTATTGAGGCAAAGGGGAATTTTGAGGAAACCCTTGAAACCATAAGCAACGCGGTGGGCGGGGATGCTCCTGAATCGGAACGGCTGCGGATACTGCGCCGCTTTATGGTCGATACTGGCACCGCCGATTCCTTTGTCCTGGACCCTTCCATCACCAGGGGGCTTGATTACTA
>JAITQK010000086.1 GCA_031288975.1 Treponema sp. | reverse complement strand
CTGGAAAGGTTTTGCCGGTCAAAGACCGCCCGGAGTGATTACCCTTTACGAAGGCTGGTGCCGCTTTTTTAATATCTTCGACGGCTGGGCTATCGCTAATGATGTGTATAAACGGTAGCCCTATCGTCAAGTATTACCAGACCACGCCAGTTATTCCCCGCATCTGAGGGCAAGACAATGCGTGCCCCTTGCGGTAGTGCGTCGATACTTTTGTATTTTTTAGAATAGATTCCTGCCTGATCGAGAAACACCTTGAACGCGGCGGCAAGGTGGGCGTTATGTCCACGGTTGAATTCCTGCATATACGGGGTATGCTGGTGATAGTTAGCGAAATATTCGCCCCGTTCTACCGCTTCATTGAGCTGGGTATTGTCGGCCAAAAACGTGTATTCTAGCTTGTAGCCAAGTTTTGCGACTTCCTCGGCCAGAACCTTCGTCGTATCTTCGTAGGCTTTCAGGTTACAAGCCGCAAACTTGATTACCTTGCTGTCGTCAGCGTTGTCCCGTTTGGGACCTGCGAACAGTACCGTTATGCCGCTCAAAAGTAGCGCCACAATGCCGAATACCATGCTCTTTTTCATGTACATTTCCTTAATGCTGGTTGACCCAACTAAATATATCTTAGTAAAACTAAGTATTTAATATAAAATAACGCTTTAATTTTTTCCTGTCAAGCCTTTTTATAGTCAAATTGACAAATTTTCAAAATAATTATTCCTAAATACGGACATCCTTTGGGGTGTGACCAGGAAAATAGCCTCTTAAATCGAGGGTAATTGCGTTTTGGCAGCAGCCGATCTATACCGTAAATTTTTTGAATTTTTTTATATAAATGCTTGACAGTATTTTTTTAATTTAGTATATATATTAAACATAGAGATTTTATATGAAAATAATAAGCTGACTGGACAACCAGAGGCTCAGAAATCTGTCGGGATTTTTGAGCCTTTTTTTTGGAGTGATTGAGATGGAAGAGAGGAAAGGGCTAACAAAATCGTCGTGGATTCTGTACTGGTACCGCAAAAGTATTGCGGTTATCATCTTTCTGGCCCTCTGGCAGATTGCACCGATGGTAGGACTCGCGGACAGGGCCTTCATTCCAACACTGGGTGATGTGCTATCGATGTTCTGGGCTATGCTCCTTGCAGGAAAACTGCATATCCACATTTTGATTAGTCTGCAGCGGGCGCTCTTTGGTTTTCTGATCGCCTCCGTCATTGCATTGCCCCTGGGTTTTTTGTTGGGCGGCTGGTTTAAACGGATCGAGGAATACTTAAATCCCCTGCTGAATATCCTAGCCCAGGTCAATCCCTTCTCGGTGTTTCCAGTATTTGTTCTGTTGTTTGGCATTGGGGAAGTAGCCAAGGTATCGATCATACTGTGGGTTTGTGTGTGGCCCATCCTCTTTGGTACGATCAGCGGTGTTAAGAACATTGATCCTATATTGGTAAAAGCGGCATTGGCCATGGGAACATCAAAGCCTGCCCTGTTCTGGAAAGTTGTACTACCCGGCGCGGCTCCGGCGATCTTTGCGGGACTCAAGCAGGGGGCGGGTATATCCTTTTTCATGCTCATTGCGGCAGAGATGGTAGGCGCATCGAGAGGTCTCGGTTTTCTTGTCCTGAATTCACAGCACAATTTTCAGATAAAACGGCTCTTTGTTGCCGTCATTACGATTGCCCTTTTAGGGTTGCTGATCACCTGGTCAATCAGTTTTATTGAAAAGAAGGTGATCGTTTGGAAAGAGGAAAGCATTGTGAAGTAAAGAGCTGCTCTGCAGGTGTGTACAGTCTGTAAAGTAACCTTTTACTTGATAGCTTTTAATAAACTAACCATAAGGAGAATAAAATGGCTAAGAAAAACGGGATACGAAAAAACGTATATTGGAACATTGTGGCACTGGTGCTTGCCGTCGGAATTATCGCGGGATGTACCAAAAAGGCCGGCAAGGTAGTGACAACTACGGTCAATACAGCGGGACAGGAAGTATACAAGATAAAAACCTGGTCAAAGCTGGATTGTACCGGCGCGCCGTATTTCGTGGGCGAAAATAATGGGTTCTTTAAGGAAGAAGGCATTGAAATCGTGTATACTGGTGATACTGAGGTACCGATCCGTGTTGCTTCAATTCTGCATGGTGACAATGATGTAGGCGACGCGCATCCCAATGAAATTGCGATTGCCCGTGAAGGCGGCGCCACGATTCGTGCGGTTGCGCGTTCGATTGTTGAACCGCCCCCGGGAGTTGATGATCCTCATTTGCAGCACATGTGGTGGGTCACCCGCACCGATAGTCCAATCAAGACACCGGAAGACATAAAAAGGTTTCCGGGCACGGTAAAGATCCAAATGATCGTCCGAAACGCCTGTATGGACTTCCTCACCGACAAACTGCTGGAAAAGTACAATATTCCCCGGGAGAAGTTCGAATATATCACGATGCCTGATATCGAAGGCATTCAGGCTTTACAGCAGGGCTTGATTGAAATTGCCATACCGCATCCGCCTTTCTACAAGAGCGTTGAAAATTTCAAGGCTAACATTATCGCAACCAGCCGGGACCTGGGAGGAGAAAATGGGGGAACCTATCTCTATTATTTCTCTGATACCTTTATCAAGAATAATCCCGAAGCGGTACGGCGTTTTATCCGGGCCATAAAGAAGGCGGAACGCTGGGCAAACGATAATCCCGAACAGACCGCGAAATGGACTGAGGAAGCTATCGGTATACCTGTTGAGGCGAACCACTACTATGCACGGACATCGGCAATCAATGACGCGCATATCGCGGAATGGATACAGGGCGCAAAGAACGCTGGCGCCCTGGAGCCAGGTGCGAAAGTTACGGTGGCAGATATTGTTACCCACGACTTTGACACAGCAGGCGTTGAATAAGAAAGTTAGCGTGCGGGGAAAGGCGGAAATGCCGAAGGCCCCGCACGCTCTCTGGCTGTCATTATTCCCAGACCGGCGGATAAATCACCAGGCACTCAGAGCTATGGAGAAGCTATGCAGGCTGAGGCTGAAAAGCGCAATCTTGATTCGGCTGCTTTGTAAAAGTAAGGAGACGCGGTATGTCATCGTATATTGCTGCCTTTGATATCGGTACCGGCGCGGGGAAGTGTGCCATCTTTAACGAAAAGGGAGAAACCATCGGTGTCAAATATGAAGAATGGTCCTATAAACCCTGTCCCTGGGGTGCAAAGGGCGGACTGGTTTTTGACAGCGATGATTTTTTCGTCCGCCTCTGCGGTCAGTCCCGGGTCCTTATCGAAGAAACAGGTATACGGCCCCGGGATATAATCGCCGCCGCCGCCTCAAGTCAGCGTCAGGGCATGGTCTTTATCGACACCGGGGGCCGGGAACTGTATAGCGCTCCTTGTGTTGACCTCCGGGGGGAAGCAATGCTGGGTGAGATACTGCCCCATGCCGAGGATATTAAGAACATTACCGGGATAATCCCCCATGGTATGTTCGGACTCCCCCGTCTCCTCTGGTTTAAGAAACACGCACCGGAAGTTTTGCAGAACACCCACCGCCTCCTGATGCTCAGTGACTGGCTGGTCTGGCGTCTGACCGGCAATGCCATAAGCGAACCATCGGTGGCAGGATCTTCTCAGCTTTTTGACACCCCTTCCCGCCGCTGGTCAAGCGAAATAGCGGCCCGCTTTGATCTGCCCCAAGATATTTTTCCACCGGTCATTTCCGCCAGTACCCCGGGAGGGAAACTTACCAAGGAAGCTGCCCGGTCAAGCGGCCTTCCCCAAGACATTCCGGTTTTTTCCACTGGAGGCGATACCCAGGCGGCGCTGGCCGGAATGGGGGTCTTATCTCCAGGGATACTCTGCGCCGTGGCCGGCTCAACCACTCCGGTGATGCTCACCGTTGACCGGCCGCTGAATCTGGAACATGCCGAAACGGACTGCCATGTAACAGAGCACCTGTGGTGTCTTGAGGCAAATGTAAAATTCTCAGGGCTGTCACTCCGCTGGACTAGGGATCGTATTCCCCCAAAAAGTTCAGGCAATCCCTTTGCAGAGATGTCCGCCATTGCTGCCGCTGTACCCATCGGTGCCGGGGGAGTCTCTGCCTATCTTGGCAGTGAGATTGCAGGGGAGCTTCCCGGCGAAAAGCTTGGCGGTTTTATATTCCCGGTTCCCTGGAATATTGACGAAGTTACCACGGCGCAACTCTACCGGGCAGCATTTGAATCCACCATATACCCGGTACGGGCTAATGCCGAATATCTCCTGGAACAAACCGGTATACACGCTGAGACGTTTCTGGTGTGCGGGGGCCAGACAAAAAGCGAATTGTATGTGCAAGGATTGGCGGATGTGCTTAACAAAACCATCATGGTATCGGGAACCACAGAGACTACTGCCCTGGGGGCAGCGCTGTCGGCAGCAGTGGGAACAGGACTCTATACCGGATATGATCATGCGGCAAAGAACATGGTACACGGAGCGCGGGAATACAAACCTATCCAGGAAAATGTCGAAGCCTATGATCGCGCATACCGGCGTTGGCGCTCGTTACGGAGCGCACTACGGAACATAAAAGAGGTAACCTGATGGGAGAAATAAAAGAAAAGACGGCGAACCTGTTTCCACACATGCAGGATGAACCGGCTGGCGAGGGCTTAAGCGAAAGAGATTTAAAACAGATTGTGCAGATGGTCTCATCCTTAAAATACGGATCTGTAACCCTGATTATACAAGCTGGGAAGGTTGTACAGATCGATAAAAATGAAAAAATTAGGCTGAGTTAAGGAGGCTCTTATGAAAACAAAGACCTATGATTCGTATTTTCTTATGACCGTGGCGGATGTACCTGATTACATTAAAGCAAAGGTTGATTTTTTCACCGAAGACGAACAGCTCTCAGTGGATGAAATCGGTGATGGAAATGTCAATTATATTTTCCAGGTCCGGGGAAAACATAAATCGGTAATCATCAAACAAGCGGGGGATGCGACCCGCCTTGATCCTACCTGGCAGCTTACCACGGAACGGGGAAGAATTGAGGCGGATTACCTTGCCATGCAGGAAAAGCTTAACCCCGGCTCCACGCCGGAACTGTATCTCTACGATCTGGTGATGTGTGCTATCATCATGGAAGAACTCAGCGGCGATTATGCCATACTCCGCTTTGCCCTGCTTGAACGCCGTCGCTTCCCCCGTTTTGCCGATATGTTTTCCACCTATCTGGTAAACGCCCTGGTACTTACCAGTGACATCGTACTGGATCATCAGGAGAAGAAGCTGCTGGCAAAACAATTTATCAACCCCCAAATGTGCGATATCTTTGAAAAATTAAACAACACCGAGCCGTTCATTGATGTTTATAAACGCAATCGTGTTATGAGCGAAAACAAGGACTTTGTTCAGGCGGAATTCTACGAAGATGTTGCCTTTCGTCTGGAAGGGGCAAAACTCAAATTTGAATTCATGAACAACGCCCAGGCACTTATCCATGCGGACCTGCATACCGGCGCTGTATTTGTCCGGGAAGATAGCATAAAAATTTTCGATACCGAATTCGCCTTCTTTGGACCCATGGGCGTTGATCCTGGTAATTTTACTGCACATATCTTCTTTGCCTGGGCAAATGCAGACGCGGAAGCAGTGCAGGATGTATCTATTTTGAGTTTTAAGCAGTGGCTCCTTGAAACGATAGAAAATTTTTTTGCGCTCTTTATAAAGAAATTTAAAAACTTGTTCAGAGAACGGGTGACCGACCTCATGGCGAAGACACCTGGTTTTTCTGAATGGTACCTGGGTACTGTATTATCCGAGGCTGCGGGAGCCTGCGGCCTTGAATTGGCGCGGCGGACCATCGGTCTGTCCTACCTGCCGGATCTTATCAATATACAAGATGAGGCCCGGCGCGCCCGTACCGAGCGGATCATGCTGCGGCTGGCTAAGGATTTAATTCTGAACCGTGCTTCCATTAAGAGCGGCACTGATTATACTGCCGCGCTGAAACGAGCCACTGCCACAGAAGAAGCGGAATCCGATGAGGCCACCTATCTTGACTACGTCTTCTTGTAGCGCTCATTCTCGCAGGCAGTGTGCATGAGCAATGTTCGCGCATCAATAAATATAGATATAATTGACAATAATAAAAAAATTCTGATACAAAAAGGAACAGGGTGAATGACGGCAAAAGAGATCATTATAAACACGGCGGCATTGAAACCCACGGACCGGCCTCCGGCAGCGCTGCTTTCAGGCGCTTCTTGGGCGCTGCGAACTGGAGGACTATCCATGGAAAAGGTCCTGGAGACCACCCCGGCTCTGGTAGCGGATATCCTCTTTGGGGCCTACCGCTCATCAGGTACGGATATTATCTGGGGCGCGCCAGGGGCGGGGAATCTGATTATAAAGGCCCTGGGTGGCGCGGTGAAGTTCCGCCAGGAGGGACCCCCCGATGTGGTGGAGCCGCTCCTGAAAAAACCCGGGGATATTGAAAAGATTGATATAACGCGGCTCTGGGATGACCGGATCATGCAAACCCTGCGGGAGATAACAAGGGGCATTGTGCAGCGGGCCAGCGGGGAATATCCGGTGGGCGGCAGCCTCTGGGGGCCTTTGACCTTGGCAACGCTTATGTACGGCGCGGAAAACCTGATGCGGGATATGCGCAAGCATAAGGATGCGGTCTTGCAGATTCTGGATTTTACCACGACTCTGTACCTTACCTATACAGAAAGTTACATCGAAAACGGTCTTGATATTGTGTCCATGGGAGAGCCTACCGCGTCAGGGGACATGATTTCCCGTGAGCATTTTGCGGAGTTTGTTGTTCCGGCACTTAAAAAAATCTATGCAACGCTGCACCGCAAAAAGGTGATCGGGATGCTGCACATCTGCGGTAATATCAGCGACCGTCTCGATCTTGTTTCCAGTGTGGGCGCGAGGATCATCTCCCTTGATTACAAGGTGAACCTGAAAGATGCCCGGAGGGCCTTTGATGGTAAGGTTGCCTTCGCGGGGAACATGAATCCGGTTGATGTGATAATGGGTGAAACGCCGGAAAGGGTTGCCGCAGTCTGCCGGCAATGTTTAGCCGACGCAGGTGAGGGCGGCGGTTTTATCCTGATGCCCGGCTGTGATATTCCGCCTTCGACGCCGCTGGAAAACATTCAAGCCATGACACAGGTTGTCCGTGGTGTGGATACTTTTCAACCATAAGGTCCCGTGAAGGGCCTGGCACCGGACGCCGCCTTTACCGCACCTGGTAGAGGCCCCCGCGGTTTCAAGTGGGTGTTCACGCCATACATAAGCTATTGCGGCAGTGTCGTATAGCTGAACTTTGCCGTTGCAAGGGGCCGCATTCCAGTATGGGTCTGTTCATCTTCAACCATAATGTCCCGTGAAAGACTGGAGGATGAAAGCGGTACTGCTGGGGAGGAATCCGCGGCAAACCGGCTATTGTATGCGGCGGCAAGGATGTACTCCTCTCCAAAGGGCGCGGTTATCCTGTAACGGGTGTTGTCGGGAATCTGGCGCGTCTCTCCTGCCCGGATGAAGTTGTTGTCCTGTGCGGAACGGGGATACAGGGTCTGCACGTTCCCCTTCACGTTGATGTGGGTTATCTTGAAATAACAGTCCCGTTCTGCATACACACGAAGGGTCATATATTCACCACCATAGTAAATGCCGTCAAGATCATCAGCCACTACGGTAAAACCAAACGTGTTGTTCTTACCGTTATAGGAGTCCATGGCAAACTGTTTTTCGTCAAATTCCGCTGGGGTAATCAGTACGCCATCTTTCGGGGGATACAGGGACAGTCCCCGTTTATGCAGTTCTTCCTGGGGAATAACAAAACGGCTTGAACCTAAGATACGGTTGTCCACTGCGGAAACGAGGCGGAGCGTTACCTGGGTGTCCTGGCCCAGGGGAGCAAAATCACCTTCCACAACGCCTTGTATCAAGGGGGATAGGGAAGAAACCGGTTTTGGTGTGGCCTGTGGGGTATCCATCTCAACGAAAATATCCCTGGCGAGGTTTGCCGGTGATACTGCGTACTCGTTGCTCACCCTATCAGCGGCAACCTCATATTTTTTCTGCTGCTGTGACGCGCTGTAGGTGATGCTCCTTTTGAGGTAGTCTGAGAGGCTGGTGACCGTTCCAGTACCGTTGAGGCTGATTCTGCCTATACCGATGGTTATATGGGTTGTGATATTTTGTCCCAAGCCGTTCATCGCCTTGTCGATTTTAGTTTCGAGGCTCTCCTGTTCTTCGCTGAGTAACGCAGTTAAGCGTTCATCCTTACGGACCGTAAGGGTGCGTATAGTGGAACGTGCCTGTTCAACATCCGTAGCGTAGGCCGATATGCGGTACTCATTGCCTATCTGCGTTATGCGCCCGTAGATGATGGTCTGTACACCGAATTGCTGTCCAATAGACCGTGCGGACTCATCGCTTACCTCTCCTGACATCTGATAGTTCATTTCCGCCTGAATCTTTTCGAGGTTCTGCCGGTCAACCATAACAAACGTGCCGGATGTATCAAAGTGATTCCACAGTTCTTCAACTGTGTACGCGGATAGAGCCTCTGTATCAGCCTCAAAACCGGTGATTGCCACGTGGGAAGCAGCGGGCAGTCTGCCCATAAAGTACGTTGCAATGTCTGTTATGGCTTGATCAAACGTAATGCCGTTTGCAACAGCGCCGTTCGCTGCTCCTGCGGAATTAGTCGCGCAGGTTGAGAAAGCCAGACCACTCAGACACAAGGTTGCCAGAAATACAATTTTTTTCATAAAACACTCCTTACAAAATATTTGAAAAGTGGCAAGAGAAAAACCCTCTTGCCGCTTATTACCTAATTTGTTAGCGCAATGGTCAGATCCGGGAATCCCAGGGAATACACCTTGGGATGCTGTGTCCTCGGATCATTGGTGTCGCGGGTTCTGCGCTCCACTTCCTGGGATACAAAGTTCGCCACAGAAACACTCAAGGGCAATATTTTGATGTCTTTTTGCCTACCAGTGTTGTACCTGCCGCTTAAGCCCTGCATGATGCTGTAGGTAAAGATGCCATGACCACGGTCCAAATCGGCAAACTCGGTTGATCGCTCATCACCCTGGCTAGCGGTAAACACCAGGCCGTTGCTTTCCATGAGGGCGCGGGTCATCCGGTTGGCATCCACGCCGCCGGAATGACAGGCGTCTATGAAGATGAGCCGGTTGCCCGGCGCGTCCAGTACAGAGAGTATGTCTGTGTCGGAAATGGCCTTTGTGGTGTCTATGGAAGTTCGGGTTTTCAGCGCCCCGTCTTTGGGCACAAAGTAGAAGTTCTTCCCCTCGGTGATCCCGTGTCCAGCCAAAAAGAGGAGTATCACATCCCGCGGGCCTGCCTGGTCCAGCCACGTGAGGTTCTCCCGAATGTTCTTGACCGTGGGCGTTATGGGTGCGTTGTCGGCAATGAGAAGCGTGTTTACTTTCGCGTAACGTTTACCTTCCTGGGCCTTGAAGGAAGCGATGATGCCTTGGGCGTCGGCCACGCAGTAATTCAGGGATTGTATGCCGGGATCGTCGTACTGGTTGACCCCTATGGCGAGGATCCAGAGGTTAGGTGGCGGGAGCCGCTGATTGGTCTGCCAGGTAACGCTTGTATTTTGCCTGGTGTCAGTGTACCCGTTAAACGCCATTACTTCGATGAGGTTTTCCCCCGGATCGAGGGTTACAGGCAGATTAAAGGCCACTTCTTTGAGGTTGTCTGTAACGATAAGACTTGTTCTTTCCGCAGTAAGCCCCTGCGTACCGCTTACACTGCTTAACTCGTCCTGCCCCAAAAGCCTGCCGTTGACGATAATCTTAATGATTTTGATGGGCTGATTCTGGTCGCTCACAGAAACGGATATGCTTGTGGCGTTGGCAGTGGTTGTGATGTCCCGCGCCTGCACCGTAACCGTGGGCGGGAAGAATGATGTAGCCTCCTGTAAAGTAACAACGGCTTTGGAGTCTGGGTCGGGCAGTCCGTTCAGTCGCGCCTCTACGACTTCTGGGTTGTAGAAGACAGAGCGGTAAGAGTCGATACCGGAAACGGTGTCGCCGACCCGCACGTTGACGTAGCGGTCGCCCCGGGGCGAGGCGTTGTAGTAGCCGTCGGGAGTGATGGAGAGCCATTCGCCTTCGATGGAGGAAGCGTCCTCGACAACTTCCACGGCGATGTCGCGGGTAGCGGCGGTGATCTGGGTGTCGGAACCGGAGAAACCGATGAATCGAGCGAGTTCCTTGCCTGTGGCGGCGTCCCAGAGGCGAGTAGTGTTATCATCAGACCCAGAACGTATCTGTTTCCCGTCTGGGCTGAACGCTACGGAGGACACCCTATCAGAATGTCCCTGGAAAGAGCGGATTTCTTGGCCGTTTGCCGCATCCCACAGTTTCATCCCAGAAAGTATCTGTTTCCCGTCTGGGCTGAACGCCACTGAGTACACCGAGCCATACTGTCCCTGGACAGAGCGGATTTCCTGGCCGCTTGCCACATCCCAGAGGTGTACCTCACTATCAACCCCTGCAAGTATCTGTTTCCCGTCTGGGCTGAACGCTACGGAGGACACCGCGGCTCTATCTACTTGGAAGGAGCGGATTTCCTGGCCGTTTGCCACATCACACAGGTGTACCTCATTATAAACCCCTGCAAGTATCTGTTTCCCGTCTGGGCTGAACGCTACAGACCACACATCGTCAAAATGGAAGGAGAGGATTTCTTGGCCGCTTGCCACATCCCATAATTTCACCGTCGCTTCAGAAGCCCATGTCTTACTCCCCCCAGAAAGTATCTGTTTCCCGTCTGGGCTGAA
>JAITQK010000082.1 GCA_031288975.1 Treponema sp. | reverse complement strand
TCTTTCCAACCAGTATACACCCCACCTTACGTGTTTTTTTTCCATTCTACTCTCCTTGATTATTATACTATACTTCAGGCTTCTGGGCTATATCTTTCTTAACCTGTTGACATTGGTTTCTTAACCCCATAAGGGCGTACCGCATGGCCAGCGGTGCTGCGCCGCTGTACATTTGAGGCATATCCCAGCAATAGGCGCCACATTCCGCAATGCTCAGGGTATCCCCCTCGCAGATGCCGGTGGGAAGGCGGTGTTCACCCAGAAAATCCGCAGAGTCCGGGGTCTTGCCATACACGAGGTAGGGTGTGTCGTGGGGAGCCTCAGAAAAATTGGCCTTGATGCTAAGGCACTTGTTTTCGATGTAGATATCCATCAGCCCTGAATAGATGCTCGCGTCCAGGTGCAGCCGGTTTTCACCGTTCAGGGTTCTCCGTTTTATCACCCTGGTTTCCATGCTGATACAGGGGTTGAGCAGGTTCCGCCCCGGTTCCAGTAGCACGCGCTTAAAGAGACCTCGCTCCTTATAGGTGGAAAGCAGGGATTGTTGCTGCTGGTCGGTCAGAATGCCCTTGAGGGAGCCACCGATATTGAGCATTTCAACCCCGGCAATCCTATTCCTGCTGCTTTGTGGCGCGAGTTTTTTATCAAAGATAAAATCAAGCTGTTTTTCCAGGGTGCAGGCGGAAAAAGAGGAGTCTGGTATATAAAAACCCAGGCCCGCGAGACTGCCGCAGTTTGAAATTTTCTCTGCCAAAGGGGAAAAATCGGCAATTCCGTATTTTCCCCGCTTCTTGGTTGCGAAATCAGAGGAAACCTTGATTAAAAAACGGGCTTCCGGGCAGTGCAAGGCGGTTTCAGCGAAATGTTCCTCACTGTCAGTATAAAAGAACGTAAGCCCGGCACGGGCAGCATAGGCAATTTCCTCAGTATCCGCCCCACAATTATCATAGAGGATATGTTCAGGTGCAAGGCCCAAGCTCAAGAGTTTATCCAGGTAGTAGGCGCAGCTTACCAAAAAACCACAGCCTGCTTCCCGTAAAAGAGCAATAATCTCAGCAGAACTATTCGACTTTACCGGGTAATAGACGGTTCCCAGTTTTTTATACTCCTCCAGAAGGGACTTAAAACGCCCTGCATCCAGGACCAGGGCAGGGGTATTTTTTTGCATCTTTTCCATAGGTATATATTGACAGAATCAGCATAAATATGCTAGAGTTTTGGAACGTTTTGTATTTTTATTGTTTTTATACTATGGAGGATGTATGAATTTGTTATCCAAGAAACTGGTAATGGTGGTACTTTTGGCCGCTGTGCTTATTATTGCCCTGAGTGCTGGAGGCAACCGGGAGAATGTTGCAAAGGGACCTGAAGCGGACGGGAAACTTACCGTGGCTACAAGCCCGGATTTTCCGCCTTATGAATCAATCGGGGCCAATGGTGAATACGTTGGTTTTGATATAGACATGGCACATGCCATAGGCGAGCAGTTGGGGCTGGAGGTGGTCATTGTTTCCACCGAGTTCGACGGCATTGTCAGCGCGGTTTCCACGGGCAAAGCGGACATCGGCATGTCGGGCCTGAGTGTTACCGAGGAGCGTAAGAATTCGGTGGACTTTACCGTGAATATTGCCAATGAGCCACAGGTCATCCTCGTGAAGAAAGGGTCGTCCATAAGCTCCCCTGCGGACCTTGCAGGGAAACGGGTGGGTTCCCAGAACGGTACCACTGGTCTCGATCTTGCCAAGTATGACAGCGCCATTATCGCCAAATCAAACTATCCCGGAGGCGCTATGGGTAAACCCGCAGAGGGCGTAGGCTACGATGACTGTATCCTTGCCGCCGAAGACCTCAAGGCCGGTAAAATTGATGCAATCATCTACGACAACTCACCCCTGGTGGAGATTGCCGCTCAGAATCCTGAGCTTGAAATCCTTACCGCTGCGGACGGCACGGTCATTGACCTGTATTCGTTCTATAACGCATACATCACCCAAAAGGGCAATGGCTTCGTCGATAAAGTCAACAATGCAATCGCGGCGCTTAAGGCGAACGGGAAGCTGGCATTGATTTACGCGAAATATCCGATCATTATTCCCGCCCCATAACGCTGGACTATATGCAACAGATTTTCGATATACTTTTTACCCGGGGCAGAATATCACTGATGGCGCAAGGTATGCTCCATACCTTTATCATTGCCTGTTGTGCCCTGGTAATTGGTATTGTCATCGGAACTATGCTTGCGATCTGCAAGGTAATGCCCCAGAAAAATCTGTTTTCAAAGATCCTGTCCTGTATTGCCGATGTGTATATCGCGGTGATACGGGGCACCCCTATTCTTGTTCAGCTCATGATATTTTATTACATCGTTTTTTACGGCGTACAGATAAATTCCCTCCTGGTGGCGATAATCGGTTTTGGTATTAACAGCGGCGCATACGTGGCGGAGATTATGCGCAGCGGCATTCTCGCGGTTGATATTGGGCAGACTGAAGCGGGCAGGAGTTTGGGCTTAAGTTACAAACAGAACATGGTTTTTATTGTACTGCCTCAGGCAATAAAAAACATTCTGCCTGCCTTGGGCAACGAAGCGATCATGCTGATAAAAGAAACCAGTGTTGCCAGCGTTATCACGGTAATGGAATTCTTTAATGCCATAAAACTGATAGGCAAAGCGTCTTACAATGTGACCGTTCCATACATGTTCGCCGCCCTCATTTATTTGATTGTTGTTTTGCTGATGACCTATGGCCTCGGCAAATTTGAACGCTATCTGCGGAAAGGAGATGTCCGGTAGCACCGGACGCCAAGGGTGGAAACAAAACCTATTATCGAAACCATCGATATCCGCAAACACTTCGGACCGGTCCCGGTGTTAAAAGGGATCAGCGAGCAAATTTACCGTGGTGATAAAACCGTCATCATAGGCGCCAGCGGCTCAGGTAAAAGTACCTTTTTACGCTGTCTGAACCTCATGGAACCACCCACCAGCGGAAAGATCTTTTTTAAAGATACAGTGGTGTTTGATATTCAAAGTCCTGTGATGCCCCGGGATACTGAAGAAGAAAGAAATGCGTATAAAGAGCGCAAGAAACAGGAAAAAAAAGAGCGTGCCCTGTTGGACAAAACCATAGACCTCCACCGCCGGAAGATGGGCATGGTTTTTCAGCATTTTAATCTGTTCCCCCACCTGACGGTTCTTGAAAACATCACGATTGCGCCCCTTAAACTAAAGTTAAAAACCCCGGAACAGGCGAAAGACGAGGCATACACGCTTTTAAGGCGCATCGGTCTGGAAAACAAGGCCGCTGCATATCCAGCGGCGATTTCTGGAGGGCAGAAACAGCGGGTTGCCATAGTTCGTTCCCTGGCGATGAATCCTGAGGTCATGCTCTTTGATGAACCAACCAGCGCCCTGGATCCGGAAATGGTAGGGGAGGTGCTTTCCTTCATAAAAGAGCTTGCCACCGAAGGCATGACCATGGTGATTGTTACCCATGAAATGAGCTTTGCCCGGAAAATCGCCACAGAAGTGTTATTTATTGACGGCGGTGTGGTCGCTGAAAAGGGGCCACCCCAGAACTTGTTCGATGCCCCCTCTACGCCCCGGTTAAAAGATTTTCTCAATCACACCTTATACGCGGAATCTTATTTGTAAAATAGGGGAGTGTTATTAACAAAAAGACGGATAATTTTTTTTACCATGCTCTGTTCCCCCCTGGATAAGCCCTTTACATGCCGTGCTCTTTTCACTAGTATAGAGAAAACTATGATAAGGAGGATTAGTATGTCACGAACGTGCGATATTTGTGGAAAACATACCATGACCGGTAATTCGGTAAGCCATGCTAAGAACCATACCCGCCGTACCTGGAAACCGAACCTTGTGAAGGTAAAGACCCTGGTGCAGGGGACCACCGTTACCCTTAAGATTTGCGCCCGCTGTCTCAAGAGTGATATTATCACCAAAAAGGTGTAAGGCACTTGATTCTAAGCTGCTTTACAGTTCCAATTCCAGCCCATCATAGGCTGGTTCCATGGAAATCTCAGGCATTCCCTGGTCATGCCAAAAGGTTTGGCAGTATTTTTTAATTTCCTGGTGGGAATTTTCATGGCAGATATGGGTAAGGAACACTTTTCGGGCTTTCATTTTGACGGCAGCTCTCAGAGCTTCGTCAAAACTGAAATGGGTGCCGTGAGCCCGGACCCGCAGGCCGCCGATGATGAGTATGCCAGGCCGGTGTATCAGATGAAAGCAGGTGTCGGGGATCCTATTGGTATCGGTGATGTAGAGGGCCGTATCCCCAGGGGTTTCCCTTATTTCCCAGCCCAGGATATGGAGCATACCATGCTGTACTGGTATGGGGGTAAAGGTAAGCGCACCGATTCGTACTGGTTTGCGGGTAACTCGCGGAATGATCCGGGGCTTGCCTCCGCCCTTTTGGGTATGTTTGAAAACATAGGAGAAACGTTCCCGGAGTTCTTCCAGGGTATCATAGCTCCCGTAAATTGGTATGGGCCGTTCGTAGCAGAGGGGCCGCAGATCGTCCAGCCCGTGAACATGGTCCGCATGGGCATGGGTCAGGAACACCGCGTCCAGGCGCGTGATGCCCGCCCGAATCGCCTGGAGCCGGAATTCCGGCCCTGTATCAATCACCACCCGCTCCCCGGCATTCCCTTTGACATAGAGGGATGCCCGCATACGGGTATCATGGGGGTCTTCAGAAGCGCATACCCTGCATGTACAACTCATCACCGGAATACCGTGGGAAGTGCCAGACCCAAGAATAGTCAGTTTCATAAGAATCAGTATACTGTTTTATTGCCGTATTAAAATATAAGAAAAGGATAAGGAATTAATCGTATGTATAAAGATTTAGCCCACATCAGAGAAAAATCCGCTTTCATTATCGATATGGATGGGGTTATCTACCATGGAAATAGCTTGCTGCAAGGCGCCCAGGAATTCGTGGAGTGGCTTTCAGCAAACAACAAGGCATTTCTGTTTTTAACCAATTCCAGTGAACGGTCCCCGCTGGAACTTTCCCAAAAGCTGGCCCGACTGGGTATCATGGTGGACCCAGAACATTTCTATACCAGCGCCCTGGCCACCGCCACGTTCCTGGCATCCCAGAACCCCGGAGGCTCGGTCTATGTGATAGGCGAACCAGGGCTAATCCAGGCCCTCTACGATGCGGGGTTCACCATGAACAACGTAAATCCCGATTATGTGGTGGTTGGTGAAGGCAGGGGCTATAGTCTTGAAACCCTGGAACGGGCGGTCAAGCTGGTGAATGCCGGCAGCCGGCTCATCGGCACCAACCCCGACCTCACCGGTCCAGTGGAAGGGGGCATTGTGCCAGCCTGTCGGTCCCTGGTTGCCCCCATCGAATTGTCCACTGAAACCAAGGCATATTTTGTGGGCAAACCCAATCCCCTGATAATGCGCCATGGACTCAGACGGCTGAATATCCGGCGGGAAGATACCGCCATCATCGGGGACCGGATGGATACAGATATTGTCGCAGGGGTGGAATCGGAAATCGAAACCATCCTGGTCCTTTCCGGGGTTACCAGCCTCCAGGACATCCCCCGCTTCCCCTACCGGCCCAAGCACATCCTGGAAGGGGTATTCGAGATTCCCGATGGTCCCTTAAATCAGTGATTCAAGGATATTTTGTCTTTTGAGGGACTTAATATAGAGACTGTATTGCTTATCCGATATGGCAATATGGGTTAAAAGCCATTCTTTAAGATACTTGGCATAGGTATGGGGAATCAAAACATGGCCCTCCTCAAATTCTTTTACCTGATATAGGACCTGCCGAATAAAGGCTTCATGTTCCTTTTTATGGTCTGTCAAGTTAGGGTATTGTATTTTTTCCAGTATCTGTTCTTCCGTCACAAAATGGGTCTTTGCATACTCTGCCGCCTGCTGAACCGCTTCCAGAAGATACTGTCTTGCCCCATCACCGCCCCTGAGACAGCCCTCGTACAGCTCATTGGTCATTTTGATAAATGTCTTGTGCTGATCGTCCAGGATCGGGATATCAACCGTATATCGTTCATCCCATTTAATTATATCATCATCTGCCATCGCATATTCCTCTATCCCATAATAATATACTTTTGTTCTTAAAAAAGCAATTACTTTGCCGCCGCCGCCCGTGAAAGCCGGTCGTTGATCGCGCTCCCAAGTCCCTTCTCAGGCGCCTGTTCCCCTCGTATGACGGAACAACCGGACTTGTCCAGTTCGTGGAGCAGATCGAAGAAGTTGGCCGCCGCCTCGGTCATGTTCCCGGTTTCAGAAAGGGTCCGTATCCAGGGGGCATCCCCAGGCTTACTGGCCCTATACCAGGCATCACGGGATTTCCCGTCAAAGAAGAGGTAGCCCTCTGACGTACCATAGGGCAGGGCAATCATTTCCTCTCGATGGTGCAGGGTGAGGGCGGTCTTGGGGGCGTAATGGCTTTTAAGCTGCCCAGGGGAACAGGGGGACTCTGGCTTGTCCGAGCGCTGCAAGGGTTCCGCGTGAACCTCTACCGCTCCTATGACAGCCTCAATACATTCCCGGGACATGCCCCCAGGACGGAGGATCCGGGGCCGGCGGGAGGAAAGATCCAGCACCGTGGATTCCACGCCGATACCGGTACGGCCCCCATCCAGGATCATGGCAATCCGGTCTCCCAGTTGTTCCTGCACATGCTCCGCACGGGTGGGGGAAAGACAGCCAAAGCGATTGGCGCTGGGAGCAGCTATGGCTCCAGAGGAGCGGCGGATGAGTTGTTGCGCTGCCGGATGATCCGGGAAACGGACCGCCACCGTGGGAAGTCCGGCAGTGGCAAGGTCCGGGATCCCAGGCTGTTTGGGGAGGATCAGGGTCAGGGGGCCTGGCCACAAGCGCTGTATGAGGGCATCGACGTGTTCCCGTGCTACCTGGTCCAGAGCTGCCAGATCCGCTACCCGTTCAAGGGCGTCTATGCCGGCGATGTGGACGATCAGGGGATCGAAACGGGGCCGTTCCTTGACCTCAAATATTCGTGCCAGGGCAGCACCATTAAAGACATCCGCACCAAGGCCGTACACCGTTTCTGTGGGAAAGGCAACCAGTAGCCCCTCCTTAAGCGCCTCTGCAGCCGCGCTTATAGCCTCATCAGAAAGTGAGCGGATCTCCGCCTGGTGCTGAGAAGGCTGAGGCGTCATACAAGGCCGCATCGGTTTACCCTCCACCAGCACCGTAGAGGCCCCGCAGACTCCAGAAACACAGCCACCCTCCCCCAGGAAATCCAGCAGTTTCCTCTTGGCCTCCCACACACCGCAATCCTGTTCACCCTGATGATGATCATATCCTCATACATAATGCTCACCAGTATACCACCAATTTCCGATACTTTAAACATAGCTTAAGCTTGACATAGCTCGGCTGGCCTAAAGCCATCGTATCTATACTGAAGGATTGGATATGCGAGATTCGGGGCTCCCGACAAAGTCAGCAGGCCGTTCCCGCCGAACCTCTGGTTCGAGGCGGGAACGAGCCGTACCTTTTTTAGTTTTGCCTGTTAAGATCCCAGGGGCGCTGCCCCCGGACCCCCGCTGGAAGGCCAAAGGCCTCCCAGACCCACCGTTCTTGCTTCTTGTTTGCGTACTCTTCATGCTCTTCCAGCAAAGCGCCACAGCGGATGAATCTCTTCGTGCCCTCGAATCTTCCCGGTATCATGCCGTGCTCCGTGTCCTTACAGAACGCCAGATCCCTTTTGAAGAACGCCCTCTCTTTACCCACTACGGCGCTTTCGGTTCCTCCGTACATATAACGCTCCCCGCAACCCAATGGCAGTCCCCAGGAACGTTTGTCCTGGCCATTCCCCTCACCGGTTCTGAAACCGGGAAGGATTTGGACGCTTCTGAAGACCTGCTGCCCTTTAGTTTCGAGACCGCCCTTGCATTCATCGAAACGATCCGTACCCAGGGTTCCCCCCTGCATATCCAGGTCGCCTTCCTCGGTGATGAAGGTTCACAGGTGCCAGAGGAGTTGCGGAATACTGCCCATGCTGGGCTGGCAGAGCTGTGCGCTACCTTGGAGAACCCGGAAAACACGGTGTTATGGTACCTGGACCTGCCCGTTGCCCCTGAAAAGCTCCTCATCCATCATGGGGCAGCCCGTACCATCACGGCCCTCAATGTCTTGCAGCCTATCGGTGATTTCCATAACATCCCCTATTCCTTTGCAGTCCCGTACAATGGACTCTACCTGTCCGGCCTGGTACACGGGCCAGAGGTCCTGCGCTTTGCCCGCAACCGGGGAATAAACACCCTGTACCTGACTGGTTCGGGAACAGGCCAGGTTCAGGCCGAAGCCCTGGGGGAGGCGCTTGTGGCCTATACAGCAGGGCTGAGGATCACAACGGAAAACCTTGATTATCACTATTCGATTTTTGATTTCCGGGGTAAGTACGTCTTTGTTTCTGAACTCCTCACAGTCCTGGCCCTGCTCCTGATCGCCGCCGTCTGTTTGCTTGCCTTTCTGAGCTATTCTGCCCTGCACCGCAGTATCCTGGTCATTCACTGGCGCATTTTCTTGCGCCGCTCATGGGTGCTCCTGGTCTTTCTTGGTATCCTGGTGCTTGCCCTGGAAATAGCGGGGTTCCTCATGCTGGTCTTTCCCCCTATGGAAGGGGATTTTTATCAGGTCCTCTTCCAACTGGTCATTGCCCTGCTGCTCTTTTATCTGCTTGCACCCCTGGTAGATACGATCAGCATACCGGGAAAGGCGCATTTCTATGGGAACGCGGCGATCATCCTCGTTACCCTGGGGACCCTCATTGCGGCGTGTATCAACCTCACCTTCATACCCCTCTTTATGGGGGCCTTGCTGTTTACCTTTCTGGGATCCGCCTTACCCATTCCGGTTCTGGTATACTGCTGTGTGCTGCTGCCTTGTCTGCAAGGGCTGTATTCGGTTCTGCCCATTGTAGCTGCTGGAGGCAGACACCTGGCAGGCATCATCCTTTCCAGGGATACCCTGGTTTCCCTCTATATGGCGGTCATCCTGCTTCCCTTTATCCTGATTATCAAACGGGGGACAGCCCTGCTGCGGGGACGAAAACCGAGATCTCCCCTGGTCCGCCGCATCCTCCTCCCGCTGGTCCTCTTGATTGCTGCCCTGGGGGGCTTTGTTTTCTATGTTTGGGATGTATCAGCAGTTCCCCGTGCCAGTCCGGTACGGCGCACTATTGTTGAAAACCCTGAAATCCTCAGCATCAAAAGCAGGGTCAGTACGTTTCTGGAAAGACGGAGCATCACCATCAGCATTGCCGCCCGCGGCAGCCCAGTCCGCTTTGATATGTACCTTGATACTGATGAGGGGGAAGCGCAGCCGGTTTATTCCGCCCCCATGCCCTTTGAACTCAGGCAGGACTCGGTTGCCTTTATTCTCGGTGAAGGTCCTCCCAATCCCTTTACCACCGAAATTGTCCTGCCCCTGGAATTTTCCGGTTCCCTCCGGGTAGAAGCCCTGTACGCATCCTGGGACCCCACAGTTGATACCCTGCCACCCCCTGACAGCGAAGATTATATCCTCCAGGTGATCCAGCGAATGCCAATTCGGAGGGAGTAGGAAGCTGTTCGTGGGATGCTTCTCTTCCTCCTACCAAGCTTACCAGACGATCTCCATGACTACCCCTTCGGTAAAGGTATATAAATCTCCTAGGGGCGCTGTGAAGGAAACGGTCTTTCCTTGGGGAATGAGCTGGGCGCCAGGGAGACGCTCAAGGGGGGTGCCGTTGCGCTTGTATAGGGCCAGGGTCCCTTCCCCAGGAACGGAGAGGCTCAGATTAACGGTATAGCCCTGGGAAATGGTGGTGAACAGGGCCATAAGGTCCGGGTCAGCCTGTTCCAGGCCGGCGCTCATGGTGAGGGAAAGGCGGTATTTGCCGTTTTCCTGGACCAGGGACGCCCGCTGTCCAGTGGCATCCAGGAAGCGGAGCAGTGCATCAGTATTGGAAAAGGCTAGTTTTACCTGGTTGTGAATGTCCTTGCCATCGTCTTTCGAGGAAAAGGAAACCATGCTCATGCCTGCTATCCTATTCACAGTACGCTCAAAGTCCGCTTTCCCCACCGGTACGGTAAGCCAGCGCTCATTGCCGTCCAGTTTTCCCAGGGATTCGAGGAGCCGGGAAATCCGGTATTCAAGGGTGATGGTTCCAGAGCCGTTGGCATTAAGGGAAATGTTGGCGTGAACCCCGATGCAGGAACTCAGGATGAGGATGCTGATGAGGATACCAGATTTTTTTACATTTTTTAACAAGTGCTGTGTGTTCATGTCTATTCCTTTATAGTGTAGATTGCGCTCGATTAAAGAGTAGCTAAAACTCTTCCGAATGGATACTCATGTCCTGAATACGAACCGGCGTCTCCGCTTCTATCATGGCAAAGGCTTTCTGTAACACCGATTCACCGAAACTTCTGGAATTCGATACCAAGGCCCCGCCGATTTGCGCAAACTTCAGAGAATCCTGGAGATCCACCTCCGCAGCGCTGAGATGAAAACGGCGCTGTAGTTTTTCCTTTATCGACCGGACAACGCGGCGTTTTTCCTTTATATTGTCCACGTCGGGGATCTCAAAAATCAACTGAATCATGGAAACTATCATCTATCTATATACCTCTCTATACCTCATAGTGCCGCCCCCGCTTCTTCCTGTTCGGTATCCGCCGATTCGGTTTCTGCAGGTTCAGCAGCTTCAGGAGTGGGATGCGCCTTCATCTTGTCGATGATACCCTGGATAGCGTCTTTATGGGCCTCTGAGAGGTTTTCTTCCTCCAGTAAGGCTTCCAGGGTCTCGGTATCGGTAAAGCCCTCAGTAACGGCAGTCTCAAGTTCGGTGATCCCCTCCTCGCTTTCAGCATCAGCAATGAGGAGGAGCCGCCCAATGGTATAGTGGAGGGATGACTTCGTAGGCTCCTTGCTGTTCGGGGGAAGCTCTGTGAGGACTTTCCGGTACTCTTCCAGGGCGCGGGCGTAAAACTCCGCCTCTTCCAACACCTGGGCATACTCATAATGCACTGCAGGATCGGTATTGGCTTCGAGCCATTGGGCATAACTGTCTGCGGCTTCCGGTTTATGCAAGGCACGCCGGGTACGGGCAAAGAGGAGGAGCACATCCTTGTTTTCCAATAAGGCAAACTGATACTTGGATAAGATCATTTCGGCCCTGTCGTATTTTTCCATAGCATACAACACCAGGGCGTAATTATACCCGTCATCCGCGCTTTCAGGTACCAAGGCCAATACGCGATTGTACAAATCCTCGGCAGCGTTTAAATCCCCGGTTTTAATCCGGGTATAAGCCGCCGCCTTGAGGGCCATCACATTATCAGGATCACGAGCCAGAATCTTATCGAAATACCGGGCCGCTTCTGTATATCGCTTGGTTTCAAAGGCGATTCTGCCTAAGTTGTACTCCGAGGCCACCTTCGTTTTATCTGCAAGCCTGGCCTTGTTAAGCCATATTTCCGCCTCTCCATATTTTCCCAGCTCAAAATAGGCCATCCCGATGGTATAGTACTCCTCTGCAGAGGTGGCGCCGGAGAAGACTACGCAGGCGCTGCAGGAGAGGAGACAATAACCGATGATAAGGGGAAAAAACCGTTTCATAGCTTAATGTTGAGTACCGTATCCTCTATCTCCCTGAGCTGCGCCCGGTACAGGCGGGCAATATTGGCCCCGTAGTCGGCGATAAGCTGGAGGATATTGCGAGGTTGATCCAGAGCGTCTTTCCCATTGATCCGGTCCCCAGCATCCCCTAAGCCCGGCATGATGTAGGCCGCTTCGTTCAGGACCGGGTCCATCCAGAGAGTAAACACCTGACAGCGCTCAAGAGCACGAACTGCCCGGAGCGCCCCCTTGAGAGCGGCAATCACGTTGAAGAACCGGATAGACCGGGGTTTAATGCCCTCTCCCAGGAGGTAATGGACCACCGTTACGAGACTGCCACCAGTGGCGTTCATGGGGTCCGCAAAGATCAGGTCCTTATCATGGAGCATTTCCAGGTTAAAATAGGAGCGATCTAGGTCCAGGATATACTCCATATCATTCTCATGCTTGGTATCGTCTCGCCAGATTTTGAACAGGGCAAAAGGGGTTACATACCCATGGGAAGAATACTCCTGAATCTCCTTAGAAAAGATCATCGAAGGGAGCAGGGCGCCCCGAAGCATGACGCACATGACGGTATTTTCGATTTTATCATCAATATTGGGGATTTTATGGACCGCGTAGTTCTGTACCGGCATACTTACCGGGGTTTTGACGATAAAATAGTTCTTATTAGTTTCAGGTATCCCGCCATAGGCCAGCTTGAAGAGCATCTCATAAGCCCGCTGTATATAATAGATGAATTCCTGGTTTTCCGTCCGCACATCCCGGAGCTTGGCTATGAGCCGGGAGGCTTCGGCGTGGCTCTCCTGGGGGGTCAGGAAGGAATACACCTGGAGACCCGCCTCATTAGTACATATCTCATGCATCAAGGTACCCATCTCGTTGAAGAACCGGATAAGGTTTTCCTCTTCCCGCTGCTTTTCCCGTTCAAGGCGGCTTGTGGACAGGATGGTAAAACTGCTCATCACCTCCCGGTACATCTTATCCATCCGGGAAAGATGTTCCCTATCGGTATCGGTGAGGTATCCGTCCAGGTCTTCCGCCTTTAGAATGATTTTATTCATGCATATCAGCATACCAATATGGCCTGAGAATTGCAATTACATGGCGACGGCATTTACTCCCCGACTAAAGTCCTGGAGAGAACGCCCTAGGGCATGTGTCATTAGGAAGGAATAGTACCGTATGAACCGCTCATTTTTGCGGATAAAGGGATTTTACGGTTTCAACGTCCAGTTTAGTGGTATCTGCCACTTCTTCAGGGGTCCAGCTCTTGTTAATGAGTTTTATGGCTACTTCAAATGCCTTCTTTTCTTCCCCACGGGCTTCCCATTTGGCAATCAAGCCGGCTTCTTCAAACACCCTCTCAAGGGTTAATGCGGTATCGCTCATTTTTAATGCCTCCTGTAATATCCCGGAGTTAGCCCGGGCTATAGCGTCCAGATACACCCCTATCTGCGCTGCTTTCCCCAGCCGGTCAATCGCTTTGGTGATCCGGCTTATCCGCTCGACGTCCAATTCGTTGTCCAGCTCTTTCAGCCAGATGTTTTCTTCCCCCGATAGCCGCCGATTGTCGATGATCTGTATCGGGATGATGTCTCCACTAA
>JAITQK010000075.1 GCA_031288975.1 Treponema sp. | reverse complement strand
AGACTCCAGACATAGTATCCGGTGAGTTGTACCCCTTCCTCAATGGCTTTAAGGCTGGCAGCGAGGTGTTCCTCAATGAAACTTCGGCGGTCTTCATCGTCTACGGCGTATGGTTGGTTCTTGACCAGGGCGGTGTCGGAGCAGGCAACACCGTTTTCCGTTATGACGATACGGGGATCCTCATAGTCCGCCTTGAGCCGTTTGAGCAAATCCGTCAGTCCTTGAGGATAGACTTCCCAGCCCATGTCAGTAAGCCGGACGTTTTCAGGAATAACCTCAACGATGGGCAGGGTGGGGTGGGGAGTTCTTCCCCGGGCACACTCATCCTGAGTCGCTGCTCGGAGTATCTTGCGAAAATAATAGTTCACTCCGAGGAAATCCGTTTTCTGTTCCGCGATATAGGACAAGTCCCCTGGCTTTTCGGGGACTGGTGCGCCGGCTTTTTCAAAGTCCCGCCTGAGATCTGCGGGGTAGGCGCCCCGGTACAGGGGGTCCAGAAACCAGCGATTCTGGTACTTGTCGGACAGGTCTGCGGCTGCTTTATCGGCTTCATGTAAAGAAGCAGGAACGGTCGGATACAAGTTGAGGACAATACCGATATTACCACCCTTGGCCTTGCTGGTACGGTATGCATCCACTGCCATCCCGTGGGAGAGGAGCAGGTGGTGGCTCACTGCAACGGCAGTCCCCAGGTTCTGGTTGCCCGGAGCGTGACGGCCCTGTAAGTTTCCCGCAAAGGCGACACACCACGGCTCGTTGTGGGTATACCAAAATGGAACCTTGTCGCCGAAATGCTCAAAGGCCAGATTCGCGTAATCCCGGAAATACTCGCAGGTGTCCCGGGAAGCCCAGCCGCCGGCATCCTGGAGTCTCTGGGGGAGGTCCCAGTGATAGAGAGTCACTGCCGGCTGTATGTTTTTTGTGAGCAGCGCGTCAATCAGGCGCTTATAAAAATCAATACCTTTTTGATTTACCGCCCCGTATCCGTCCGGTAAAACCCGGGACCAGGCAAGGGAAAAGCGGTAGGTCTTGATTCCCAGTTCAGCCATGAGTTCTACATCTTCCTGATAACGCCGGTAGTGATCACAGGCAAGTTTGCCGGTATCCCCGTCCTGCACTTTTCCGGGGGTACTGCAGAAGGTATCCCAAATACAGTTTCCCCTGCCGTCCCCTTCGGGGCTGCCTTCGATTTGAAAAGACGCGGTTGCGGCACCCCAAAGAAAATTTTTTGGAAAATCATTGCGTGTCATGACATTTCTCCTTAATACACCTATTTTTCGCTCAACACAAAATCGAGCAATTCAGCAAGCGGTACCGTTGCAAGGCAAATCGCCGTATCGGTAACGCCGTAGTAAATATACACCATGCCGTTTTTCACCACTGTACCGGTGGGGAACACTACATTGGGAATATAAAGCCCAAATTTTTCGTAGTATTCTTGTGGTTCAAGAATACAGTGCTTTGCCCGGGCACGTACTTTTGTGGGATGATCGAGATCCAGGAGCATCGCTCCACAGCGGTACACATTATCGGCATCAACCCCGTGGTACAGCGTGAGCCAGCCCTTATCAGTTTTGATGGGTGGAGCAGAACCGCCGATTTTTTTGAATTCCCAAGGTTCTTGGGAAACAGCAAGCAGTTCCGGTTCTGTCCAGGTGTGCAGATCTTCAGAGTAACAAATCCATATCCCCGCTTTTTCCGTGCCATATTGTGGTCCGATGTACTCTTCGGGACGGCGGAGCAACACAAATTTACCGTCAATTTTTTCAGGGAACAGGATATTATCCCTGTCATTGATGTCTTTCGGCGTCGTGTAGCAAACCTGTTTCCAGTGCAGCAGATCATCACTTTCCATGATGCCTGAACGAGTCATAAAACTGGTAGGCTCACCATGTATGCCGGGATAGGTGTAGCTAATCTCCTCTGGTTTTCCAGTTCCAGTCGGGCTGTAGCCGTAAGAAGATGGCCGCAGTGCATAGGTGAGGTAATAGTGCCCTTCAATCTTGACGATCCGCGGATCTTGAATGGAACCAAAAGGAAAGCCTAAATCAGCAGGACTTACAACTGGTTCATCCTGTACATGCGTAAAATGAACACCATCACTGCTTTTGAGTAATCCAAAAAAACAGTGAAACGGACGTAATCCTCCTGCGGCTCGCTCAATCATATAGAAAGTATTCTCTTCAAGAATGACCGCAGGGTTAAAGGTGTTTGATTTGCGCCAGGGATACCTTCCGGGAACAACAATCGGATTTTCCTGAGAACGGGTTAGTTTCATAACAACTCCTTGTGTTTGTTTAATATCATAATGCGGCTCGGTGACTTGCCGGTTATTTTCCTGAAAACCGTGCTAAAATACTTATAATCGGTAAAGCCTGTCTTTTCCGCAATCTCATAGATTTTAAATTTTCCTTCTGCAATCAGTTCACAGGCTTTGGCGATCCGGATACCGTTGAGATATCCGACAAAACTAAGACCATAACACTTTTTGAAGAGATTGCTAAAATAATTGGGACTGAGTCCGGCTTCCGAAGCAGCATCCACTACAGATATGTTTTTCATGTAATTACTTTCCACATATTTTTCTATTCGCCTGATAAACCCGACGTTGGCATCCTGATGCGGTACCAGCGGTGTTACTCCCGGCAGCCGTGCAACGATCTGTTCCGGCAGGAATTGAGACAGGGCAGCTTTCTCTTCTGCCAGTAACGCTTCCCGGATTTTCGCCAAAGTGGCCGCCAGTTCCTGTTCGCCAACAGGCTTCAGCAGATAGTCTGAAGCGCCATGTTTGAGGGCACTTCGGGCGTATTCAAAATCATCATACCCTGAAAGGATGATCACTTTGAGCTGTGGGAACTGTTCCCGTGCCTCTTTTAACAGGGTAATGCCGTCTTTTTTCGGCATTCGGATATCGGTGAGCAGTACCGCCGGTTTAAGTTTGTTAAGCATATCCGCAGCATCTTCTCCGTTTGAAGCAGCACCGACCACTTCATAGTGCATATCTTTCCACGGAATAGTATACAGCAGTCCGTCTCTGATTTGTTTTTCATCTTCAGCGATAACCAGGCGTATCATACCTTTTCACTTGCCTCCGCCTTCATATAGGGAATATGCACGATTACAACGGTACCTTTCCCCGGTGTACTTTCAATATGCAGTCCATAGGACTTACCAAAAAATAACTTAATACTTCGGTCAACATTCCAAACACCGTACCCCTGTCGTTCACTCATGTTTTCCTTAAGAATATGCCGGCAGTGCTCCTCATCCATGCCGACACCATTATCTTCAACACGAATCGTAATACACGGTGTGTCATTGGTATCGTCGCGGGTCATAGCGGCATCAATGTGGATATGCCCCTTATAGTCGATACTTGCAATACCGTGGATGAACGCATTTTCAACCAAGGGCTGAAGCAGTAACTTTGTGGTAACACAGTCTTCGATTCCTGCTTCCACATTAATTGTTATCTCAGGAGGATCATCAAAACGAAAATTTTGAATCGTAACATAACAGTTTAGGTGTTCTAATTCATGTTTAAGGGTCGTCATTTCCTGTCCCCGGTTTAGGGATAATCTAAAAAAACGTGAAAGCGCATAGGCAACCTGCGCGGTTTTTACGGCATTTTCCATGCGGGCGGTCCAGTAGATAATATCGAGGGTGTTGTACAGGAAATGGGGATTGATCTGGGCTTGCAGCATCTTGAATTCCGCTTCTTTCTTTTCAATCTCGATCTTGTATACTTCATCAATAAGCCGCCTGATGTTCGCACTCATGCTGTTGAAGGTTATTCCTAGTTGACTCACTTCATCATCTCCAGTGATAATTACCTGGGCACCCAGTTCACCGTTCTCAATTTTCCGCATACTCCGCATCAGTGCGTACAACGGTTCAGTGATAGAATGCGCAATAAGCCAGGCGGATAACGCGGCAACAGAACCGGTGATAATAAACAAAATAATGATAAAAGTTCTGATATGGCGAAGCCCTTCAAGAATTTCCGCAAAGGGACGGACGTTGATCAGTGTTCCCAGGGAAGATCGATACGAGGTTAAAAGGCTGTCGGTATCATTAAAACGCATTTTCGCGTATCCCTCATCAGTAAAATGTTTTTGGAGGGTTGCAAAGTCTTCGAACCCGATACTGCCAATACGGGAAAAATCAGGATGAAACAGTATCGTTCCTTTATCATCACAAATGAAGGAGAAGCCTTTTGATTCGGGGGTATGCTCGGCAAGCATGGAAGCTATCGCGTTGTGGTCAACGTCAATCCGTACTACTCCTAAATTCCGCGTGAGCTGATTGGGATCCCGCAGCATACGGTAAAAAGAAAGGACCTGTTTTTCACCCAAGGATAGGAAGCGCCGTGCATAGACCCCGCTCCGCACCAGTTCCCCCGAAGAGGGAAGCTGGGGATCGATCCCTTGCCTGCTGGTCGTCGAAGGTCCGGCACTTTCATAATTGAGGTGATTATTACCATAAATATTGATAGCAAGAATGTAATTTTTTGAGGTAATGAGATTGGCAAGATCATCGTTCAACATGGTGTGGGCAAGGATTACTTGGGCGTCATCCTCTGAATCAGCTTCCGCCTTAAAATATCTCTGGACATTGTGGTTTGCGATGAGGAAAAGGGTAATATCCTGAACTCCGCTCAACATAGTGATAATATTCCGGTTCATCTGAGCAAGGGTAAGCGCTGTTGATTCCACAATGTTCCGTTCCACTAGCGCCTGCGCCCACCAATAATACACTAACCCCACAATCAAAAGCAGCATGAGGGCGGAACAAACAAAATATAACACAAATCTGTTTTTTATACTGCGCATACCCATTACTATACCAATACTGCCTCTCTTATCCCTTTACCGCTCCTGCGGTCATACCATTGATAATTTGTTCCTGTAACACCAAATAGGTGATAAATATCGGGAGGGTGGCGATAACCAGCGCCGCCATAAGACCGGCATAGTCGGCGGTGTAAGCGCCGAGGAAGTTATACAACCCCAGGGGAAGGGTCTTTTTAGCTTCAGAATTAATAAACACCAAGGCAAAGCTGAACTCTTTCCAGTTGTTCAAAAAATTTAGAATGGAAACTGTGGCGACCACAGGGCGGGTCATGGGAAGCACCACGGTGAAAAAGATACGGCCCATGGTTGCACCGTCAATGATGGCAGCTTCCATAATTGAATCCGGGAACGCGGTGATAAAACTTTCCATCAGGAAGATCGTTACCGGAAGTCCAAAGGCAGTGTATACCAGGATGAGAGACCAGGGCGTGTCGAGGAGGTGGATGTTTCTCATCAACGCGAACAGGGGAACCAGCACTGCCTGCAAAGGAATGAGCATTCCTATGACAAAGATTGAAGATACTATTTTTTGCGCTGGAAACCGGAATTTTGCAAGCACAAATGCCGCTGATGCACCAATGATAATCGTGATTACAATAGAAAGTATGCACACAAATACGCTGTTAAAAAAGTAGATTCCGATGTTTGCGGTTTTCCATGCATGCACATAGTTTTCCCAGCGGAATCCAGTGGGAAACGAAATTGCCGAGCGGGCAAATTCCTGATTGGTCTTGAATGAACTGTATACCATCCAGAATAAGGGAAAGATAGTAATAAAGGCAAGGATGATCAACAGGATATATCTTAACAGCATGGTAATGAGACGGACTATATGTGCGGATTTGTTTGTGTTCACCATATTTTTGTTCATATTTTATGCTCCTTTTTCTGCCTGCCGTAAAAGCAGCACTCGGCTGATAATGATAAAGACAAAACTGAATATCGCAATTACCAGAGATACTGCACTTCCGTATCCATATTGATAGACTGCAAAGGTCTTGTTGTACATATAAGTCGCCATAACTTCTGTCGCGTGGGCAGGACCGCCGCCAGTCATGACGTAGATCAGGTCAAAGGTACGCATACTGCCTGAAATGCAGAGAACCGCCGCTGAGGCAATCGTATCCCAGAGTAGGGGAAGCCGTATTTGAAAGAACTTGACTACTTCAGTTGCACCGTCAATATCCGCGGCTTCCGAAATTTCAGCAGGGATGTTTTGTAATGCCGCAAGAAAGATGATCATGTAGAGACCGACAAACTGCCAGAAAATAACACCGCAAAGGGTATAAATCGCCGTTTTAGGGGTACCGAGCAGGTCCGGGCTTGTCGTGAAACCGATGAAGTGCAAAAAGGTCTTAAGCAAGCCGACTTGGGAATTCAAAATGGTTGACCAGAGCAGGCCCACCACAACCGTAGAAAGGATCATCGGAACAAAGAAAGCGGTCCTGAAAAATGCCGCCCCCTTGAGTTTACCGCTTAAGGCAACGGCCGCGAGAATACCCATGGGGATCTGTCCCAGCACTGAAATAACCACCACCAGAATGTTGTTCTTAAAGGATCCCCAAAATACCGGATCGGTTAGAATCGTAGCAAAGTTTTTAAGCCCTGTATATTTTGGCGCGGAAAGCCCATTCCAATTATAGAACCCGTAGAAAAATGACCGCGCAATCGGATACAACACAAAAATAAGATAAATTATCAACGCCGGCGCAAGACCTGCAACAATAAATTTTTTGTTTTTTTGAAGAATTGTGGTCATAACACCTCCTTATGATGTATAACCTCATAGCAACAGTATTTCTTCATGAATAAAACACTGCTGCTATGAAGCGTTTTACTGGACCGTCTTGGCCAATTGCGCTGCTAAAGCCTCTGGAGTTTGCACACCGAGCATAACCGCCTGTAAACCGTTATTAATAATTTCTGCTTGTTCAGAATTAAGCGCCGAATCGTATACCGTGACCAGAGGATGTTCCTTGATGAGGGTAACCATTTTTGCATAGAGGGACGTAACTTTCGACAGATCCGCTTCAACGGTGAGAGAAGAAACGGGGATATTGTAATCCATGTACATGGTCTGGGCCGCGTCTTCGGTAATGAATTTGATCAGCTTGCAGAGAGCCTCTTTTTGTGCAGGATTTGCTTTGGCGTTGATAACGATACTGGTACTGGAAACACCAGAAATCGTGGTAGGATCCCCTTTGCCCCCGGGAATCGCGGGGAATACGGTCATTTCGATATGTTCCTTGAGTTCATCCGGGGCATTGGCGATCACATCAGGGAGCGCCCAGGAACCATCGATCATCATCGCCGCTTCACCGCGGTAGAAATAACTGCGCATCTGTACATTATCAATTGAGTTGTAGTCACGGTTAAACGCACTGGAATCGGCAAGGTCTTTCATGATGCTCAGGGCATCGACAAAGACCTGATCGGTAAACTTCGCACCGTTCTGCTTGGCCAGCGTATCGGTAAGCCACTGAGAACCGGTTACGCGGTTCGCAATAATACTGTACAGCGAAGACTGGGCCGGCCACTGGGGTTTATTGCCGTGGGCTATAGGGATGATGCTGTTTTGGTTGAACACCTCAATCGCCGTTTTGAGTTCCTGATAGGTGGTAGGAACCTTGAGGTTGTACTTATCAAACAGGGCCTTGTTATAGAAAACAATGGACGTAAGGGATATGCCAAGCCCCGCGCCATAGGTTTTCCCCTGATAGGTAAATTCGTTCAAGGCCAGGGGAAGCATGCCCTCTTTCCATGCTGCTTCCTGATTGAGATAATCGTTAATGTCCGCAAGCAACCCTGAAGAGGCGAATTCAAAGGTCATCGCGTTAGGCCACAACAGGAACCCATCGGGAAGTTCATTCGCGGCAGCCAGCGTCTTGAGCCGCGTCTGGTACTGATCGCGGGGTATCTTCTGCTCATCAACCACAATATCGGGGTTGGCGGCTTGAAATTCAGCCATGCGCCGGGTCATAAATTCAGCCCGTTGATCCGATCCCACAAATGAATGCCACACCGAAATCTTCACTTTTCTTGAAGCATCGGCGCTGCTCTTGAGAGCCTCTTTCTTCTGACATCCTGCAAGCATCATGAGGGATAAAGCTATGCATGCAGCACTCAATAACTTACAACGTTTCATATATCCTCCTAAAGATACTAATGATACAGCGTATTCATCATGCACGTATTCTCATGTATGATAAAGCTGTATGGAT
Source organism: Treponema sp. (assembly GCA_031288975.1). Lineage (GTDB taxonomy): Bacteria > Spirochaetota > Spirochaetia > Treponematales > Breznakiellaceae > JAITNP01. The sequence goes on along the minus strand of JAITQK010000075.1, from coordinate 1,627 downwards.
TTTAGTATGAAGGTGAATTTTCAAGCGGAATATCCTATAATTCTACGAAAATATCGAATTTTCTTTGATTTTTTCTATAATGCCTAAGATTACGAAGAGGAGGTACTTCATGAAAATACCGGTACGGACCGCATCCTGCATTGCCGCAGCCTTATGCTGGGCTTTGCTCTCCGCCCTCACGGGGTTCATCATCTGGGGTATGCGGGATCGGGCGCGGCTCATCAGAGATAATGACAACGAGCGGATCCTCAACATGCTCTTTACGAGTCTCCGGGAGTATGATGATTTCGGTTCTGCCATTGAATCAAACCCCCAGCTTACCGAACAGATAGCTGGTTTCGCCCTCTATGGCACGGATCTCGCCCTGCTATACCAATGGGGAAAGGCGCCGCCGGTTTTCGATGAGCACATCCTGGATACGAGAAGCCGGTTTGGCCGTTATACCATCCCCGACCGGAAGGGACATTCGGTCAAATTTGTGCTCCATACCGAACGGATGCCACCGCCGCCTCAAGAGGATGCGTCTTCCCCGGAACACCGGTCTGGAAACAAGCGGCACTCCTCGATGATGATGCGGCAGGACCGCTTCTTCGATGCCCTGACCAGTGGGAAATATATATACATCGACATTTCCCATCCCGTGTACTGGCGTACCCAAACTTTCACCACCTTTTTGTTACCCCTCTCGTGTCTTATATTCCTGGGGCTGGTAGTGTACATCCGGCGGATGTATCTCCGCAATGGTGAATACCAGGACCGGATCGAGGCTCAGAAGAACCTCGTGGTCCTGGGGACCGCCGCAAGCACCCTGGCCCATGAAATCAAGAATCCCCTTCTGTCCATCAGACTCCAGACAGGGATACTCAGAAAGCTCTTTCCCGATAATGGCAAAGAGGAGGTTGCTATTATTGATGAGGAGGTGGAGCGTCTTTCTGCACTGATATACCGGGTGAACGATTACCTCCGGGACGCGGAGGGGAACCGTCTTTCCCTCAATGTCTATGATATCCTTGCCGAGACATCCCAACGGCTCTGCGGCAGAAATATCCTGCAGGATGATGCCCTGCGGGACAGCATGATCTTCATGGACCCGGATCGGTTCCGCTCGGTGCTTGAAAACATCCTCCGCAATGCCCTGGAATCAGGGGGACCTGAAGCTGCCATCTCCGCATCCATTACCCGGACCAGCGCCATAAGCCGCAGCAGTTCCTGCATTGTCATCAGCATCTTTGACCGGGGAATGGGGATAGGTGAGGCGGATATGAAACGGATATTTGATCCTTTCTTTACCAGCAAAAGCACAGGCACCGGAATCGGCCTTTCTATCAGCAAACGTTTTGTAGAAGCGGTTAAGGGTTCCATCACCCTTGAAAACCAGACCGGTGGAGGAACCGTGGTCTGTATCATCCTGCCGGAACGCATGAGTAGTGAGTAGTTTCCTTTGTTTCCGAACTTGTTTTAACTTTATACGATAGCACTACTCCTTTTAGTAGTTAGAAGAGCAATGCCAACAGGTTAAGCGATATTATAAAGGAAGATTAACCACTAAGTTACACGAAGTCGCACAAAGTATTCCTTTCTCTATCTTACTTTGTGAAACTTTGCGATACTTTGTGGTTGATATTCT
>JAITQK010000052.1 GCA_031288975.1 Treponema sp. | reverse complement strand
TTTCGAGGCTCTATCACACGGCTTTTGCACTCGCTGTCTACGCTTCACAAACCTCGTCGCCGAGGCCCATGCAAGACTCGCTTCCAGTGACTTGCTCTGTCTTTCTGGATGAGGTGCGTCGTTTCCAACGGCCCTCATAAGGTCATCTTGAAAGGTTTCTCCTATTTCCTCCTTTCACGAGCTTTTGTGACGCAATGTGGTTGATATTCTTCCTAACCCGTTGACATTGTTTAGACAACGGGTCATTGTCCTTCAACAATAAGTCCCTGTCTTTCAACAATGACCTCTTTCTCATCAAAAACAGGCCATCCATAGGTACCAATGGCCGGTTTTGGGTTCCCGCCACGCCGCTGACAGGTAGCAGAGGCGCGGCGGGAAGCGTCTAACCTGTGAACGGCACCAACACGATGACGCTCGCAGAGGACGCGAAGGCGGGCGGCTATGGCTGCTTCGTCCAGTTGGAGCCGCTGAGGATGTAGATACCCGGCTTGTTGGCGGTGTTATACGCCGTCCACAGGTTGTCGCCGTAGGGGAACGTATAGGTATTCCACGATGTGATGTTGCTTCCCTCCTCAAAGATGACGGTGGTAAGTTCGTCGCAATCGTAGAAAGCCCTCTTCCCAATGCTGATAACGCCTGCCCCTATGGTCACGCTGGTTAGGCCGCTGCAATCAGCGAAAGCCTCATCCCCAATGCTGGTCAGCGTATTCGGCAGGTTGTTTAGTATACCGCTTTTTCCCCCAGGTACGCTAATGATGGTCATTTTGTCTTTATCGTACAGTATACCGTCCTGTGCGGAGGAGTAGGCGGTATTGCTCGCTGCCACTGTAAATGCCGTAAGGCTGCTACACCAGCCGAAAGCGCCGACCCCAATGCTGGTAACGCTGCCCGGTATGTCCACGCTGGTAAGGCCGCTGCACTCGACGAAAGCGTAGTCTCCAATGCTGGTCAGTGTGGAGGGCAGCGTAATGCCCTTGATGTAGGTGTTGTTCCCAATGATGTTGAAGTAATTGCCTGATAGCTCGTAATATTCCTCGTCGTCGCTGTCGTAGCTGCCCTCTATCGTGTTGGCGGTTGTATCGTGCGCGGCGATGCTGGCGCTGAGGTCAAGGATCACGTACTTCTTGCTATTCGCAACCGCCGTGTTAATTTCCGCCCACGGGATTTGCCCGCTCGGTACGGTGTCGCCGGTGTTGAACGCAAGTGTCAGGGGCACGCGGGTAGGTATGGCGGCGCTACCGGTGGACAGCGTCGCAAGATGCGCGGTAAGCTCCGCTACGGTCTCGAACCCTTTTGCCGCCTGGGTAATGGTGACTTTCGCGCTGCCCTTGATTGTCGTGCTGGCTGCTGCGATAGACACGGTGTAGGTCTTGGCCGTTGTATCCGTGTTGGCCGCAAAGGTTACGGTTACGGTCGCGGTGCCAGAGGCCACGACCACAGTGGAAATAGTACCGCCTGTGGTTACCGCGAAGTCGGCGGCGGTAAGGGTAAGGCCGGTTGCGCCGGTAAAGGTAACGGCCTTGCTGGTATCAGTGGCTGCCGCGCTAACCGCTGCTCCGGCGGTGAGTTCCACGAGGGTGACCGCGTTGTCGTCGTCGCCGTCGTCCTCAGTGTCGGTGGGACAAGCGGTAAAGGTGAACATTGCCGCCAGTAAGAGGACGGCAAGGCCGGCTAAAACACTGCGCGTCTTAGCTTGGGAGTTTGTTCTGCAAACTCTAGGTAATGGGTGCCTAGTCTTTTTCAAGATTAGCTCCTTGTGTTTGGCCGTTGGCAGGAACGGCCGGATGTTGCTGTCTGTTCCCCCCGCGGGAATTCTCGCGATTGGCAGCGCCAATACGCAAAAAGCCGGCTGTTCCACTATGGGAGCAGCCGACTTTTTGTGCGAAAAGAAAAAAGAAGCAAGAATGATTACGGGGTACTTGACAAAGCCGATCAGTGGCTTATAATTTGATTTGTTTGTTTGGGCGAGGTCTGCACGAGGCTCATGTGTCGAATCAGGTCCATAGTGCTCAAGTCTTCAAGTCCGCCTTTCTTTTAATAAACTCCCCATACCTAAAGTATGATGTGCCGGTCTTTATCCGTATAAATTCAATATAGCACGTTTATTTAATTTATCAAGCCTTTTTATCATATTTTGCTGTTTTTTCTCTTTAATTTGCTGATATGCTCTTGACACGCAGCACCCTAAGCTCTAAGCCTCCTTCCAACGCCTCACCGGAACAAAAGGCGTCTCCCTCAATGCCACCTACTATGCTCTGGTCTATGATGAGAAATACGAGCAATGACACCTTGAACGGATACAGAAGAAGCTGCACTATAGTGATATGTTCCTGCAATCAGCCGAGCCTAGAAACGGTGCAAGTGAAACAGAAGTTAAATCGAACATGGAGAGTACCATACCGAGTTACACTACAGCGCGACCCAGTACGGATATCATTGCGGCGGCCCATCACGTCCTGAGAGGAAAAACACTATATAAGGGTAAATCGCTTCAAAAACGCCTTGGTCCGTTCCTGTTGGGGATGGTCAATGACCTCCACCGCAGGGCCGGATTCAATGAAGGAGCCGCCGTCCATGAAGAGGACCCGGTCAGCCACATCCCGTGCAAAGGCCATTTCGTGGGTTACAATCACCATGGTCATCTTTTCCGCCGCAAGGGTGCGGATAACCTTGAGGATCTCAGCGGTCAGTTCTGGGTCCAGGGCGCTAGTGGGTTCGTCAAAGAAGAGTACCTGGGGATCCAGGGCAAGGGCGCGGGCTATGGAAACCCGCTGCTGCTGGCCTCCGGATAATTCGCAGGGATAACTGGCCGCTTTGTCGGTAAGCCCCATCTTGGCAAGAAGGGCCATAGCCCGCGCTTCGGCGTCTTGCTTGTTCCGGCGCAACACCCGAATCTGGGCTTCCGTGATATTCCGCATCACCGAGAAATGGGGGAAAAGGTTGAAATTCTGAAACACCAGCCCCACCTTGAGACAAACTCGGCGGAGCACTTCCGATGGTGCGTAGACACCGTCCTGCACCATCACCGAACCGGCCAGGGTAATGCTGCCCTGGTCGATCAGTTCCAGATGGGTTATGGCCCGCAGCAAGGTGGATTTTCCCGATCCTGAGGGGCCGATAATCGCCACTACTTCACCTTGCTCCACGGCAAAGGAGAGGCTGTTGAGTACCTGGAGGTTCCCAAAGGATTTGGAAAGCCCTTCGACCTTGATTATTTCCATTTTTTTTCTAGGGTTCCCCTTAGTTTAGGAATAGTAGGACAGCTTTTTCTCATACCAGGCGAACACCAGGGAAACCACCCAGTTCATCACAAAATAGAAGATCCCAGCGACAAAAATCGGCATGGTGGAGAATTCCCGGGCTGCCGCGTTCTGGGCCACGTGGAACAGCTCCGCAACCCCGATGGTCTGGGCAAGGGCGGTGTCCTTAACCAGGGTAATCACCTCGTTGCCTGTGGCTGGTAAGATCCGTTTGATAACCTGGGGCAGGATGATCCGCCCAAAGGTCTGGGAACCGGTGAAGCCCAGGACCTTGGCCGCTTCGTACTGGCCTTTGGCAATGGACGCTATCCCGCCCCGGTAAATCTCGGCAAAGTAGGCCGCGTAATTCAGCACAAAGGCAATGACCACTGCGGTAAACCGGTTGTAGGACAGCACGAACTTGACCCCCTGCCAGAACCCCGGCGCATGGATGACCGTACTGAGGTTGTCGTTGAGGAACTTGTAGAGGTACTTGGGGGCAAAGTAGATAAAGATGAGCTGCAAAATAAGGGGCGTTCCGCGCATGATCAGAAGGTACAGATTGATGATGTTGCGGAGCGCCCAGTTTTTCGACATACGCCCCAGTGCTATCGGCATGGCCAGGGGCAGGGCAAAGAGCAGGGTCAGAAAGAACACCTCCAGAGATATTCCCGCCCCCTGAAGCATGATGCCGAGCATTTGGGTCATGGGCGCTTATTTACCAATGATGGAAATATCAGTGCCAAACCATGTGGTGGTGATCTGGGCAAGGGTTCCGTCTTTGGCCATGGCTTCCAGGGTTTCCCAGACCTTATTCGCCAAGGCGAGGTCGCCTTTCCTGAATCCAATACCGAATTCCTCGGCCCCCAAGGTTTCCTCCAGAATGCGGAAGGCTTTCCCAGACCGGTTGATGTTGTCATTGGCCACGACGAGATCGATGATGATCGCGTCAACGCCCCCCACATCCAGGTCCATCAGGGCGGTGAGGTAATCCTTGTATTCAATCACCTCGGTAAGGCTTGCCTTAAAATCCGGCGCGTCCTCCAGGGCATCCACCGAGGAAGACCCCGCCTGTAGTCCCCCTTTCTTTCCCGACAGGTCCGCCAGGGTCGTGTAGGGCGCGTCGGTCTTGACCACTATCACCTGAGCGTTTTTCAGATAAGGCCTGGTGAAGGTCAGGGCCTGCTTCCGTTCTTCGGTGATGGTAAAACCGTTCCAGATACAGTCGATTTCCCCGGTTGCCAGTTCCTGCTCCTTAGCGTTCCAGTCAATGGGCTGGGGCGCCAGTTCAATACCCAGTCGGAAACAGACTTCCCGGGCGAGGTCAATGTCGTACCCCACGATCTCGTTGGCTTCATTGCGGAACCCCATGGGCGGGAAAGAATCGTCCAGTCCCAGGACCAATTTTTTCTTGGCCAACACGTTTTCGAGGGACTTATCGGTTGAGGTTGCCGCATTTGAAGTCGCCCCATCAGATTTTGCCCCTTCCTTCTTAGCCCCGGCAAACACACCACTTACCGCGAACAGCACACAGCAGGCCGCGATCACACATCGTTTCATTACTTACTCCTTTAGGATAAAAATTATCTTAGGTATAATAATACATTTTCAGGGAAAAAGGCAAGGGGTATCCACTTGATGGAGTTCGAGGGCCTTCCGCAGCTCCTTTTGGTCAATCCCCCAATTCCGGCCAAAGCGCAGTAACAGCCAATCCGACAGTGCCATAAAACGGCTGAATATGGCTTCTCCCTCGGGGAACAGCCCAGGCCCCAGGTCCGCGAAGGCCCGCCGGTTGACGATGAGTTCCCAGAAACGGGCGAAGTTTTTTATCCGGTCCAGGTTCTGGACCGAAAGGGCTGCGGTTTCCAGGACCTCGTAGGGCGGGTCCAAAGCATAGCGCATCCCAAAGGCTTCGTTGTGCCGGATAATCGGCGTGCCCGGGAGGTATTTTAAGATACCCACTTGAATCTCCGTGGGTCGAACCTCCCAGAGACGATCAAAGCCGGCGGCAAAGGAGACCATATCTTCTCCTGGTAATCCAGCGATCAAGTCGGCATGTACTATGGCCTTGGTTTCCTGCCGGAGAAATGCGAGGACCTCCAGTTCCCCTTCTGGATCACTGGGCCGTCCGATGAGGGCCGCTGTGTGGGGATTGAAGGTCTGAATCCCCACTTCCACCCGCAATGATCCGGCGGGGAAGCGGCACAGGAGTTCCCGCAGTTCCAGGGGAAACCGGGCGGGAACCATCTCAAAGTGCACATACATTTCCGGTTTCAGGTGATCCAGCAAAAACTCCATGATCCCCTGGCAACGCTTAATGCTCAGATTGAAGGTACGGTCCAAAAATTTGAAGGACCGTGCCCCCCGGCGGATGAGTTCCTCCATTTCCCTCAGGAAGGGTTCCAGGGGAAATTCCCGGACCCTTGGTTCTGGGGCATCACCGTGCCTGGAACTCAGACAAAACTCACAACCAAAAGGGCAGCCCCGGGAGGCTTCTATATAGGTCAGTTTACGGCAAAGGTCTTCTTCGGTATACAGCCGGTACCCCGGATCAATGGACGCGGTATCCACCAGATGGGCCTCAATGAGCTTGCCGTGAACGCCCTTCACCGATGGCAGGTTTTTTATACCTTCGGTCCAGTCCTGTGCGCTGCTATCTGAAGCTCCGCCATAGGCCCCATCGTTTTCCAGCACTAATCCGCACAATTCCCGGAATACCAGTTCCCCTTCACCTCGGACCACCCAATCAGCATGGTGGATAAGCGCCGATTCCGCTGGCAGGTACGACGCTTCCGGCCCGCCCAGGATGATCACCGGCCTTGCCGCCCTAGCCCAGGCTTTGTTCAGGGCCTCCAGCAGTTCCACGGTCGCCTTATGGTTCCAGATAGAAACTGAGAAAGCCAGAATCCGGGGGGCAGCCCCAAGAATGGGACCGGTTTTTTCAGTCAGGGGCTGCCGTAAGGCGAATTCGAGGATTTCGGCGCGGTTTTCGTAAGCCTCCAGATTCGCTTTGAGGAGACGGAGCGCCAGGGAGGGGTGTATCCATTTGGCGTTAATGGTGGCAAGGACTATATCAGGCACGGAAATCCGCGGCGCCAAAGAGGTCCAGTGTTCCGGTGGTCCATTCTTCCAGGGCCTCGGTCACAAGGCGCTCCACATCCTGCCAGGAATCCGCCCGTGGAGCCGGAAGCTGCCGGTTGGTTGAATTGGTGAACACAATGGTCCTGCACCCATGTGCTCTCAGGGGGATGATGTTGGAAGGCGCATCATCAATATACATGTGAGCGCCGACAGCCCCCTTATCATTCATAAAACAGAGGTCCCAATAAGGTATGTCGTAAGAATCAAGCCAATCCACCGTTTGGGTGATAGATGCCTTGTGGGAATGTTTGAGAAAAAGCCGGTGGGTGATAATGCGGATCCGGATGCCCCGGTTGGAGAGCTTCCGCAGTACTGCCGGCGCGTCCTTGATAGGCTGCATATCCCGGAACAGGTTCCGCTGGGTTACGGCGAAACGGTGCAGCCGGTCATACCCGCCATATTCGGCAATCCCCCACTCTTCCAGCCCATAGCTTACCTCTTCAGTGAGGGATTCCAGGGGCTTATGGAGCCATTCCGCCGCGATCCGCCGCATGGCGCTGTAAAAATCCCCCACCACCCCGTCAAGGTCAACCCCCAGTATAAAACTGCTTTCATCCATACAATCAACACTCCTTAGTTTACACCACTTAAGCCCTTGCCACATTTTAATAGTAGCGTATCAGCCCTTAATGTCAAAGGGGAAGTCCTCCTCACTCTGACGTGGCCTTAGTCGAAGGGAGCGGTTCGGCAAGCTCACCCACCATGCCCTCAGTGAAACTATGGCGGTAGTCTGGGCAAGCCTGTCCCCTGTGTTGGCCAAGCCGCCACACCTACGTTTGTTTATTAACTCATGTTACGCATGATTACAAAAAACGAAGAAAAGAGTCCGCAGATTTTGCTGATTTTCGCGGATAAGACAAGATTTTTTGGCGGAAATCTGCATTAATCCGTGTAATCTGCGGACTGTCTTCTTCTTGTGCGTAAGATGAGATTAAAAAAAAGGATTTTACTGGAAAATTGGCTTGACAAAAAATTTGATAGATGATTTAATCTCAGTATAGTTCACCTGTAAGGTTAGGCTATACATGTGGCTTTAGTCGCATTATGAAAATTTAAGCGTTCTATTGAGCGCGTAAAAGGGAGAAGATAAAAGTATGCAAAATAAGACTCATGTTCGTGCCACGTTATTGTGCTGTCGGGGGGGGGGGGGGGGG